>DATKRM010000121.1:0-11090 GCA_035532195.1 Solirubrobacteraceae bacterium
GGCCCTCGTACTCGCCGTAGTCCCACTCGCGCAGATCCTCGTCGATCACCGCCGCCGCGCCCAGGGCCGCCAGTTCGCAGGTCTCCCGGGCTCGGCGCAGGGGGCTGCACAGGACCAGCGCCCACTCCCGGCCGCTCAGCGCAGGCGCCAGTGCAGCCGCCCGGGCTCGGCCAGGTTCGGTCAGCGGCAGATCGGTGCGGCTGGTGTGCTGACCGCTGAGGCTCCACTCGGTCTCCCCGTGCCTGACCAGGACGATCACCGGCTGGCTGCCGGAAGCGTTCACGCGCCGTCCACGCGTTGCGCGCCCGGCCCGGCCTGCGGTCGTCCGGCGTCCTCAATCTCGTGCGCCGCCAGCAACGCCGCGCCCAGCACCCCGGCCCGGACGCCATGGCGGGCCAGGCGGATCGACGTCCGCGCCCCGAGCCCGGGATTCACATAGCCTCGGGCGACCTCGGTGGCCGGACCCAGCAGGAGCTCGGCGGCCAGAATGCCGCCGCCCCCGATCACCACCTCGTCGGGATCGAACGTGTTGATGGTGTTGGCGATGCCGATGCCGAGCCGCCGCGCCCACAGGTCAACCGCCGACGCCGCGACCGGGTCCCCGTCCCGTGCCGCCGCCACCACGTCCGGCCCCGGGCAGCGCCCGTCCGGACCGGCCCGGCGGGCCAGCTCTGACTCAGGATGGGCGGCCGCTAGCTGAGTGCCCAGCTCGTCCAGCGCGTGGCCGGCGGCCAGCTGCTCCAGCGACCCGGGCTGGGGAAACCGCGACGGCGGAGGAACCGAGTCGGTCAGGTCGGCCCCGATGATCGTCTGCCCCAGTTCGCCCGCGCCGCCGCTGGAGCCCCGGTAGATCCTCCCGTCCAGCACGATCCCGCCGCCCACCCCGGTCCCCACCGTGAGCATGACCAGGTTCCGCGCCACCGGGCGCAGCTCCCCGTCGTGCGCCTCAGCCAGCGCCGCCACCGTGGCGTCGTTGTCCACATAGACCGGGACGCCGATCCGGTCGCCCAGCACGTGGCGCAGCGGGACGTCGGCCAGGGGGATGTTGACCGAGGACACGACGCGGCCGGTGGCGAACTCGACCACCGAGGGGACCCCGATCCCGACCGCATCCAGCTCGCTCTGGCGGACCTGCTCCACGAGCCCCACCAGCTGCTCGATCAGCGCCTGGTTGCTCGACAGCTGAGTCGGCTCGATCACCGAGTCCGACAGCACCGCGTCGTGCAGGCGGGCGGCCGCCACCTTGGTCCCACCGAGATCGACCCCGATGACCGCGGGACTCACAACCGTGCGGCCGCCGCGGGGTCCAGTAGCACCGTGACCTCGTCGGCCAGCGGCACCAGCATCGACGCCGGCACCGCCGGATCGGGCTTGGCTTGGGGCCCGAATGCCCGGGCCACCGCCTCCGCCTTGTCCTCCCCGGTGACCAGGAACACAACCCGGTCGGAGTTGGCCAGTGCGGGAAGGGTCAGGCTGACCCGGGGGACGTACGGCTCGTGGCCGGCCTCGGGTACCCCCACGACCAGGCGCGAGCGCTCGTTCAGCGACTCCTGGCCCGGGAACAGCGAGGCGATATGCGTGTCCGGGCCCATCCCCAGCAGCACGATCTCGAATCGCGGCTCGCCCGCCTCCACCAGCTCGCGTTCGTAGGCCTCGGCCGCCTCGGCCGGCCCGAGCTCGCCCCGGATCCGGCGCACGTCGGGTTGCGGCCGGCCGTCCAGCCCGGCCAGCAGCGTGTCGTTGACCAGCTTGAAGTTCGACTCGTCATCGTCTGGTGGCACGCACCGCTCGTCGCTGAACCACACCCGAGCCTCGGATGAGTCGAGCTCCATGTCGCGCAGCGCGGAGGCCAGGTGCCGGTAGACCTGGCGCGGGGTGGAACCGCCGGTGAGGACCACGTCGGCCCCACCTACCAGCGCGCCCACCAGCATCGCCGAGCTGGCCCGAGCGGGATCCTCGACCGTCTCGATCTCCAGACTCACGCCGCGATCTCGCGCGCCGCCGACAGCGCCGGGCCGTACGTCGGGTCGCGCAGCAACGCCTGCCTGACCCCCTCCCCCAGGATCCCCCCCTCGCCGCGGGAGGCTCCGAGGATCCGCCACTCCCGCTCTTCCCCTCGGCCTCGCTGAAGCGCCCGCAAGCCGCCCGGGGAACGGTCGAGCGACAGGGAGGAGTCCCGCCCCCAGGCCACTGTCACCCCGGCCAGGCCCGGGGCGTCCTGATCGTGGGGCTCGAAGTGGATGCGTATCTCGTTCTGCTCTCCGGCGATCCGCGCCGTCCCATGGCGTCCAGACTCGGCCGCGCCGTCGAAAGCTCCGAGCTGCGCGTTCAGCCGCGACGCGAGCCACCCGGCCAGCAGCGCCGCGCTCGCCTTCGAGGCGGGGTTGTGGCGGATCGAGAGGTCGTGGACGTGGCGCAGGACCGCCCGTCGCTCCGGCGGGTCAAAGCTCGAGGCCAGCCGCTCCCGCCAGGGGGTGGTGCGCAGCCAGGCCAGATCCACCACGTACGCCGCCTTGAGTAATTCGGATGACTGAGCCAGCCCGTCGCTTGGCTCGTCGTCGTCGTCCGAATCCCGCAGGACGACGTCGCACATGTGCAGGATCGAGGCGATCGCATCGTCGTGCCCGTGGGGGGCCCACAGCAAGGTAGTCAGGTCGGTCACCTTGATCGGATCGATGATCGTGTCCAGGCGTTTGAGCTGCATGGGCCCGATATCGATCTGCACCTGCTCATGGACGACGCACACGGTTCCGCCCGGGGATGACTCGAAGCGCATCACGGCGACTGCGTCGAGCGTCTTGCGGCCCTCCTCGACGACGCACAGGATGGTGCGGGACGCGTGGTAGCGGCCCACCCGCTCCAACCGATTGGCGACCTCGCCCTTCAGATCGCGATCGACGACCACGATCAGGTTGAGTACCCGGGCGGGCGCCAGGCTTGGTTGTGCCGCGTGACGCTCGCGCAGCAGGCGCCGCAGCGCCGACTCGATCGCCTCAGGCGTGGTGTCCTGGGCCGACCAGACGTCGTCGCTCACAGCGTTCTCCACTCGTGCCCGGCCCGCAGCAGGGCGTCGGCCTCAGGCGGCCCTTGCGATCCGGCGGAATACTGCGCGATGGGTGAGGAGGTGTCCTGCTCCCAGGCGGTGAGGATCGGGTCGATGATGCCCCACAGCGCTTCGATCTCATCGTTGCGGGTGAACAGCGTGGCCTCGCCGCGCATGGCGTCGAGGATCAAACGCTCGTAGGCCTCGGGGGATTCGGACACGAACGAGGTCCCGTAGTGGAACTCCATGTGGACCGGCCGGATCCGCAGCGTCGGCCCGGGAATCTTCGCCCCCAGCGACACGGACACACCCTCATCGGGCTGGATCGTGAGGATGATCTGGTTCGGCTGGACTCCGACCGTGCCCTTGCTTTGAAACGCCAGATGCGGCACCGGCTTGAGCGTCACCGCTATCTCAGTCACCTTGCGGGCCAGACGCTTGCCGGTGCGCAGATAGAACGGCACGCCGGCCCACCGCCAGTTGGCCAGCTGCAACCGCAGGGCGGCAAACGTCTCGGTCCGCGACTCGGGCGGCACGCCCTCCTCCTCGCGGTAGCCCGGAACTTCCTTGCCCTGCGACACGCCCGGCCCGTATTGGGCCCGCACCGCCATCGACGCGACCTGGTCCAGCGTCGGCGGTGGAATCGCCGACTGGACCTTGAATTTCTCGTCGCGCACCCGGTTGGCCTCGAATGTGGCGGGCGGCTCCATGGTCAGCAGAGACAGCAGCTGGAGCATGTGGTTCTGGACCAGGTCACGCAGGGCACCGGCACCGTCGTAGTACCCGGCCCGCCCCTCGATCCCGATGTCCTCGGCCGCGGTGATCTGGACATAGTCGATGTAGTTGCGGTTCCAAACCGGCTCGAACAGCGAGTTGGCGAACCGCAGCGCCAGCAGGTTCTGGACCGTCTCCTTGCCCAGGTAGTGGTCGATGCGGAAGATCTGGGGCTCGTCGAACACCATGAGCAGCTGCCCGTTGAGCGCCAGGGCCGACTCCAGGTCGTACCCGAATGGCTTTTCGATCACGATCCGGGTCTCGGCATCCCCGACCCGGGCCAGTCCGGCCGCGCCTAGCTTGGTGCCGATCACGGGGAAGAACTCGGGGGCGGTCGACACGTAGAACAGGCGGTTCAGCGTGTACCCGGATTGCCGGTCGAAATCGCTGAGCACCTGGCCGACCTGGGAGTACGCGCGGTCCTCGTCGAAGGTGCCGGACACGTACCGCAGGTTCGCCAACAGGCCGTCCAGCACCGCGGGATCAGGCTGGCGTCGGGAGAAGCGCTCGATCGACTGGCGCGCGATCTGCCGGAAGTCGTCGTCGGACTGCTCGCGGCGGGCCACCCCCACCACATCGAAGCGCTCGGGCAGGAACCCCTCGTGGGCCAGGTTGTAGAGCGCGGGCAGGAGCTTGCGCTGGGCCAGGTCACCGGTGGCGCCGAAGATCACCATCGCAGTGGGACGTACCGGCAGCCGCTCGAGCCCCTCGACGAGCGGGTTCTCCGCGGACTGCTGTTCCACCACGGCGCCCACGGCCAGTCCGTCTACTCCAAGAGACCGCGGATCCGCTCGGTCAGTTCGCGCACCGCCTGGGCGGGATCCCCGTCGAGCTCGACCCGCTCGGCGCTCAAGCCGTGGTTGTGCAGAGTCTGAAGCTCGCCCGCGGCCTGGGCAGCGATCAGTGTGGCGAACGAGTAGCCGGCGCCCGGGATCTCGGCGTCCCGCGTCGGGCGGCTGACCAGCTGGAGGAACCTCCCGATCGGCGGGCCGCCCTTGTGCAGCTGTCCCGTGGAGTGCTGAAACCGCGGCCCGTAGCCGAATGTGGTGGCGGCACCGGTGGCCTGGCGGATGGCGACCCGGAGCTCGGCCACGGCCGCCTCGAGCCGGCCCGAGTACGGCAGGTACCCCTGGATGGCCACGTAGTGGGGTGGTTCCGCGTCGCCCAGCAGCGACCGCAGAGCGTCGTCGTCGGCCGAGGCAAACTCCGGGATCGACCCCGAGTCGAGCACGCGTTGCGTGTTGTCCTTGGCCTCCTGGACGTTGGGCTGATCGAACGGGTTGATCTCCAGCGCCCAGCCGGCGACGGCCACGGCGAACTCGGCCAGGAAGAAGATCCGGCCCAGGTCGGCCGCCCCGTGGGTGGCCACCGTGAGCGTGGGGTGGCCGGCCAGCGCCAGCGCTTCGATCCCCTTCTCCAGTTCTTCGCTGGGGCCGTCCTCGTCGCGCAGGTACACGAACACCCGATCCTCGCCGTAGACCTCGGGCTCGCCCAGCGGCTCCTCGGCCACGGGCAGGATCCCCCGGCCCTGCTTGCCGGTGGACTCGGCGATCAGCTGCTCGACCCACAGCCCAAAGCTCTCGATCGGGGGTCGGACGAAGAAGGTCAGCTTGTCCCGCCCCTGGCGAGCCATCTCGCCCAGCGCGGCGCCCAGCCACAAACCTGAGTTGGACGCGCTGGAGTCGTAGTGGGCGCAGTTCTGCTCGGCCACCTGGGCGCCGTGCAACAGGGCCTCGATGTTCACGCCCATCAGCGCGGCCGGCACCAGCCCGAAGTACGAGAGCACCGAGTAGCGCCCGCCGATCTCCGGCGGGTTGAGGAACGCGCGGCGCAGACCGTCGTCGCGGGCCAGCTGCTCCAGCGGGCTTCCCGGGTCGGTGATGACCACGAACTGCCGAGGCTCGGCCAGCTGCTTGAAGTGCCGGTAGTGGGACAGCGTCTCCACCGTCCCCCCGGACTTGGACGAGACGATGAACAGCGTCTTGTCCAGGTCGAGCGACTCCTGGAGGTCGAGGATCACGTCGGGGTGGGTCGAATCGAGCACGTGCAGGCGCAGCGCGTCGGGCACCTCGCCGAACGAGCGGCGGATGACCTCCGGGCCCAACGAGGAGCCGCCCATGCCCAGCAGGACCGCGTCGGTCAGTCCCTCGGCGCGGCACTCAGCCGCGAACTCGTGCAGCTCCGGCGCCTGCTCCAGCATCTGGTCGGCCACGTTCAGCCAGCCCAGCCGGTTCTCGATCTCCGGCACCCCGGGGCCACCCCACAGCGAGGGGTCGTGGCGCCAAAGGCGCTGGGCCACGCTCTCCCCCATCGCTTGCTTGATCCGGTCGGCGATCGGGGCCTGGAGGGGCTCGGGAATCTTGCCCTCGATCGTCTTGGGCCGTCCGGTGAGCACCGCGGCGCGGCGCTCGTCGATCCCGGCGAGCAGCCGGCTCATGGCGTCTTCGAACTGCTTGACCCCGTCCTCCAGGAGCTCGTCGGTCACCTGATCCATGTCGATCCCCGCCTGGCGGAGGGCCTCCAGGTCGGAGGTCGGGTCGTGCTCGGCGGTTGGTCCGTGCACCCGGCCGTGGTCGGCGAACGCGTGCAGGGTGGCCATCGGCATCGTGTTCACGGTGTGCGGCCCGACCAGCTCCTCGACGTACTTCACGTCGGAATAGCTGGGGTTCTTGGTCCCGGTGGAGGCCCACAGCGGTCGCTGGACCGCCGCCCCGGCGTGGTGCAGAGCCTCCCAGCGGGGGCCGGAGAAGATCTCCTTGAACCGGCGGTACGCGTGCCGGGCGTTGCCCACGGCGGCCGTGCCCTGGAGCTCGGTGTGTCCCAGCTGCTCGAGCTTCTTGTCCACGTTGGTATCCACCCGGGAGACGAAGAAGCTGGCCACCGAGTTGACGTCCAGTGACAGCCCCTCCTGCAGGCGGCGCTCGAGCCCCTTCAGGTAGGCGTCGGCCACCCGTTCATAGGCCTGTACGGAGAACAGCAGCGTGACGTTGACGTTGATGCCCTCGGATATCGCCTTCTCGATCGCCGGGACGCCTTCGCTGGTGCCGGGGATCTTGATCATCACGTTGGGACGATTGACCGCCTTCCAGTACGTGCGCACCGCCTCGATCGTCCGCTCGGTATCGAAGGCCAGATCGGCTGCCACCTCAAGGGACACAAACCCGTCGCGCCCGTGGGTCTCCTGATGCACCCCGGCCATCACATCGCAGGCCAGCTGCACGTCGTGCACGGCGATGTGGTCATACATCTCCCGCGCCGACAACTCCTGGCTGGCCAGCTCGTTCAGTTCCTCGTCGTAGTCCTCGGAGCCCAGAATCGCCTTCTCGAAGATCGACGGGTTGGAGGTCTCGCCGCGAAGCGACTCCTCCTCGATCATCCGCTGGAGCTCGCCGGAGGTCATGTACGAACGGCGGATCTGATCCAGCCAGACGCTCACCCCAGCCTGGGTGAGCTTGGCCAGGGGCTCGTTCACGTTTCGCGTGACACTCATCGACCCAGCAGCTCCCGAGCGGCTTCAGCCGCCCGCTCCGCGGTGATCCCGAAGTGCTCGTACACGTCCTTGTAGGGACCTGATTCCCCGAATGTGGTCATGCCGATGAACACTCCCTGCTCGCCGATCCACTTGTCCCACCCCAGCGGGCTGGCCGCCTCGATCGCCACCCGGTTGCGGCAGGCCGCCGGCAGCACCTGCTCGCGGTAGGCCTCCTCGGCCTGGGTGAACATCTCCATGCAGGGCATCGACACCACCCGCACCCGCACGCCTTCCAGCATGTCCGCGGCCTCCAGACACAGCGATACCTCCGACCCGGTGCCGATGAAGATCACCTCAGGGACGCCGCCGTCGGCGTCGCGCAGCACGTAGGCGCCGCGGTCGATCGCGTCGTCGGGGATGGCGTCGGGATCGAGGATCGGCAGGTTCTGGCGCGACAGGGCAAAGGCCGTCGGCGCTTCACCGTTGCGCAGGGCAAACCGCCAGGCCAGGGCCGTCTCGTTGGCGTCGGCCGGACGGACCATGTTCAGCCGGGGCATGGCCCGCAGCCCGGCCAGATGCTCGATCGGCTGATGGGTGGGGCCGTCCTCGCCCAGGCCGATCGAGTCGTGCGTATACACCCATACGGACGGCAGCTTCTGCAGCGCGGACAGGCGCACGGCGCCGCGCATGTAGTCCGAGAACACCAGGAACGTCCCGCCGAAGGCCCGGAAGCCGTGCAGGCCCAGCCCGTTGGTTATCGCGCCCATGGCGTGCTCGCGGACGCCGTAGCGGATGTTGCGTCCGCCGTAGGCGCCCTTCTCGACGTCCGCGGCGTCCTCGATGTCGGTGTTATTGGAGGTGGCCAGGTCGGCCGATCCCCCGATCAGATGCGGGATTTTTTTGGCCGCCCACTGGATCGAGATCCCCGAGGCCTTCCGCGTGGCCATCGGATCGTCGCCGGGATCGAACCGCGGCAGGTCGGCGTCCCAGCCGTCCGGCAGCTCCGAGGCCAGGACCATCTCGAGCTGCTGAGCTCGCTCGGGATGCTCTTGCCGGTAGCCGGCGAAGCGCTCCTCCCACTCGGCTTGGACCTGGCGCCCGCGCTCGCACGCCGTGCGGTAGTGCTCGAGCGCCGCCTCGGGGACGACGAACGTCTTGTCGGGGTCCCAGCCGTAGGCCTGCTTGGCCAGCCGAACCTCCTCCTCGCCCAATGGAGAACCGTGCGCGGCGCTGGTGTCCTGCTTATGAGGAGCGCCGAAGCCGATGTGGGAGCGGACGATGATCAGCGACGGCCGGTCCTCCACCGCCATCGCCGCCCGCGTGGCCTTCTCCAGCCGGCTCACCGACAGGTCCTCCCCCACGTGCTGCACGTGCCAGCCGTAGGCCTCGTACCGGGCCCCGGTGTCCTCAGAGGTGGTGGCCGTGGTGGGGCTGGCCAGCTGAATCTTGTTGTCGTCGAAGTAGGCGATCAGCCGGCCCAGGCCCAGGTGACCGGCCAGCGAGGAGGCCTCCGAAGAGATGCCCTCCTGGATGTCGCCGTCGGAGGCGATGGTGAACGTGAAGTGGTCGACGACCTCGTGGCCCGGCTCGTTGAACCGCGTGGCCAGCATCCGCTCGGCCAGGGCCAGCCCCACGGACATCGAGATCCCTTGGCCCAGCGGCCCCGTAGTGGCCTCGATGCCGGGCGAGGCCCAGCGCTCGGGGTGTCCGGCGGTGGGCCAGCCCACCCGGCGGAAGTGCTTGATGTCCTCGAGCGTGAGCGGATAGCCGGTCAGGTACAGGATCGAGTACAGGAGCATCGATGCGTGGCCCGCCGACAGGATGAAGCGGTCGCGGTTCATCCACTCCGGGTCGGACGGGTTATGGCGCATCACGCGCATGTAGAGTGTGTAGATCAGCGGCGCCAAGGCCATCGGCGTGCCCGGGTGGCCCGAGTTGGCGTTCTGCACGGCGTCCATCGACAGCGTGCGGATCGTGTCGATCGACAGACGCTCCAGGTCCGCTGAGATATCAGCTGCGGTCACGGACGGAGACTGGCTGGACGAGGCCACTGGTTGGATCCTAAACACATCGGGTGCTTGGCAAACACCCGGTCTTGTAATGGGTCGTAATCACCCGAACAGCACCGCGTAGCGCTCGTACTCCTCCACCGGTACCCGCCGGACCTCGGCCACGGCGTCTGACAGCGCCACACGGGTCATCTCCGTGCGGTAGAGCGCCACCATCATCCCCCAGGCTCCGTCGTGGGCCGCATCGATTGCTGCCAGGCCGAGCCGTGTGGCCAGGACCCGATCAAACGGGGTGGGAGTGCCTCCCCGCTGAACGTGACCCAGCACCGTGGCCCGGGTCTCGAACCCGGTCCGGGATTCGATCTCCCGCTCCAGCGCGTAGCCGATTCCCCGCAAACGCGGGTGTCCGAACTCGTCCACCGAGGTCGCGCCGGGCAGACTCATCGTCCCGTCGCACGGGGTGGCACCCTCGGCGGCCACCACGATCGAGAAGGACCGGCCGCGCTCGTGGCGGCGATGTATCAGCCGGCATACCTCCTCGATGTCAAACGGGAGCTCGGGGATGAGGATCACATCGGCCCCTCCGGCCAGCCCGGAATGGAGCGCGATCCAGCCGGCCGTGCGGCCCATCACCTCCACCACCAGAATCCGGTGGTGACTCTCGGCCGTGGTGTGGAGCCGGTCGATGGCGTCGGTGGCCACCGATAGGGCGGTATCGAAGCCGAACGTCACGTCGGTCCCGCCGAGATCGTTGTCGATCGTCTTGGGCACCCCGATCACGTCGACGCCCTCCCCCTGGAGGCGGTTGGCCACGCCCAGCGTGTCCTCGCCACCGATCGCGACGAGCCCGTCGATCCGGAAGTCCGACAGGGTCTCCCGGACCAGGTCCAGGCCATCTTCGCGCTTGAACGGGTTGGTGCGCGAACTGCCCAGGATCGTCCCCCCGCGCGGCAGGATGCCCCGGGTCGACTCGATCGTCAGCTCGTCGAACTCGCCCTCCAGCACCCCGCGCCAGCCGTCGCGAAAGCCGATCAGCTGGTCTCCATAAACGTCGATGCCCTTGCGCACCACGGCCCGGATCACGGCGTTCAGCCCCGGGCAGTCCCCCCCGCCTGTGAGCATGCCGATCCGCATTCGGACATCCTATGCTCCAGCCAGTGAAGCTTTCCAGGGGCCAGGTTGGTTGGGCGGCGGTCGGGACCGGCGCGGCGGCGGCCGTGGCGCTTCAGCTGCGACATGCCCGGCAAATCGCCCGCGACCCCCAGCGCGAGGCGCTCAGCCAACCGCCCCGCGGGCGCGTGATCACGGTCCGCTCGGCCGACGGGACCAAGCTGTGTGCCGAGATCTTTGGGGCCGACCGCGACGACGCGCCGACCGCGGTCCTGGCCCACGGCTGGACCGAGAACCGCACGTACTGGATCCATCAGATCCGCGCGTTGTCCCAGCAAGGCCTCAGAGTGATCGCCTACGACCTTCGCGGACACGGCGACAGCGAGTCGGCGGCCGGTGATGACTATGCGATCGGCCGGTTTGGCGAGGATCTGGAGGCGGTTCTGGAGGCGGTTCTGGAGGCCTGCCAGGTCCGCCCCGAGAACACGATCGTGGTCGGCCACTCACTGGGCGCGATGGCCATCGCCGCCTGGGCCGAGGGCCACGACGTGACAGCCCGGGTGTGCGCAGCGGCTCTGATCAACACGGGCGTGGGCGATCTGATCGCCGAGTCGCTGCTGGTCCCGGTGCCGCCGATCGCCAAGGCCCTCAACAAGACGAACGCGGTAAACGGGTTTCTCGG
>DATKRM010000122.1:0-11516 GCA_035532195.1 Solirubrobacteraceae bacterium
ACCGGGGGACGCGGCCGCGCGCCCGGGCGGGACCCGCGACGGCCCCGCCAAAGTACGCCCCACCCCCGGCGAGCCGCCGGGGGTGGGGTATGTGATCGACGCCTAGCGACTGCTGGACGGCCCACCCCCTCTCTCGGCCGGGGGGTGAGTCGCCATTTCGCTAGGGCGCAATGGCCCGCCCGGATGACGACGATGCCCCAACGCCAGCAGGCATCACAAGCGCCGACCCGGGCACAAGACCGAAGCCCCCGCCCGGGTCGGATCCAGAGGCTGGGACTCAGCCGATGACCATCAGGCTGTTGCCCTCGGGGTCGCGCAGCCAGAACATTGGCGGCACGGGATCGCCCATCCGGCTGATCTCGTCGTCGACGTCCACGCCGGCGGCCCTGAGCTGGTCGTGGTAGGCGTCGATGTTGGCCGCGTACAGGCTGATGCCGGTCTCGCGGTTGCCGGTTTCGGGCTTGTGGGGCGGTGGCGGAGCCAGCGCGATCGTGGTCTCGGCACCCGCCGGGCCGACCTCGACCCACCGGTACTTGTCATCGGCGAACGGAATATCCACGCGCTTCTCGAAGCCGAGCTTCTCGACGTAGAAGTCGATCTGCCCGTCCAGATCGGCCACGGGGATGATCACGGTGGAGATCTTCTCGACCTTGGTGCTGGTGCTGGTGCTCACTGCATCCTCCTGGGTGGTTGGGGTCACACCATAGGACCGGGGCACCGCCTGAAAGTCATCGGTTCGCAAACAACGCTAAGTGCCGTCGGGCTGATCGGCGGGAGCCGGAACTCCAGCCCCGTGCCGGACCCACCAGGCCATCCGTGACTGCAGCGAGAACAGCTCGATGAAGCCCGGTGAGGCGGCCTGCGAGAACAGTCCCCCCGAATCAGAGAACGTGGCCAGCTGCGCGTCGTAGACGGCGTTGGGCGACTCGCGGGTGACTGCCCGGACCGACCCCTTGTAGAGCTTGAGGCCAATGGTTCCGGTCACCTGGGCGTTGGCCGCGTCCATGTAGGCGTCGAGGTCCTCGCGCAGCGGCTCCCACCACAGCCCCGCGTACACCAGGTAGCCCCAGCGCTGATCGAGCGTCGGCTTGAGCTGGTTCTGATGGATCGTGCCCACCAGCTTCTCCAGTTCCTGGTGCGCGGTGAGCAGAATCGCCGCCGCCGGGACCTCGTAGATGTCGCGCACCTTCAAACCCACGATGCGGTCCTCGATGTGATCGACGATCCCCACGCCATGGCGAGCGCCGATCTCGGCCGCCCGCTCCAGCAGCTCGACCGGCTCCAGGCGCTCCCCGTTCAGCGCGACCGGAACGCCCCGCTCAAAAGCGACGCTCACGGTCTCAGGCTCGTCCGGAGCCTCCTCGGGGCGGGTGACCAGCTGGAACACGTCGTCGTCGGGGGCGTGGTCGAGGTCCTCGATCCAGCGCCCCTCGCTGGAGCGCCCCCACAGGTTGTCGTCGATCGAGTAGGGCGCCACCTCCGTCCCCCCCTTGACTGGGATCCCGTGCTCGCGGGCGTAGGCGATCTCCTCCTCGCGGCCCATCTGCCAGGAACGAACCGGGGCGACCACCTTGAGCTCGGGGGCCAGCGTGGCCACCGTGGCCTCGATCCGCACCTGGTCGTTGCCCTTCCCGGTGCAGCCGTGGGCGATCGTGTCGCAGCCGCTCCGCCGCGCGTACTCGACCGCCTTCGCCGCAATCAGCGGCCGCCCCAGAGCGGTGAACAGCGGATACCCCAGGCCGTATACGGCGTTGGCCTTGATCGCCGGCCATACATACTCGCGCGCGAACTCCTCGCGGGCGTCGACCACGTGGCAGTCCACCGCGCCGAGCGCAAGCGCCTTGCCTCGCACCACCTCGAAATCCTCGCCGGGCTGCCCCAGGTTGACGGTCAGCGCCACCACCTCGGCCTCGTAGCGGTCCTGGATCCACTTGAGCATCACGCTGGTGTCCAGGCCACCGCTGTACAGCAGCAGCACTCGATGGACGTCGGCGGGGTCGGCCTCGTACGAGCTGGTGGGCTGGGGTAGGGCTTCCATCAGGCTGCCAATGCTTTCAATCTGCTCACGGCCTCGTCGATCTCGGCCTCGGAGACGATCAGCGGCGGTTCGAGGCGGATCGTGGCCGGGCTGGTGGCGTTGACCACCAAACGCTGCTCCAGCAGTGCGCGCCGCGCCAGGGCCACCGCGTCCGTGCCCTCCACCAGGTCGATGGCGAGCATCAGTCCGCGGCCGCGCACGCGAGCCACGAACGGCACCTCAGCCAAGGCCGCGGCCAACCGCTCGCCCAGCCCCCGGACCCGCGCCAGCAACTCGGGGTCAGAGCAGATATCCAGGGCCACCAGCGCCGCCGAGGCGACCACCGGACCCCCGGCGAACGTCGAGCCGTGCTCGCCCGGGCGGAGCACGTCGGCCAGCCGCTGGCCGGTGACCAGCGCGCCGATCGGCAGCCCGCCGCCCAGCGCCTTGGCGGTGGTCAACGCGTCGGGGACGACGCCGGTCTGCTCGTAGGCCCACAGCGTTCCGGTGCGCCCCATCCCGGTCTGGATCTCGTCGAACAGCAGCGCGGCGCCCGTGCGGTCGCACGCGGCCCGGGCAGCCTGGAGCAGCTCCTCGGGCAGCACGTTTATCCCGGTCTCACCCTGGATCGGCTCGAGCAGGACGGCCGCGGTGTCCGAGTCCACGACGGCCCCGAGCGCCTCTGGGTCCTTGGCCACCGCCTCGAAGCCCGGGACCAACGGCGCGAACGGCGCCTGCTTTGACTCCTGCGGGGTGGCCGACAACGCGCCGTAGGTGCGCCCGTGAAACCCGTCGTGAAACACCACGATCTTGCCCCGGGGACGGGCCCGGCGGGCCAGCTTGAGCGCCGCCTCGATCGCCTCGGTTCCCGAGTTGGTGAGGAACACCTTGCCGCCCAGCGAGCTCTGAGCCAGCCGGGCGGACAGCCGCAGAGCGGGCTCGGTGTAGTACAGGTTGGTGGCGTGGCTCAGACGGCCCATCTGCTCGCGCACCACCTCGACCACCCGGGGATGGCAGTGCCCCACGTTCAGGACCGAGATCCCGGCCAGGAAGTCCAGGTACTCGCGCCCCTCGTCGTCCCACAGCCGGACTCCCTCTCCCCGCACGAACTGCACCGGGTTGCGGGCGTACGTGGGGATCGCATACTGGCGCTCCAGGTCCTGGAGCTGTTCGAGGCTGGCCGTCATCACGCGGCCGGCCCGATCTTCGTGCCCTGGCCGGCGTCGGTGAACAGCTCCAGCAGCAGCGAATGCGGCACCCGCCCGTCGACGATGTGGGCCGAGGAGACCCCGCCGTGGATCGCGTCCACGCAGGCCTGGAGCTTGGGCCGCATTCCTCCGGCCACCCCATCCAGCGCGGCCTCGACCTGGTCGGCGTTGGCCTCGGAGACGCGACTCGCCGGGTCCTGGGGATCCTGGAGCCATCCGGGCACGTCGGTCAGGAACATCAGCTTGTAGGCACCCAGGGCACTGGCCACCGCACCCGCCGCCTCGTCGGCGTTGATGTTGTACGAGTTGCCCTCCCGGTCGGCGCCCACGCTGGCCACCACCGGGATGTAGTCGGCCGAGATGTGATTGAGCAGCTTCACGTCGACCCGCTCGATCCGGCCCACGAAGCCGATGTCCTGACCCGAGGGCGCGGTCTGGCGGGCGGCCCGGAACAGCATCCCGTCGTCTCCGCTGATCCCCACCGCGGGCTGGCCGTGACGGTTGATCAGCAGCACGATGTCCTTGTTGACCTTGCCTACCAAGACCATCTTGGCCACCTCGACCGTCTGGGGGTCGGACACCCGAAGGCCCTCCACGAACTCCACCGGCAGGTCGAGCCGCTCCATGAAGCTGGTGATCTCCGGCCCTCCCCCGTGTACGACCACGGGGCTCAGGCCCACGTACTTGAGCAGCACCACGTCGCGGGCGAAATCCTCCTTCAGCTTCGGCTCAGTCATGGCCGCGCCGCCGTACTTGATCACCACGGTCCGACCGTGGAATTCACGGATGTAGGGCAGCGCCTCGAGGAGGGTGGCTACATCGCGCATCAGGTGGTGTACTCCGCGTTGATCGTCACGTACTCGTGGCCCAGGTCGGAGAAGAACCGTTCCACCTCGGCCCCTTCGCCGGGCAGCGACACCTCGTACTCGACCTCCGAGCGCTGCACCGCGGCCGCCAGGGCGGCCGGGTCATACGGGACGTTGGCGCCCCGCCCGCACACCTGTACGCCCTCGATCGAGATGTCGAGCGGCAGCGGCGCCGTCCCGGGCAGGGCCATGCCCACCGCCTGGACGATCCGCCCCCAGTTGGCGTCGCCGCCGTAGAGCGCGGTCTTGACCAGCGATGAATCCGCGACCGCCCGGGCCACCCGGTCCACGCCGTCGAGGTCGCCACCTCGCACCACCAGCCGGGCCACCCGGCGCGCCCCTTCGCCGTCGCGGAGGATGTCCAGCGCCAGCTGGCGCAGCAGCGCGTCGAGGGCTTCACCGAAGCGCAGCTCATCGTCGGTCTCCGGCTCGACGCGCAGCCCAGACTCACCACTGGCTTGCAGGATCACGGTGTCGCTGGTGGACAGCTGGCCATCCACCGATATCCGCTCGAACGACCGCTTGACCGTGACACCCAGCAGCAGGTCGCACACCTCCGGGGCCAGCTCGGCGTCGGTCTGCACAAAGCACAGCAGCGTGGCAAAGCCGGGCGAGATCATGCCCGCGCCCTTAGCCTGGGCGGTCAGGCGCACCGTTCCCGCCTCCAGCGTCACGTCGAGGCAGGCCCACTTGGCGAAGGCGTCGGTGGTCCGGATCGCGTCAGCAAAATCGCCGTGGCCGTCGGCGCGGAGCTGATGGGCGGCGGCCGCGATCCCGCGGGTCACCGCGTCCATGGGTAGCGGCACCCCGATCACGCCGGTCGAGGCCACCGCCACCAGGTTCTCCGTGCGCACCCCGCTGGCCACCGCGGCCGAGCCCTGCATCCGGGCGGCGTCCTCGAGTCCGGGAATGCCGGTGGCCGCGTTGGCGTTGCCCGAGTTCACCACCACGGCGCGGATCCCTGCCAGATCGCAGCGGTCCAGACACAGCAGCACCGGAGCCGACTGGGTGCCCGAGCGGGTGAAGCGTGCGGCGCTCGTGGTCCGGGGCGCATCGGACACCACCAGGCCGAGGTCCAGCTCCCCGCTGGGCTTGATGCCGCCGGCCGCCCCAGCGGCGCGAAAGCCCCGCGGCAGGCCACCCATCGGGTCCTCGGCCACATGGGCGGGGGCGTCGATCCAGCGCGAGCGGAAGAACTCGGGAGCGCTCACCTGATCCCCTCCCCCTCCGGTCGCCCGAACATCAGATTGAGGTTCTGGACGGCCTGGGACGCCGCGCCCTTCCACAGGTTGTCGATGGCCCCGAACACGATCACCCGCCCCGTGCGGTCGTCGCGGTGGACCGAGATGCGGCAGAAGTTCGTCTCCCGCACCTCGCGCACCCCGGGGGGTGCGGCCACCACTTCCACGAACTCCTCCCCGGCGTAGAACCCGCGGTACAGCTCGGTCAGGTCGGCACTGTCCAGCCGGCCCTCGGCATCCACGTAGCAGGACACCAGCTCGCCCTGGTCGAGCGGGAGTAGGTGCGGCGTGAACGTGATGCCCACGGGGCAACCCAGCGCCGCCAGCTCCTGCTCGATCTCCGGCGTGTGCCGGTGCCGGGGCACGCCGTACGCGTTGACGTTTTCATCCACCGTGACGAAATGGGTCTTCTCGGTGGCGGCTCGCCCGGCGCCGGACGCCCCCGACTTGGCGTCGATCACCACCCCCTCCACCAAGCCCTCGGCGGCCAGCGGGGCCAGGGCGAGCAAGCTGGCAGTGGGATAGCAGCCGGGATTGGCCACCAGGTCGGCGGCGGCGATCTGCTCGCGGTAGCGCTCGGGCAGGCCGTACACGGCCTCGTCCAACAGCTCAGGCGCCGGGTGCTCGCGGTACCACTCCGCGTACACCGCGGCATCGCGGAACCTGAAGTCGGCCGACAGATCGACGACCCGCACGCCGCGCTGGCGCAGCTCGGCCACCAGCTCAGCCGCCGCGCCGTGGGGGTAAGCCACTACCGCGGCGTCGACGTCGGCCTGCCGGTCGAGGTCGAGCTCCTCGAGCACCAGCGGCACTCGATGTTGTGGGTAGAGCTCTCCCAGGGTGCGACCCACTTTGCTGCGGGCAGTCAGCCAGACCAGCTCGAAAGTGGGGTGGGTGTGCAGCAGCCGGGCCGTCAAAGCCCCAGTGAACCCGGCCGCCCCGAACACCGCCACGCTAGGAGGCACGGATCCTCCCCTCCAGCTCGCGCTCCAGCGCCTGCGCGATCTGAGCTCGCGGCTCGGCAACCTCCTCGTCGGTCAGCGTCCGGTCGCCGGCCTGGAACACAAGCCGCAGCGCCAGCGAGACCTTGCCGGCCCCCAGCCGCTCGGGATCGCGGTACACGTCGAACACCTGGGCGTCCCGGAGCAGCGGCGCGCCGGCGGCCAGGATCGTCTCCCGCACCTGGGCCGCGCTCACCGTGTCCGGCACCACGACTGCCAGGTCCTCCCGAATGGCCGGGAAGCTCGTCACGTCCCGGTAGCCAGGCGTCTCCGGTTCCGGTACCCCGTCGAGATCAAGCTCGAACGCGGCGACGGTGTCCTCGAGGTCCCACTGCGCGGCCACCAGCGGATGCACCTCGCCGACCCACCCCACGCTGCGCCCGTCGATGGCGACCGCTGCGGCCCGGCCGGGGTGCAGGAACAGATCGCCGGCTCGCTCCAGGGTGAACGTCGAGCCCAGGCCGGCCAGCAGGGCCTCGACCACCCCCTTGACGGCGAAGAAGTCGGCCCGCGGCGGCTCGGGTTCACGCCAGCTGGCCGGCCGCACCGGGCCATACAGCAGGCCGCCGACCTGGTGCGGCTCACGGGCCAGCGGCTCTCCGGCCGCCGGGAGGAACACCGCCCCCGTCTCGAACAGCCTCAGCTCGCTGGCTCCCTGGGCGTGGTTGCGGGCCGCCACGTCGAGCAGCGAGCCGAGCAACGTGCGCCGCATGCGCGACTGCTCGGCCGACATGGGGTTGTGCAGCTCGACCTCCGGTTGCTCGGGGCCCAAACGGAGCTTGTCGCGCAGCTCCGGGCCGTTGAAGCTCCAGCCGACGATCTCGTGCAGGCCCTGGGCGGCCAGGATGTCCGCCGCCCGGCGACGGAGCTTCTGACGCGGGGTCAGCCGGCCGATCGCGCCGTGGCGGGACGGCAGCGTGGCCGGGAGCTGGTCCAGCCCGCCCAACCGAGCTACCTCCTCGATCACGTCGGCCTCTCGGGTGATGTCGCCGCGGCGAAATGCCGGCGGCTTCACCTCCAACCCGTCTTCGGCCTCGAAGACCCCGAGCTCCAGCGCCTCCAGGATCTGGCGCTGGCGCTCCCGGGGGATCTCGATCCCCAGGAGGCCCCCCACTCTCCGCTCGCGCAGCCGGATGGGTACGGGATCCGGGCCGGGGCCGCCTACGTCAATCGTTCCGGGCCGCAGGCGGGCGCCGCAGAGCTCGATCATCAGCTTGGCCGCCAGCGCCTGGGCCTCGAGCGCCTGCTCGGGCTGCAGCTGCTTTTCAAACCGCGCCGAGGCCTCGCTGCGCAGCCCCAGCTTGAGCGCGGTGCGGTGGATGTTCGGCCCGTCCCAGGTGGCCACCTCCATCAGCACTCGCGTGGTGTCGCCCGCCACCTCCGACCGCGCGCCGCCCATGACGCCGGCGATCGACGTGGGGCCGTCGGCGTCGTCGATCACCACCATCTCCCCGTCCAGAGTCCGGGTCTGCCCGTCGAGCGTCTGCACCTGCTCACCGTCGCGCGCCCGACGCACGACCAGCTGCCCGCCGGCCACGCGATCCAGGTCGAACGCGTGCAGCGGCTGCCCGGTGACCAGCATCACGTAGTTGGTGATGTCCACCACGTTGGAGATCGGACGCTGCCCGGCGGCCATCAGCCGCGCCTTGAGCCAGGGCGGGCTGGGGCCGATCTTCACGTCCTCGAACACCCGGGCGGTGAACCGCGGGCACAGGTCTTCCTGACACCAGACGTCAACCGTGACCCCGTCCACGGGACCGTCCGTCCCGGGGTCTTCGGACCACGGCGACTGACTGAGCGGCGCTCCGGTGGCCGCGTGGAGCTCGCGGGCCACTCCATACACCCCGAGGCAATCTGGACGGTTGGAGGTGATCTCCAGCTCCAGCACGTCCGTGGCGATGTCCAGCACGTTGGCCAGCGGCGTGCCCGGCGCCGCGCCGTCGACCTGCAGCTCCAAGATCCCGGCGTGCTCGGTGCCGATAGCCAGCTCGTCCTCGGCCAGGATCATGCCGTCGGACTCGACCCCCCGCAGCTTGACCTTGCCCAGCGTCGTGCCATCCGGCATGACCGCGCCCGGCTTGGCCACGGCCACCGTCTGGCCAGCCGCCACATTGGGCGCGCCGCACACGATCTGCCGCGGCTGACCGTCGCCGGCGTCCACCGTGCACACGCTGAGACGGTCGGCCTGCGGATGCCGGTCGGCGCTCAGCACGCGGGCCACCACGAAGTTCTCCAGGCCGCCCACGCCGTGGCGCTGGATCGCCTCCACCTTGGTGCCGGTCATGGTCAGCCGGTCGGCCACGGCGGCGGTGTCCAGGTCAGGCGAGCAGTACTCGCGCAGCCAGTTCATCGGCGCCCTCATCGGAACTGCTCCAGGAAGCGCACGTCGTTGTCGTAGAACAGCCGCAGGTCCGGGACGCCGTACTTGAGCATGGCGATGCGCTCGATCCCCATCCCGAATGCGAACCCCTGCACCTGCTCGGGGTCGTAGCCGTGCTCGCGCACGTGCTCGAACACGTTCGGGTCGACCATCCCCGCGCCCAGGATCTCGATCCAGCCCGAGCCCTTGCACAGGGGGCAGCGCTGCCCGTCAGCCGTCACCCCATCACTGCAGTTGAAGCACGAAACATCCACTTCCACCGACGGCTCGGTGAACGGGAAGAAATGCGGGCGCATCCGCACCTGGCGCTCCTCCCCGAAGATCGCCCGGGCAAAGGCCAGCAGCGTCCCCTGGAGGTCGGCCAGCGTGACGTCGGTATCGACCGCCAGCCCCTCCAGCTGGTGAAACTGCGGTGTGTGGGTGGCGTCCGAATCCGGCCGGTACACCCGGCCGGGCATCACGATGTAGATCGGGGGCGGCTGCTGCTCCATGGCCCGGATCTGGACCGGCGAGGTGTGAACGCGCAGCAGCACCGTCTCCGGGTTGAACAGGTCATCCACCGGCTCGACGTAGAACGTGTCGGTGGTCAGCCGCGATGGGTGGGTCACCGGCGTGTTGAGCGCGTCGAAGTTGTAGTAGGCCGTCTCGACCTCGGGACCCTCGGCCACGCTGAACCCCAAGCCGATGAACACCTCCTCCATCTCCCGCCGGGTCTGGGTGATCAGGTGGAGCGTCCCGAGCTGCGGCCGCGGATCAGCGGGCAACGTGATGTCGACGCGATCCTGCTCGAGCCGGTGCTGGAGCTCCTGCGCCGCCAGCTCTTCCTGGCGGCGCCCGATCGCCTCCTCCAGCGCGTGGCGGGCCTGGTTCGCCGCCTGCCCCACGGCGGCCCTGTCCTCTGCCGGTAGCTCGGCCACCCGGCGCAGCAAGTTGGGCAGCTCCGCCTTGCGCCCCAGGTACTTGACCCGGGCATCCTCCAGCGCCTGGCTGTCGCCGGCGCCGGCCACCGCCGCCTCGGCCTCCTGCCTGATCTGGTCGATGCGCTCGGTCTGCTCACTCATCCGCGGCCATCCTATTTGCGAGCTCGTACAGGGCGATCGTGGCCGCCATCGCCGCGTTGATCGAGTTGGTCTGGATGGGGATGTGGGCGACGTGGTCGGCCTGATCGACGACCTCGGGTGGCAGGCCCGGGCGCTCGGCGCCGACCAGCAGCGTGGCTTGGGAGATTTTGGTCGACTGGCGATCAAGATCTCCCAACGGCCGCCCCTCCCCCGGCACCAGCGCGATCTTCAGCCCCGGCAGCGCATCGAGCCCGCCGGCCTCGGGCGCGCGCCACAGCGGCACCTCGAACACAGCGCCCATGCTCGACCGCACCGCCTTCAAGCTGAACGGATCCGCCGTGGCCGGTCCCAGAGCCACGCACGAGGCGCCGAACGCTGCCGCGCTACGCAGGATCGTGCCCACGTTCCCCGGATCGGCCACCCCGTGCAGGTAGACGCACCACGGACCGACGGGAGCGGGGGCCCACCGCTCCTCGTACACGGCCAGCGCCCGCGTGCCCGAGGCCAGACCCGAGGCCGAGGCCAGGAGCGCCGGCTCGACCTCCACGCCCGGCAGCCCGCTGCCCGCAGCGCTGTAGCGCTCAACCGGCGACCAGCCGGCGGCGTCGGCCGCCGCCAGCAGGTCCTCGCCCTCGGCCACGAAGCGCCCGGTGCGGTCGCGCCAGCGCCGCCGCTGGCGAAGCTTGCGGATCTCCTTGAGTCTCTGGTTGTGGTGGCTGGTGATAGTCATGGGACAAAAAAGGGCGCCGGCTCCTGAGGAGCGGCGCCCGGTTTAGCGGCTGGTCGTTCGGCTGTGTGCTCAGCCGGCGGCCAGCGCCTCGCGGGCGCGGTCGGCAAAGCGTCGGAAGGTGTCTGCGTCGCGGACGGCCATGTCGGCCAGGATCTTGCGGTCCAGCTCCACGCCAGCCAGTTGCAGGCCGTGCATGAACTGCGAGTAGGACAGGTCGTTCTGGCGCGCGGCGGCGTTGATCCGGGTGATCCACAAGCGGCGGAAGTCGCGCTTGCGGTTGCGCCGATCGCGGTACCGGTACTGGTCGGCCTTGAGCACGGCCTCCTTGGCCGCCCGGTAGTGTCGGCTAGCGTCGCCGCGATACCCCTTGGCCAGCTCCAGCGTGGCCCGGCGCTTCTTGCGCGCGTGAGTCGAGCGCTTGACCCGGGTCATGACCGCTTGGCTCCGAGGAGCTCCTTGACCCGAGCCTCGTCGTGCTTGGAGATCCACGAAGGCTGGGCCTGGCGCCGCTTACGCTTGGGCGACTTCTTCTCCAGAATGTGGGTGGAGAAAGCCCGGCGTCCGCGCACCTTGCCGGTGGCGGTGAGCTTGAAGCGCTTCTTGGCGCCCGAATGTCGCTTCATCTTCGGCATGGAGCCGATTAGTAAAGCAGAGCTGAAAGGTTAGGCCGCGGCGTCGACCGGCTTGGGCTCGGGCTCGTGCTTGGCTAGCTTCTCGTCCGAGGAGCCAGCCTGCCCGTTCGACGAGTCGCCGTCCCTCTCGCCGGCCAGTACCGCCTTCGACGGAGCCAGCATCATCGTCATGTTGCGGCCGTCCTGAAGCGGCGACTGCTCGATCACCGCAATCTCCGACAGCTCCTCGGCCAGGCGATCCAACAGCGCCGTGCCTCGTTCGGGGTGGGTCACCTCCCGGCCGCGGAACATGATCGTGATCTTGACCTTGTCCTTGTGGCGCAGGAACCGCTCCACGTGGCCCTTCTTGGTGTCGTAGTCGTGCTGGGCGATCTTCGGGC
>DATKRM010000123.1:0-3630 GCA_035532195.1 Solirubrobacteraceae bacterium
TCCTGCTGTTCCAGGGTCTCGACGACCCGCTGGTTCCCCCGGCGGACAGTCGCCGGTTCGCGCAGACCGCTCCCGGGCCGGTGACCTACGTGCCCGTGCCCGGCGCAGCGCACATCGAGAGCTGGAACTCGAACCCCGCCAACTACGAAGAACAGCTCCGGCGCTTCCTCGCGCCCTGGGTCGGTTAGACCCCGCCGCCCAAGGTGTGCGCGGCACCGTACCCAGACGTTCGGGCGGGCAAATCGCCGCCGGTATCCTCGCGGAAGTGCGGCGGCTCCAGGGCGTGCTCCCCCTCACTTGTGCGGCGGTCGTCCTGGCCGCGATCGTGGCCGTACTGCTGCCGCTGACGCCCAGCTACGACCTCGATGTGTTCCTGCGGGCCGGCCACGCCCTGCTGCATGGATCTGACGTCTACCCCTCGCCTAACTCGGCCGCGGTGTACTCGGGGCACTCGTTCGTCTATCCGTTCGCCTCGGCCTGGCCGTTCGTGCCGCTGGCTGCGCTCCCGCATACGGTGGCCCGCGGGGCGTTCCTGGCGTTCTGCGCGGTGGCCGTGCTGGCCGCCGCCCTGCCGCGGTCTGACCGTGACCAGTGGCCTGCGGTGCTGGTGCTGAGCACTGCCTTCACGATCAGTGGGCTCCAGCTGGGGGCGCTCAGCCCGCTGCTGATGGCCGGCGCCGTGTTTGTCTGGCGGCTGAGGGACCGACCAGCTGCGGGAGGGCTGCTGGCCGGCGCCGTGGTCACCTCGAAGCTGTTCCTGGTTCCGCTGCTGCTGTGGCTGCTGCTGAGCCGGCGCTACCGCACATTTGCCTGGGCGGCCGGCTTCACGATCGTGCTCCTGGCCCTGGGCTTCCTGGTCGGTCCGCTGGGACCTGGCGGCTACCTACACCTGCTGTCCCGCTTGGGCTCAAACGAGGCCCGCCAGGGGTTCGGTCCCATCGGAGCGCTGATGAACCTGGGCCTGTCGAGCGGGCTTGGTCAAGCCCTGGCGGCGATCGCAGCCTCGGCGCTGATTGGAGTGGCCTATCGCCAGTGGCGCCAGGGCGGGGATGAGCGGCTGCTGTTCGGCGCGGCGATCGTCGCGGCGGTGGCGCTGTCGCCGGTGGTGTGGTCCCACTACCTGGCGCTGTTGGCGGCGATCCCGATCGTGTTCGAGCTGCGCCGCCGCTGGTTCGTGTGGCTGGCCCTGTGCAGCTGGGCCATCGCCCCGCCGCATGGTGTCCATCTGCACACCGCCCTGTTGGGGATCACCGCGCTGGGCAGCTGGCTGGTCGTGGCGGCGGTGGGCGCGGCAATCGAGCTGGGAAGTAGGGTCAGGCCGTGGACGAGCCATTTGTGATCAACCTGGCCGACGCGCCGGCGCTCACCCACCCGCGTCGAGCCACGCTGATCGACCCCGAGCCCGAGGGAGTGCCGTGGCCGGATACCGGGGTGAACGTCCAGATCATGCAGCCGGGGCAACCCAACTGCCGCTCCCACTCCGAGCCGGTGCAGGAAGACTTCCTGGTCCTCCACGGAGAGTGCATCGTGATCCTCGACGGCGAGGAGCGGCACCTGCGCCAGTCAAGGAGCCAACAGACGATCCGGCCGAGGCCTATGCCGACTGGCGTATCCATCCGAGGATGGCGGCGTCCAACCCGTGGCCGCTGGGCTGATCGGGCTACGCTCCCTATATGCCCGACCGGCTGTACTTCACCGAGTCAGACGAGGCCAACCAGCTGATTGCGGAGGACCCGATGGCGCTGCTGATCGGGTTCGCGCTGGACCAGCAGATCACGGTTCAGAAGGCGTTTGGCGGTCCGCTCGACATACGCGAGCGACTGGGTTCGCTTGACCCGAAGGTTCTGGCCAAGGCCGACCTGGAACCGGTGTTCCGGGCCAAGCCGGCGATCCACCGCTACCCGGGTTCGATGGCCAAGCGGGTCCATGAGCTGGCCTGCCACGTCCTCGAGCGCTATGCCGGGGACGCCGCGGCGGTGTGGAACCAGGCCGCCGATGCGGACGAGCTGCGGGCCAACCTGGCGGCGCTGCCCGGGTTCGGCGAGATGAAGATCAAAGCACTCGGCTCCGTCCTGTACCAGCGCTTCGGGGTGACGTCGGCCCGTGACATCGTCCCCTCCCATCCCACGCTCGGCGATGTCGACTCCTCGCAGGCCCTGGCCGACTACCAGGCCGCCAAGCGTGCGCACAAGGCCGAGTGGACGCGCGAGCGGGCGGCCCCGGCCAAGGCCGCCCGCTGAGCGCGCTACTTATTCGGGACTACGGGCCGTTGGGCAGCGGCGAGTCCGTGCCCGCACCCGCGCAGTAGCCGGTGCCGGCGTTGGCCGTGTTGCTCCAGATCGACTGGACCGCGAACGTTCCGCCGGCGTTGCCCGTGATGTTGCCCAGGGCACCGGGGACGGGGACGGGCGGACCCTGACCGGTCGTCGGGTCGAGTCCCACCCAGGCGCACTTGTCGCCGTTCTCGTTCGCATCCAGGGTGTCGTAGTAGCCGCCGAGATGGGTCGGGCTGCCACTCGGACCGACCACGGCCTCGGCACCCGGATCGGTGATCGTCTCCTCGATCTCGTGGCCCAGCACGATCGAGAACCCGTCCAGCTTGCCCTGGGCGCCGCTGTTGACCGCGTTCTGGCCGCACAGGTTGGCGCCGTTTGAATTGATGGCCAGCTGGTAAGGCATGTTGGTGTAGGCGATGTCCTTGGTCACGCTGGGGTCGTTGTAGTAGCCATTCCCTGGCGACCCAGGCTCCGTGTAGTCGTGAAACGCGCAGTAGCCCTGGGAGACGGCGTTCGGATCGCTGTAAGCAGGCGGCTGGATGACGATGAGGTTGGCGTTGGCGGTATCGGTGATGCCGAAGTGGCTGATCGCGCGCGAGGCCTCGGCCGCCAGATCGGTGTTGGTGTTGGTCGGGCCGGCGGGGTTGGTGGCGTTTGTCTTGGGCAGCCCGGTGATGTCGTTGCTGTCGTCGACCCAGATGCCGCCCAGGACGTTCGGGTCGTTGCTGATGTGGGCACCGCTGGCGTCGGCGTACTGGGTGCTCACCCCGGCCCAGTTGGTGCCGCCCATCTGCTGGACGAAATCGGCCATGCGCCTGCCCGCCCCATCAGGGTCGCAGGCCAGCGTGGCGCTCAGGGAGCCTTCGGTGATTGTCTCGGACGAGCAGCTCTGGCCCGGGAAGGCGCCCGCCTCGCCCCAGCCCCAGTACACCAGGTACTGCTTGGGGTGAATTTCCAGGTGGCCGCCGTTGTAGGCCATATTGCCGGGAAACGGCACGCCCAGAGCCGGAGTCTCGGGAACCGGCGAGCACGAGAGGGTCGGGTACTGCGGACACGGCGGGGCCGGCGGCGTTATTCGGCCAGCGGCCTGGTCGTGCTGGATCTCGTTGGGGATCGTGGGCAGCACGATCTTCGCCGATGCCGTCCCCGTCAGCGCTGCGCAGCCGGCCAGTACTCCGCAAACCGTCACCGCTCGATTCATCCTGAACAAACTGTCTCCCGTCCTAGATGCTCGAATTCGTCGAATTAACGCTGGCGAGCCCAATTGCTTTCGTCCGGGTGTCATCCTGCCGGCGAATGAGACTCGAGGCTGACGGCCATGACCTGGTGGGCATCCGCGCCGCCAACCCCAGTC
>DATKRM010000124.1:0-12348 GCA_035532195.1 Solirubrobacteraceae bacterium
ACCCCGCCGCGGGTCGTGGCCAGCGCGTCGATCTCGATCTTGAGATGGTGGAAGGGGTAGGTCGACGTATCGCCGTCCAGTGGCACGGTCGTCTCGAACGGATCCATGAAGCCGCCGGTGCGGTAGTTGTGCGCCAGCGAACCGTTGACCGTGTTCGTGTAGAGGACTACGTCCTTGGTGAGCAGGCTGAGGTTCCCGCTCACCGTGAAGTTCCCGGTAGGGGTCGGGTCGATTCGCACCGTGGCGCTCTCCTTGGCGGTGTCCACACTGATCACGCGCGCCTCGATCGCGATCCCGTCAAACGAGGCGGCCGCGGCGGGACCAGCCCAGACCGCAATGGCCGTGAGCCCCCCGAGGGCCAGCATCGCGGCCCGGACGACGAAGCCAAGAGCCCAGGGCCTGGCCCAACGGACGCGAGCGGCGGACATGACTAACCGACCTGGTATCGCGCCGGGACGTAGTTCTGATCGTGCTGCGGCGGACGGACGTAGGCCCTGCTCTGCCGCGGAGGAATCTTGACCTTCTTCTCCTGGTTGATGTCCTCGTAGGGGATCAGGCTCAGGAGGTGGCTGATGAGGTTCAGCCGCAACGTCCGCTTATCGTCGGCTTCGACCACATACCACGGCGAATCTCGCGTATCGGTGTAGGCGAACATGTCATCCTTGGCCTCGGCGTAGTCGACCCAGTGCCGGCGCGCCTCCAGGTCCATACCACTGAGCTTCCACTGCTTCGCCGGGTCCTTGAGGCGGGCTTTGAACCGGCGCTCCTGCTCCTCGTCGCTGACTGACAGCCAGTACTTGACGAGGATGATGCCCGAGCGAAGGAGGTCTCGTTCGAACTGCGGACAGGTGCGCATGAACTCCTCGTACTCCCCCTCCGTGCAGAAACCCATGACGTGCTCGACGCCGGCGCGGTTGTACCAACTGCGGTCGAACAGAACCATTTCGCCGCCCGCCGGTAGATGGGCGACGTAGCGCTGAAAGTACCACTGGGTGCGCTCTCGCTCGGTCGGCTTACCGAGGGCCACCGTCCGCACCACCCGCGGATTGGTCTTCTCGGTGATCCGCTTGATCGTCCCACCCTTGCCCGCGGTGTCACGGCCCTCGAACAGCACCACGACCTTCAGGCTCTTGTGGACGATCCAGTCCTGCAGACGCACGAGCTCCACCTGCAGTCGCTCCAACTCGTTCTCGTAACCCCGCTTGTCGAGCGACTGCGGTTCGATCTCGTGGTCGGGGAGAGAAGGACGATTCCACTCAGGACCGACCGTCGCCATAGCGGCGACGCTACCGCAAGCGCCAGGCGAGCGGCGTCGGGCCGGCGGCTCGGTGCGGAGCTAGGTGGATCGGGGGTGCGGGAGCGGCCGCCCGTGGCCACTCCCGCACCCGGCGCGCTAGCCGCCTGCCTTCACCACCACGTCGCAGTTGGCCTCGTGGACGGCTGCCTCGGCGCCGCCCAGCGGGACCGTTTGACCGACCGTGAGCAACGCGGGGTTCCAGCTCGCCGCTGCCACCTGACTGGACACCGGGCCGCTCTCGTTGCCGGTTTCGTTGTACGTGTCGTAGCACGAGCCGTGCTGCCAGGGTGCGGTGAACGCCTGGGCCTTGGCCACCGCGTCGGCGCCGTCCTCCGGCCGCAGCCATCCCTGCCCCACGTCGTACTCAGCTGCCTGCTGCACGGCCGACACGTAGGCGTCGTGCGTGGCGTAGAGCGACTGGATCTTGGCCGGAGTCCAGGGTCGGTAGGTGCCCCACAGCGGGCAGCCGCTGCCCGCGTTGTAGGCCACTGGAACCTGGACGAACGGCTGTCTCACACCAGCCTCAGCCAGACCATTGGCATCGCGCACGACGTTGCCCGAACTATCGCGCTCCAGGCGCGGCATCGACGGTGGCATCTGCCCGGTATCCAGGTAGCGCTCGACCCAATCAGACAGCGCGCGGGCCGAGTAATCGACCGAGCCGCGGTTGACCGAGCAGGCCGTGTTCAGCGGATCGGGCGCCGCCGGTCCAGTCACGTCTCGCCGATCCTCCTGCCAGACATAGCTCCACCACACGTACGGGGCATGGGCCGTACCCGCCTCCTCCCACAGCCGGTAGTGAGGATTGTCGGGCTGGTTCACCTGACCCACGGTCTCTTCGTTGAGCTGGAAGATCGGCGTGGAGAAATCGTTGTACGGGCCGCCGCCTCGCGTGATCACGTAAGCGTCGATCCCGCCTCGGTTGTAGCCGCCGTTGACGAAGCTAGTCAGCTGCGAGGCCGACTGCGAGGCCCCGTTGGCCACGATGTGCTGGACCTTCATCCCCTGCATCGGGTCGACGCCGATTGCGCCGCCGATCACCGCGCGATTGTCCCGCGGGTCGCGCAGGGCCTGGATGGCCTGCGAGAAGATGTCGTAGGAGAACCGGTCACTCGGATGCACCAGCGGCGCGTAGCGGACCGGATCCCATCCCTTGAGGGTGGTCGGTCCACAGCACACCCCCGCCAGCTGCGCCGAGACGCCCACATAGCCGTACCCGTGCTGCATCAGATACTGGGCTTCCACCGGCCACGTGGTTTCCAGGTCGCTCTGCCCGGTGACGTTCAGCCACTCGACGACGACGGTGCCGTTGAACCGGTCAGGATTGCTGGGCAGCCGCACCAGCATGCGA
Source organism: Solirubrobacteraceae bacterium (assembly GCA_035532195.1). GTDB lineage: Bacteria > Actinomycetota > Thermoleophilia > Solirubrobacterales > Solirubrobacteraceae > Palsa-465. Next base: position 2,649 of record DATKRM010000124.1, read on the forward strand.
CTCTCGTACGGCGCCTGGGCTCCAGTGGAAAGGTCGGTCGCCGCGCCCCCATAGAAATACTCGTTCTCGGTGTAGCTGAAGCCCGGCCCGGACAGCGGGAACAGGCTGTGGTTCCAGGCGTAGCCCCTGAGGCCGCCACCGATCGGTCCCTGAACCGCGGGGTTGGGCACCGACGAGGCAAGCGCCGGTCCGGCGAAGATCCCGCCGATGGTGATGAGAGCTCCCACCGAGCTCAGAACTGCGATCGCCCTGCGGATCCGCATGGCTCTCCTCTCGTCTCGAAATGTGTCAGGGGTGCGGGTGGCGATCAGGCGCTGGCCGGCGAGTCGCCGGTCGTCGGCCTGAGCGTGAGCGATGGCGCGCGAACGTCCGTGTCCGCCAAGGTCATGGCGTCCTCCCCTGTATTGCGCGACGGAGTCGAGGCGCCAACGTATTGCCGGCCAACCGCATGTCAAGAGACACGCCGAAAGATCGTCTCATTTTCATACCGGCGGCTGGCTCGGCTTATGGCTGAGGAGGCCAGCGGCTCCTGGCGCATCCGGTCCATACGCGAACATATGTTCGTGTCCGGTGCCGCCAACATCCTGCACGCGGACCTCGACGCGTTCTATGCCTCCGTCGAGCAGCGCGACGCCCCTCGGCTACACGGCCGTCCGGTGATCGTCGGGGGCGGCGTCGTGCTGGCGGCCAGCTACGAGGCCAAGGCGTGCGGCGTCAAGACCGCAATGGGCGGCGGCCAGGCGCGACGCCTGTGCCCGCAAGCGGTGGTGGTGCCGCCCCGGATGGCCGCCTACAGCGAGGCCAGCCGGGACGTGTTCAAGGTGTTCGAGGACACGGCTCCCCTGGTCGAGGCGCTGTCCATCGACGAGGCCTTCCTCGACGTACGCGGACTGGCGCATATCTCCGGGACGCCGGTCGAGATCGCCCGCCGGCTGCGTGAGCGGGTGCGTGAGGAGGTGGGCCTCCCGCTCACGGTGGGGATCGCCCGCACGAAGTTCCTGGCCAAGGTGGCCAGCGCCGTGGCCAAGCCGGACGGTCTTCTGGTTGTGCCGCCTGAGGAGGAGCTGGCCTTCCTGCACCCGCTGGCCGTCGAGCGCCTGTGGGGAGTGGGCCGGGCTACCGCGGCCACGCTCCATGGCCGCGGAATCACCACCGTGAGCCAGGTGGCGCAGCTCGCCGAGCCGGCGCTGGTGGCCATGCTCGGCCCGGCGAGCGGCCGCCGCCTCCACGCCCTGGCCCACAACCACGATCCCCGCCCGGTGCAGGTGGGCCGTCGCCGCCGATCGATCGGCGCCCAGCGCGCGCTGGGCCGCCGCCAGCGAACGCCGGAGGATCTCGCCGCGGCGCTCACCGCGCTGATCGACCGGGTTACGCCCCGGCTCCGGGCGGCTCGCAGGCTGTGCCGAACCGTGGTGCTGCGGCTTCGGTTCGACGACTACACGCGCGCCACCCGCTCCTACACGTTGCTCGAGCCAACCGACCACACGCAAACTCTCCTGGCCGTGGCCACAGGCTTGCTCAGACTGTCCACGCCGATCATCCGGCAGGGCGGGCTGACGCTGATCGGCGTCGCACTGACCAACCTCAGCGACCGGAGCGGCATCCAGCTGGCCCTGCCGTTTGACCGATCCCGCGAGCTCGATCCGGTCCTGGACAACATCCGCGAGCGGTTCGGGTCGAGTGCCATCACCCGTGGCGTGCTGGTCGGCCGGGATCCGGGTCCCTCGGTCCCGCTGCTCCCGGACTAAAGCTCGGCGATGCGCTGGGCCAGGAACCGCTGCTCGGGCTCGGACCGCGCCAGCTCCAGCGCGCGCCGGTAGGCCGCGCGGGCCTCATCGGTCCGGCCCAGACGCCGCAGCAGCTCGGCCCGCGTGGAGTGCAGATACTGGTACTGGCTCAGGTCGAGTTGGTCCACGATGTCCAATGCCGATTCGGCGTGCCCCGCCTGGGCCAGGGCGACCGCCCGATTCAGCTCGACCACGGGTGAGCCCGTGAGCCTCGACAGTTGGGCGTACAAACTGGCCACCTGCTCCCAGTCGACCTGGTCCTCGGCCTGGAGCGAGGCGATGGCCGCCTGGAGCACGTACGCCCCGACGCCGCGGAGCGCGATTGCCCGGTCAAGCAGCTGCCGGCCGGCGTCGATCTCCTCCCGGTCCCAGCGCGACCGGTCCTGATCCTCCAGCAGCACCAGATCGTCGCCCTCAAACCGGGCCTCGTGCCGGGCGTGGTGGATCAGCATCAGGGCCAGCAGGCCCTGGACCTCCGGCTCGTCGGGCATCAGTAAGGCCAGCACCCGGCCCAGCCGGATCGCCTCCGCCGCCAGGTCAACGTTGCCGCTGTAGCCCTCGTTGTAGATCAGGTAGATGACCGCCAGCACCGCATCGAGTCGGTCGGGCAGCAGGTGGTCCGCGGGCACCGCGAAGGGAATCCTGGCTTGCTTGATCTTCACCTTGGCCCGGGACAGCCGCCGCTTCATTGTCTCCTCGGAGACCAGGAACGCCCGGGCGATCTCCTCGGTGGACAGACCGCCCAGCGCGCGCAGCGTGAGCGCCACCTGTGCTTCGATGGCCAGCGCCGGGTGGCAGCAGGTGAACATCAGCTCGAGTCGCTCATCCTCGATCACCGTGTCGTCGATCTCGTCCACAGTTACCTCCGGGACCTCCAGCAGCCGGGTTTTCTCGGCCAGCCTCCGTTCGCGCCGCACCCGGTCTATCGCCCGGTTGCGTGCCGTGACCGTCAGCCAGGCTCCGGGGTTGTCGGGTACCCCGTCCCGCGGCCAGCGCTCGGCGGCGAGGGCGAACGCCTCCTGAGCGGCCTCCTCGGCCAAGTCAAAGTCGCCGAGGAAGCCGATCAGGGAGGCCAGTACCCGGCCCCATTCGTCGTGGAAGATCCGCTCCAGCGCCTCCAGCGCTACATCTCCACTATCGGCCGGACCTCAACGGCACCCCCGATCCGCGCCGCCGGGACCCGCGAGGCCACCTGGACCGCTTCGTCAAGGTCGCCCGCCTCGTACACGTAATAGCCGGCGAAAACCTCCTTGGTATCGGCGAACGGGCCGTCGGTGGTCAGGGTCTGGCCGTCCTGAACCCGCACGGTGGTGGCAGTCTCCACGGGCTGGAGCTGCCCGCTGGCCACGCAGCGCGAGTCGTCATTCAGCGCCACGTACTCGCCGAACATGGCCTCGCGATCCTCCTCTGAGACCCCGTCGCGCCAGTCGGGCTTGCTGTAGATCAACAGTGCGTACTTCATCTCGACCTCCTGATGGGAGAGATTGGGTTATCGCACGTACGACGAACGGGCGGCGGGTCAGGGGACACCACTGGGCGCCCCATCCAGGTCGTCGCCGCCGCGGCTGCTGAGGGTCGCCTGATCCCTACCCTTGGCGAAGTGCGGCTCGAGGGCATACAGACCGGAGATATCGTCGAGGTCGACCGACTCGGGCGGCGCTTCCACGCCCTGGTGACTGGCAGCGCGTCCAGCGGCCTCTTGATCCAACCCCTCGACCGCCGCATCACCTACCGGTCCTGCCGGGCCCGCGAGGTCGCGACGCACTGGGCCAAGCGCGGCCGGCCGCGGATCACCAGCGAGCCCCTGGAGCCCTCCCCGCTTCAGCTGGAGCTCGACACCACGCCGCGCGATTGAGACGTCGAGTACCGCCGTCCGGCCGCGGTGGTTCAGCAGACGACGAATCTGCTCGGGCCGGTGGCGCTACTTTCCGCCGCTATCGCCGTTACTCTTGCAAAAGGTATTTCAACGCCGAGTTCTCGCTCCCCCGTGGGCGAGGACCGGGGGACCCATTGCGGCCTTGGCCGCTGGGGCGAATCGCCGCCAGAGCGCGGCGTAGCGTGATCGGTCACGCGAGCCCGTCAGCTAACCCCGGAGGCAAGAACCGAAAGGAGTCACACCGTGTCCACCTTGCACGCCGACGGGTTCTGCGAACCCACCCTGCATGTTCGGGATCTCGCCTCGATCGAGGTCTGGGAGCGATCACTGGCTCGCTCACGGCAACGCCGCCGCTTGGCCGAGGTTGGGCGACGCGCCCGGCGCTGGCGCAAGAGCACCTCGCTGGCCGTCTCCGCGGCGCTGGCCGCGGCCCCGTTGATCCCCCGCGGCGTGGCCGCGGCGGATTCGGGGTCCGGCCCGACACCGGCTGGCACCACGGTCGACCCGGCGTACGGCCCGCTCACGGCCAACGCTCAACGGGTCGTGCTTCACAGGGGAAGCCAGGGGGCCCTCGTGGCTGCCGCGCAGCGGCGGCTCAACGAGGTGCTGCCGCTCACCCACCTGGCGGTCGACGGGATCTTTGGGCCACTCACGCGGGGCGCGGTCATGCAATTCCAGCGCAGCCACGGCCTGAAGCTGACCGGTGCGATCGACGTGCGCACCTGGGCGGTGATGTTCAAAGCGCCGGTGGTGGTGATGGACGGCGTCAGCGACAGCCAGGGGACGGGATCCGGGACCGGCGCAGGGCAGCCAGCGGTAGCGACTGCGGCGGCCAGCCAGCACTCGAGCCAGTTCGTCAGCCGCACCACGCCGCCCGTCGGCCAGCCCAGCTCCGCCCGGGGGGCCAGCGGCTCAGGCGCGGCCGGCGATGCCCGCGCCGCCACCGCGGGCAGCGGAGCTTCGAGCAATCCGAACGGCGGAGCCTCCCAGCCCGTGGCGGTGGTGGCGCCGAGCAACCCCACCTCACAGCCGTCGACCTACGTGCTTTCCAATGGTGTCGCGCTACCCCTCCCGCGGGGCTACATCACCAACGGGTACGTCGACCAGGGCGTCGACTACTCGGCGCCGGGTGGCACGCCGCTCTACGCGATGGGCGACGGTGTGATCATCGGCGAGGGGATAAGCGGCTTCGGCCCCAACGCGCCGATCCTCCAGATCACCTCCGGGCCGCTCAAGGGCCTGGAGGTGTACTACGGGCACGCCGGATCCAACCTCGTCCACGTGGGTCAGCACGTCACCGCCGGCCAGCAGATCAGCATCGTCGGATACGGGATCGTCGGCATCTCCACCGGCCCGCATCTGGAGATCGGCTTCTACCCGCCGGGACCCAACGGAGCCGGCTCGCGGATGCTGTCGCTCATCAACAGCTTGATGAGCCAGCATTCGAGCGGCCGCGCGTGGGGCAGCCGGATGACCACGGCTCACGTCAGCAGCTCCCCGGCATCCAGTGGCTCGGCCTCGCACGCCTCGAGCGGCTCGACGTCGCAGACGTCCAGTGCGCCTCGGGCCCAGGCGGCGACCGACCATCCCCGGAGTGCCGCGGCCTCGCCCGCAACCACACCGAGCCCGGGCGGGCAGTCGTCCTCCAGCCACCCGAGCACCGAGCGGGCGACGTCCCGCGAGGTGTACTCGGCCGGTGGCTCGGAGACGCATCGGGCGGCCATGCAGAGCGCCACCCCAGCGCAGTCGGCTTCCGCGAGTCATCCGAGCGCCGCGGAATCCACGCCTCAGACCGAGAGCACCCAGGGCACGGGCGGGGGCAACCACGCACCGGCAGGCCAGGCCAGTCCGCCAGCGCAGCCGAGCCCGCAGCCGAGCCCGAGTCCCGCGGCGCAGCCGAGCCCGAGTCCCGCGGCCCAGCCGAGCCCGGCGAGCAGCCAGACCGAGCCGGCGACTCAGCAGCCCGCTGAGCCGGCGCAGCCCACCCCGGCCTCGCCGGCGACCCCACCCGCTCAGGCGGCCCCGTCGGATGGACCCAGCCCGACCGGCCAGCCGCCGGCCGCCGGGACCGCCGGGGGCGACGCGACCGCCGGGAGCCCGTCAACAGGGGACAGCCAGCAATCGAGCAGCAACGGCGACAAGAAGGGCACGGCTGCCCCGGATCAGACGGCATCGACCGCCGGGACGCCTGACACCGCGACGACGGCGCAAACCAGCACCCAGGATCAGTAGCAGCGGGAGGTCAGTGGACGAGAACGCCAGTGGCCGGCGTTCTCGTCCACGCTCCCGACCGCCCCTAGCCCCTGGGGTCGCGCGCCCCTTCAGATCCCATCACGACGCCGTAGGTATTCGTCTTGTACGGGGACTTGTCGGGCGAGAACCGGATATCCCGGTTCTGGGCCAGAACGATGTGGTCCCGTGGCCGGGCGGTCGCGTGTGGCCGGTGGTTGTTCGCGGCGGGTGAGGCCGCGGCTCAGGCCGCTTCCTCATAGGCCGGCTCGAGCTGCCCGATTTCGCGCTCTGGCTCGATCTCCGCCACATCCACCGCGCTCTCGGTCGACCGAAGCACCGTGACCGCCACCGTGAGTGCCGCGATGAGCAGCCCGGCCCCGACAGTCCACGCGAGGTGATAGCCGCTGGTCAGCGCTGAGGCCGTGCTCCGACCAGCGTGGATCAGACCGGCCGAATGTGTTGCGGACAGCGTGGCCAGTACGGCCAGGCCGACCGCCCCGCCCACCTGCTGGGTGGTGTTCACCAGGCCGGAGGCCAACCCGGCGTCGGTGGGGTCCGCGCCAGACATGGCCAGGGTCATCAGCGCCGGAAACGACAGCCCGGCGCCGATCCCGACCAGGATCATCGGCGGCAGCAGATCGGCGGCGTAGCTGGCATGGACGGGGATCTGCGTGAGCAGCATTAGTCCCGCCGCGGCCGACACGAGCCCGGGGATGAGCGTGGCGCGGGCACCGAAGCGCAGGATCAGACGGGCGGAAACGCCCACCGACAGAGCCCCGATGAGCAACGCCACCGGGAAGAACGCCAGTCCGATCTGGAGCGCCGAGTAGCCCAGCACCCGTTGCATGTACAGGCTGCCCAGGAAGAACATCCCGAACATCCCCCCGATGAACAGCACCTGAACGAGGTTCGCCCCGGAGACGTTGCGGGACCGGAAGATGCGCAGCGGCATCAGCGGCTGACGGGCCCGCGCCTCCTGGAGGATGAATCCAGCCAGCAGCGCGAGGGCGACGGCACCCAGCCCCAGCGTGTGGAGCGAGCCCCAGCCGTAGTCCTGCGTCTTGACGATCGTGTACACGCCAAGCATCAGGGCTCCGGTGATCAGCCCGGCGCCGAGTAAGTCGGCACCCTGACGCAGGCCGATGCCCGTGTCCCGGGGGACCAGCCGGACGGCCAGCACCGCGGCAGCGACCCCGATCGGGAGGTTGACGAAGAAGATCCAGTGCCAGTTGATGGCTTGCGTGATCACGCCCCCCGCCAGCAGCCCGATCGAGGCCCCGGCCGCGGCCACGAAACTGAACACGCCGATGGCCTTGGCCTGCTCGGAAGGCGCAGGAAACATCGTGACGATCATGCCCAGGATCACCGCCGAGGCCAGCGCCCCGCCCACGCCCTGGATGAATCGGGCCGCGATCAGCACCGTCTGGCTTTGCGCGGCGCCGCACAGCGCCGAGGCGGCCACGAACAACGCCAGCCCACCCAGGAACACCGTGCGCCGACCCACCAGGTCACCGAGCCGACCGGCCAGCAGCAGCAGGCCGCCGAAGGTGATCAGGTAGGCGTTGACCACCCAGGCCAGGCTCGACTGGGTGAAGTGCAGGTCGCGCTGGATGGCCGGCAGCGCCACGTTCACGATCGTCATGTCGAGGATGATCATCAGCATGCCGACGCACAGCACGATCAGCGCGAGCCACCGGGCTCGCTCGGAATCCGCGGACTCAGGGGCCTGCGTTCGTAATTGCTGAATCGTTTCGGTCATAAGGCTCCTCGGATCAGCTCATCTATTCCGGAACTCACCGTAGCAGATCGTATTGTTGCAGATAATCTTACAGCAGACGAGTTACGCGGCAGCTCGCCGCTCGGGTGCGGTCAAGCTGTCGGACATAGGAGTGGGCGGGAGGTTGAAACTAAGCGCGGGGAGCGCGCCGCCTGAGTGGCGTGACGCACACAGCCTGCTCCGACAGCCGGCCTTCCACGAGCTTCTCGAGGGCGTGCACCAGGGCCGCGCCTTCGCGCTCGCTCAGCTCGCCCAGCACCTCAGCCTGGACACGCTCCTTCACCTCGTCCGCCTCGGCCAGCTTGCGCTCACCGGCCGCGGTCACGGCGATGATGCGCGCCCGGCGGTCGTCGGGCGACAGCTGTCTCTTAGCCCAACCGAGGCGTTCGAGCTCGTCGACCGTCACCACCATCGTGGTCTTGTCCAGGCCCACCATGTCGGCCAGCTCGGTCTGCGTGTGGGCTCCACTCAGCGCCGCCTGCAGTACGTGGTAGCCCCGGGCCGACACCCCCAGGGGCTCTAGCGCGGCCGTGAGCTCGGCGCCCAGAGCCCAGTGGGCCCGATACAGCAGCCAGGCCAGATTGCCCGCAAAACAACGGGGGTCATCGGTCTGGGAAATCAGGTCCGCTCTGGATCCCATGGTGTCGATTGTAGCCAGAATTAGTTCCGTAGCGGACTATTTCGTGGCGGATCGAATCGCCGAGCGGCATTCGGGTCGGGCTAGGGGCCTCCGGTTCCGAACGCCCCGCTGTTGAAACCCGCCGGCGCCGGCGTCTGGGCCGGGGGAAGCACGAAGTTCGGGTCCGTCGAACCGCTGATCGTGCTCGGGGAGAGCGTGAGCGAGCCGGCACCGCCCAGCCAATCCTTCAGCCGCTGCGGATATTTGTAGCCGCTGAGGTTCTGACTGGCGGGACGGAGGTAGGAGAGGAACGGCAGCGTGATCGACCCGCGGTTGAGCGCGACCGACGTCTGCGTGGGGATCGGCTGCCACCAGCCGTCGTTGGCGCTGGTCACCAGCACGCCCAGCCGGTCACCCGTGGCGATCGACCAGTCGTTGCCGTACATCTCGGGGTGGATCACCTGTTCCCCCTGGGCCAGGAGGTTGGCGGTGCGGCCCAGCAGGAACGCCGTGCCGTCTGGGTGGATGTCGTAGACATCGACCGACAGATCGCTGTTCGGCGCCTGCGAGGTCACGTCGAGCGTGACGCTCGGCACTCCGGCGAAATGGGCGTCGGAGGCCAGCGGCGGCGAGATCGTCCACACGCCCGCGCCCTCGGTGTCGTTCGGTGAGGTGCCGTTGTTGAAGTCCTCGGTATCGGCGGCGTTGAACGAGTCGGCGTAGCTGCCGGGGCGAAGCTGGGTCGTATAGCCCGTGCTGTCCAGCGGCGGCCACTGCTGCTCGGCCCGCCATGTCCCGTCGCTGGTCTGCGTGGCCACGGACGGATCGGTATTCGTGGGCGCCTGAGCGAGGGACTCGCCCTTCACGAAGTGGTCGTAGAAGCGCATGATCTGGTCGAACCACGGGTGCGGCGCCGCGTTGTCGCCCTCGGCCACGTCGTTACCCCGGATGTGGTCCCACATCCCGAACCAGGCCTTCTTCGGCCCGCTCAGCTCGTTGAAGAGGTCCCAGGCGCCGTCCGGCTTGGTGTTGTTCTCCAGGAAGCCCTGGGTCATAAACAGCGGGATCGCGTGACCGGCCGCCTCCTTGATCAGGTTTCGCTGCTGCCAGTACGCGCTGTCGTGATTCGAATCGGCCGCCTGGTCGAGGTAGTTCTGGATCGGGCAGCCCGGCCGCGCGAAGTCGTTCTCGGAGTTGATGATGTCCTGCGGGCTGTCGCTCGCCTGCTCGGGCGTGGCCGCGATCCCGTCGTACAGCGCCGGGGTGGCCAGCGAGTTGACGAAGCGCACGCCGTTCGTGTACAGGTAGCGATAGAGGTCGTACACCGGCTCCTGGCTCACGATCGCCGCCAGCCCCTGAGGCTGCTGCGCCTCGCCGATCAGGCCGGTGACCGCGTCGTAGGACTTGCC
>DATKRM010000125.1:0-2171 GCA_035532195.1 Solirubrobacteraceae bacterium
ACGCGCACGCTGCGCAACTCCTCGACCGCCACCCGCTCCGCGTCGATGGGCGCCGGAGCCAGGCGGCCGACCGAAGCTGGCGCCTCGGCCCGGTTGAGCACTCTGAGCGGCAGCGGCCGCTGCACCGGGGAGCCAGCCTCCAGCTCAACCCTGACGATTCTCTGGCTCGGAGCCGACGCGACGCACTCCACCAGATGGCGGCCCGCGAAGACCAGCGCGGTCCCGTCATCGGCCGCGTATCCGTCCGGTAGCTGGCCGTCGGCGATCGCCCGCTGGTAGGCCGGCCAGCGCTGCGGCTCACTGTCACGGTGAACCGAAAGGCTGCCTGGGAGGAAGCCCAGTCCCTTGACGGCCTCGGGCCGGCCGCCGCTCAAGCTGATCCCCCCCTCAAACCAGCACATGGCGCCCGCGCTGAGCCCGGCCAACACCACGCCGGCCTCCCAGGCCTCCCGCATGACCGCGTCGATGCGGTGCTCACGCCAGATGGCCAGCATGTTCCGCATCGATCCGCCGCCGACGTAGATCGCGTCCTGGGAGAGCAGGAACTCGCGGGGGTCGAGCCGATCCCGCTGCAGGTGGAACAGCGACAGGATGCTCGTCTCGCAGGGCCACAGGCTGAAGCGCTCGTGAAACCGCATCAGCTGCTCGCGCTGGTCTCCGCTGGCCGTCGGCAAGAAGCAGACCCGCGGCACGCCGCGGCCGGTCAGCTCGAGCACCAGGCGGTCGAGCACCCCGCTGCGGTCGTTCATCGTGAATCCGCCGCCGCCCATGGCCAGGATCCGCCTCGGGTCCTCTCTCAAGCAGCGGCCGGCGGCGCCGGCCATCCTGCTCACGCCGCCACGGCCTCCTCTCCGGCGTCAGCACCGTGCGCCGGAAACAGGCACTGGTCCAGCTTGCGGATGGGAAGCTCCCGCTCGGTCGCGCCGCCGTGGCCGTCTCCGGACACGAAGAACGCGCCGGAATCCCGGCCGGAGCCCACCACCTCCGCCAGCTCCACCCCCACGAACCGCAGGGCCGCTCCGTCGCTGACCCCGTAGCCCGGAGCCATCCCGGTCGCAATGGCCCCTTGAAACGCGGCCCGCCGTGCCGGCTCGTCGCCGTAGTGGACGGCGTTGCTCCAGGGGAGCAGACCCAGGCCGGTCACCTTCCGCGGCGCGCCGCAGTGAAAGCCGCTGACCGCCTCGGAGAACCAGCACAACGATCCGGCAGATCCACCGCACAGCACCACACCAGTCTGCCACGCCTCGCGCAGCGCGGTGTCCAGTCCATGCGCCCGCCAGGTGCCGAGCAGCGACACCACGCTCCCGCCGCCCACGTAGATCAAGTCCTGTGCCAGGAGGTGGGCCCGCGGATCCGCCACCCCGGTCTCCCGCCGGAACAGAGAGATGTGCGAGGGTTCGCACCGGCCCGCGGCGAACGCCCTGTAGAAACGGACCACGTAGTGGTCGGCGTCGCCACTGGCCGTGGGGAGAAAGCACACACGGGGTCGCGGCACCCCGGTCAAGCCGATTACGTAGTCGTCCAGCAGCGTGCTCTCCGAGCCCATGGAGAAACCGCCGCCACCGAACGCCACGATCTGGGGCGGCCTGCGCATTTGCAGCGAAAGTACCCCTCGCCGGCGGGCCCGTCTTTGTCCAGTGGGCCAAAAACCAGCCTCCGCCGCCCACCTTGGGGCCACCAGAAAATGCGGGCTATCCGGGCCAAACGGGCGCCAGTCACTCGGCAGTAGACCGCGGCCGGCATGGGACAGGCCCCGGCGGAAACGCCGCGGGCCTGGTTTCCGCCTCACCCAGCGGGTGGGAGGCTAAGGCGAAACGGACCGCTCAATCCCGCCGCTCGCCCGTGCCTACGAGCCCTCGCGAGGTCCAGCCGATGATCAGCGCGATCAGCGCCAGGGCCACGATCGCCTCGGCCCAGAAGAAGGCCGCGTAGTCGAACAAGACGCCGACGGGAGGGATGCCCGGCAGGGCGTTGCGGACGGTGGGGAACGCAAATAGCAGAGCGGCGAGAAAGGCCGCAAACGCCCCCTCAAAGCGGCGGCGACGCGCCACCAGGTTCACGACGACGGCGATCGCCGCCAGCGCCAGCGCCCACATCACCACCATGATGAACACGGCGAACAGCACTGCCGCCCACGAAGGATCCACGTGCAGCATGATCTGCAGGATGGT
>DATKRM010000126.1:0-4094 GCA_035532195.1 Solirubrobacteraceae bacterium
CCACCGCCACCGCCACCGCCACCACCCGAGGTCCCGCCGCCCGCGGAGCCACTGGCCCCCGAGGAGCCGCTGCCCGACGAGCCACTACCGGAGCTGCCGCTGCCCGACCCGCTGCCCGCGGAGGCCGACGCGCCGGGGGAGTTCGAGGTGGTCGGCGTGGTCGTTGTCGTAGTGGTCGCCGTGTTGGGCGTCAGCGGGATAGTGGAGGTGGGGACGGTCAGCGGTGGCGAACCTGAGGTATCGGCTGAGCCGGAGCCGCCACCACAGGCCGCGAGCGACAGCGCGAGCCCGACGCCGGCCGCCGCAGCTACCTTGTTCCAGCGTCCACCCGGGCGGCGCCGCACACCGATCCGGGGCCTCAAGACCCCAGGGGTTCCATGCGCCGCCCGCAGTGCGAGCAGTCATTGAGATCTTTCTGCACCAGCTGGTCGCACCAGTTGCAGAAGCGCAGGTTCTCCACGCTCCAGGGCAGCTCCGAGGAGGTGGGGGCCAGCGGCAGGATCTCGCCCATGACCTCAAGCTCCTCGCCGGTCTCCCGGTCCACGTAGACCCGTCCGGACTCGGCTTCGATGATCACCTCGCGGCCGGTGGACGGGGCGCGCATCCTATACCGTTGGCGCGTCCGCATTGTGCGGCCATGCTACCAGCGGGGGGCCGAGATGCGCCGCCGTCGCCGGGGTCCGGGGGGCCACGAAAGCGCTGCAATTAGCGGGAACATCTAGGGCATCGCAGGATCAGGCAGGCCAGATGTGCCTTGGCCCGCCGAGCGGCCGCGTTCCGAGGCACCCGCCGGCGGGGCTGGGAGAGCGGCTCTAGCCGGCGAGCGGTGGGGCACCGCGCCCGCGGCCTTGGATAGAGTGCCGCCGCACCATGTTTGGAGCCGCTCGTAGCGCAACCGTGGCCTTCGATCGCCGCGGTCTTCTCGTCACGCTGGCCGTCTCGCTGACGGTGCTAGTGGCCGGGGGTTGCGCGGTCAAGCATCCCGTGGCCAACCTGGTGCACGGCAAGCAGCTGTTCCTCAGCAAGTGCGGCTCCTGCCACACGCTGAGCCACGCCAGTACGACGGGGACGATCGGCCCCAACCTGGATGACGCGTTTGCCCAGGACCGTCGGGACGGAATCAAGACCACCTCGATCCAGGGCCTGGTGGCCTATTGGATCGACTATCCCAACTTGCAGGGGGCCATGCCGGCCGGCCTGTACGCGGGCCAGGACGCCCAGGACGTGGCGGCCTACGTGGGCAGAGTGGCCTCGGTGCCCGGCCAGGACACCGGCGCCCTGGCCACCGCGGTGCAGGCCACGGTGGCGCCGACCCCGGCCAACGGCAAGACGATCTTCACCGGTGTGGGCGGTTGCGGCTCCTGCCACATCCTGGCCGACGCCGGGTCCACCGGGACCACCGGGCCCAACCTGACCACCCGGCTGAAAGCCGACTGCCAGAGCCCGCAATCGCAGAAGATCCGCGGCACGACGCTGCAGAAGTGCATCAACACGGCGATCGTGAACCCGCACGCCTATCTGCCGCCCGGATACGGGCCGCTGATGCCGGACACGTTCGCCAAGACGCTCAGCCCCAGCCAGATCCAGGCGCTGGTGGCCTATCTGGCTAGCGTGACCAAATAGGGGGTTGGGCCGCGGGGCGCGGCGGCGTGTCCCCGGCCTCGAGCACCTTGGCCTTCGCTCCGACTAGCCCGACCAGCTCGCCGACGCTGTCATCGTCGTGCCGTCGGCTGCGGTTAGCGTCGCGCTCGGTGTGACACCGGCCGGGAAGGTGTGCGTCACGGCCTGGCCCTCGGTGCTGCCGCCGTCACCAAAGCTCCAGCGGTAAGCCAGCGTGATCCCGTCGCCGCCCTGGGTGCTGCCGGTGAACGTCCACGTGCTCGTGCCGGTCTGCTGGGCCGAGATGGCAGGGACCAGCAACGGGTAGGCGTGAACGATCACCTGCCAGGCAGCGGGATGGCCGTTGGAGTCTTGCGCGGTGAACGTCACCGTGTACGTGCCCGGGGTGAAGTCGTGCGTGAACTGGACTCGCTTGTCCCCGGCGACATTCGTCGAGGTGCCGTCGCCGAAGTCGACGTGGACCGGGCCCTGCTGTGAGCCGAGGCCCACGTAGTCGCCGTCGTAGATCGCGGTGAACGTCACCGGAAGGGTGTCGGTGGGCGAGGTCCCCACCGTCACTGCGCTGCCCGGTGTGGCGTCGCCCCACGTGGGATCAGCCATCGCCTGAAGCCCGGGCCGGAGCGCCTGCTGCCACCGGGTGGGCGGTGGCGTGGACAGGGCGGCTGTCTCCACCGGAAAACCGAGCTTGCCGATGTTCTGGCTCTGCCCGAGGATGATCTGGTCCCCGGCCTGCGGCGCGACGTTGAAGATGTTGTGGTCGGAGCGGTAGAACCAGGTGAAGCCCCAAGCCCAGGCGGGGTAGAAGTAGCCCCAGTCGTCCTGGCCCTTGGACAGCGCGACGATCGTGTCGGCCCCGGTGGTGGCGGCTGAGATCGCGGCGCGCACCTCCGGGAAAGGCTCGCCCGGCATGGAGAGGAAAACCGAGCGCCCGATCCGCAGCGCGGTCAGCTGGGTGCCGATCACGTTGCCGGTCAGCCATGGCGGCAGCATGCTGCGGTCAATCGGGTACAGGCTCTGTCCGCTGGGGTTCTGCCACATGGCATCCCGCTCGCTCTCGGGCAGTTTCCAGGCCGCATTGAGCCCGAACAGAGCCACGTTGTGGGCCGGCACATGGATGAAGCTGCCGGCGCTGTTCACGGTCGGATCGGTGATCCAGTGCGCGTCCGTGATCGCGGTGCCGATCACGCTGGTGACGACGCCGGCGAACCACTGCGAGTCAGGAATCCCTCCGACCTGAACCGGCGTCTCCTCGCGGCCCAGTGTCGCCGGGCCGACGATGTTGACGCCGCCCAGCCGATGGTCCAGCGCGGTGCGGGCGAACCCTAGGTAGTCGGGCGAGAGCTCCTGCTCTTGCGCACCGTCGATGATGTCCGGATGCGCCGGGACGCTGGCGTAGGTTGCGATGCTCCCGCCGCTGGGTGTGACCGCACGGAGCACCGACACTTGGCCGTCCTGGGCCCAGCCGGGGTAGCTGTCGGTCTGCGCGGTGTCGATGTTGTCCAGCCACGGGGCGTCGTAGGTACCGATCTCCAGGTGGGCCGGCTGGGCATTCCGGGCCGCGGCCACGAGCGCGGCCACCGCCTGGTCATGCACGTATTTGAGATAGGCCGCAGGGACCGGTCCCCAGATGCCCTCGAGTGTGGCTCCGGAGTGGGTGTGGGTCCCCTGGACGATGATGTCGTCGGCGTTGATCGCCGGGCCTTGACCCGCAGCGGTGATCTGGGCGGCCGCGGTCTGGCGCACGTCGGCGATGCCGTAGGGCCCCTCCTGGTAAGCGGCAAAGTACGCCTGGCAGTCGACGGTGGCCATTTCGACTGCCTTGGTCCCGTTCGAGACGTAGATCGCGCGCACCTCGAGCGGCGCCAGCACCTTGGTGATTGAAGGGCTGGCTTCGAACCCGCCGGAATACACCGGGGTCCCGGGCAGCGGGTTGATGTTCTCGACCGCCGCACCCACCCCGAAGTCGACCGGCGCCGGATCTGCCACCGCTGCGGGAGCCATCGCGCAGCAGCCCACGATCGCCGCTGCCAGTGGGACTGACGCCCGCCGCCAGCGCGCTGTTGCGATAGCGGCCACCAAACGCCCAGACATTGACCGGGAGCGTTACACGAGGCCGCGCCCCTTGACGACTGAAAAACGGCCAACAGCTGCACCTCATCAACAGCATGGTCACGAACCACATGACCGAGTTCACCGACGCGGAGTACCGACAAAGGGCCGCTCTCGACAGGCGCTGGCCTGATATTCGTGGTATTGGCCAATCCGACTCCCGGAGGCACAGCCGCGGAGCCGGTGGCGAGCCGCCACGGAGCTCGCCCCTCTGGCCATCCCGTCGTCGCGAGGTTGTCGGAAAATTGCACGCTCGAACCCCAAAGTGGGAGATGACGTATCTGAATCGGCGTTTATTGCGGGTGTCGTCCCAATTCGGAGGCGAAATCGGACCGATTTGAGGTAATGGTGCCCACTACCTGGGC
>DATKRM010000127.1:0-11693 GCA_035532195.1 Solirubrobacteraceae bacterium
CGGTTAGCGGGAAGTCCTCGGCGATCCCCGCCGGCGAGGCCCCAGGCCGCGGCTGTTCGGCCGCCAGCTCAAATCGGGTGTCGGACTCCTCCAGCGCCAGCCCGCGCAGCCCGGCCAAGGGATACACGCGGCTGGTGGACAGAAACAGGAAATAGGCGCCGTGGCGCCGGGCCAGCTCCAGGCAGTTGTAGGCGCCGAGCAGGTTCGAGTTGACCACGTAGTCCGGGCTGCCGCCGACGCCGGCCAGCGCCGAGGGCTCGGCCGAGCATTCGAGGAGCACATCGATGGCTCCGATGTCCATCAGGTCCTCGGGCGCGCGGACGTCTCCGTGCCTGAACCTGATTCCGGCCTCCGTCAGCCGCGGCAGGTTCAGCTCGCTGCCCCGCCGCCGCAGATTGTCCACTGCCACCAGTTCCCAATCCGGATGGCGCGCGGCGAGGCCGATCGCCACATTGGAGCCCACGAACCCGGCCCCTCCGGTGACGAGCAATCGCATCTCAGCCCAACACCTGGACTTGCGCGCTCGTCCCGGCAACGCGGCTGAGCCGCGCGTCCAGCGTGAGCAGGGGCATCTCGAGCAGCTCGGCCAGCGCCAGGTACAGAGCGTCGTAGAACGACGCCCGGCTACGGAGCGCCCAGGCCCGCGCGAGAAGCGGAGCATGCACTGCGCGCCGTAGAGGCATGTCAGCCAGAGTCCTCAGCGCCTGGGCCGCCTGATCCTCCAGCAGTTTGTTTCTCATCACCGCTCGGCGAAGTACGTGGCCCACCTCCGCGTCCACTAGATGCGGTGCCCAAACCAGTTCGTCCGAGCTCCACAAAGCATCGTGTACGGCGTCATAGGCGCGCGCAGCCGTCAAATATGAGAAGAGCGCCGAGGCGTCGAGCACCGGCACGCGCTCTATCCATCCCGCAGCTCATGGAGTGTGTGCACGATGAACTCGGTTTCGATGCCCGACTGCTGCCGTGACCGGATGCGCCGATCTATCTCCTCCATCGTCGGCCGGCTCGCTGATTCCTCGAGGTCGCGCTTGATGTAGTCGGACAGCGACATCCCCGAGGCAGCGGCGCGCGCCTTGAGGATCTTGTGGACATCGTCGGGCACGTTGCGAACCTGAATCATCTTTGGCATGTAATGCACTATAAAACATGTGCTCCACATGCTCATCCCTCTGGCCGGGCAAACATAGTGGTAACGTGTGGTCACAATGCAGATACGGATGGGCATCAGACAGCTTCGAGACACGTTGACCGCAACGATCCGTCGCGTCGAGGCTGGGGAGACGATCGAGATCACCCACCATCAGCGCCCCGTGGCGGTGTTGGCGCCCATACATCGTGATCGAGTCCAACGACTGATCGACACTGGAGATGTCTCACCCGGGGCTTCGTTCAAGCCGCTCCGGCGGAGGTTCCCGGTAACCGGAGCCATGAGCGCCAGCGAAGCGCTCCAGGAAGATCGAGCTGAGCGCTGAACCTGAACGTCGGCTGGTTTATGCCGACTCTTCGGCGCTGGTAAAGCTCATCGTCTCCGAACCGGAGAGCACCGCGCTCGAGGACCACTTGAGCTCCGGGTCGCTCCTGGTCACGAGCCGGATCGCTGTGGTGGAGGTCTCACGGGCGGTAGCGCTGGCAAATCCAGAGGCGGCGGCCGCGACGGATGAGCTGTTGCGCGATTGCATGCTGGTTTCCGTCACCGCGCCGCTCCTCGCGGCCGCCCGCCAGCTCTGCTCAGCCACCGTCCGCACACTCGACGCGATCCATCTGGCGAGTGCGCTGAAGGTCGAGCCCGACGAGCTTCTGGCCTACGACCGTCGCCTGGTCAATGCCGCGCTAGAGAACGGGCTTAGTGTGGCGAGTCCGCGGCCTTAGTGGCCGACTCGCCCTCACGCTAGGATCGCCCTGCAGATGAGCGCAAATCAAGCGGCCGGAGCACCACCTGTGCCCACCGCCCGGAAGGGCGATCCGACGCTCAGCATCTTGGTGGTCGACGACGAGTCAGACCTGCGGGAGATGCTCACGCGGTCCTTCTCCCGCGAGGGGCACCGGGTGATGGCCGTGCCCGACGGGCGGGCCGCCATCGATCGCGCCAGCACCGACGGGTTCGACATCGTCCTGCTCGACGTGGCGCTCGGCCCGGGGCCCGACGGCTACGAGGTGTGCCGGACGCTGCGGGCCCGGCGCAACGTGGTTCCCATCATCATGCTCACTGCGCTCGATTCCGAGGCCGACGCGGTGCTCGGCCTGGAGGCGGGGGCCGACGACTACGTGACCAAGCCGTTCGGCCTGGCCGAGCTGCGCAGCCGGATCCGCGCCGTGCTCCGGCGGGCCGGGACGCGAGCCCTGGGCGACGAGGTGCTCTCGGTGGGACCGATCATGCTCGACCGGGCCCAGCGTCAGGTGAAGATTGAGGGCGAGCTGGTACGACTCACGTTCTCCGAGTTCGAGCTGCTCGACGCGCTGATGGCTGACCCCGGCCGCCTGCTGAACCGCCAGGAGCTGTTGCGGGCCATCTGGGGCGACAGCGCGTACCGCGATCCCCGGGCCATCGACGTGCACATCCGCCACCTGCGGGAGAAGCTCGAGCCAGAGCCGGAGAAGCCCCGTTACATCCTCACCGTGCGCGGAGCCGGCTACCGCCTGCGAGGGCCGTAGGCGTGCGCCCGCGCTCCGGGCTCGGTGCCCTCGGCCTGCGCGCGCGGATCGTCGGTGCCGTGCTGATCATCGCGGTGGTCACGCTCGGCGTGGCCGCGGCCGTGTTGCTGGGCCCGCTGGAGAGCTCGCTGCGCAACGCCGCCCAGAACACGTTCGAGAGCGAGCTGCGCCACGCCACGGTCGACTTCCGGCGCCTGGATCTGACCAGCCTGCTGATCTCGGACCGGGCGCCGGCGGCCCGCGCCGCGCTGTTCAACGCCCAGCAGCAGCTCGGAGGCCGGATCGGGGCCACCGCGGCCGTGCTCGGGTACCCGGATCCCCGTGGCAATGGCCAGCTGCTGCTCTCACCCGGGCGCGAGGGCGCGGCGATCGAGGCCAGCGGCTTCAACGACGTGGCCCGGGCATTCCGACGGGGCAAGCCCGTGTACTCGTTCGAGTCGATCGGCGGCACCGAATATGCCCGGGCCGCCTTGCCGTTCGAGAACGGCCGCCAGAGCTGGGTGCTGGCCGTCCGCCGGCCGGTGGACGAGATTCCCCGCGCGGTCAGCGCGGTCGGGACGGCGTTCCTGGCCGCCGCCCTGGTGGCGCTGGCCATGACCGCGGTGCTGATCATCCCGCTGTCCGGGCGCCTGGTGCGGCGCCTGCGGCGACTGCGGCAGGCCGCGCTGCGGCTGGCCAACGAGGGCCCGGGGGTCGAGGTGCCGGTGGACGTGGCGCGCGACGAGATCGGCGACCTGACCCGCTCGTTCGCGTTGATGCAGAGCAAGCTCCGACTGCAAGAAGAGGCTCGGCGCGCGTTCGTGGCCACGGCCTCGCACGAGCTGCGGACGCCGCTGACCTCCTTGGAGGGGATGCTCGAGCTGCTGAGGGAGGATCTGCAATCCGAAGCGCCCGACCTGGAGGACGCGCAGGCGCTGCTCGACCGCGCCCGGGCCCAGTCGCGGCGGCTGAGCCGCCTGGCGGCCGACCTGCTCGACCTCAGCCGCCTAGATGCGCAGGTGGAGCTGCGCTCGGAGCCGGTCGAGCTGGCGGAGCTCAGCCGGGCCGTGATGGCCGAGTTCGAGCTCGGCACCGCCGAGCGTGGGGTGGATACGGTGCTCGACGACCACGAGGGGGCGGTGTGGGCGATGGGCGACCCGGGCAGCGTGGCCCGCATCCTGCGCATCCTGCTCGACAACGCGGTGCGTGTCAGCCCGCGTGAAAGCGTGATCAAAGTGGAGCTGCGCAACGGCGACCAGGCCTGTTTGACCGTCTCAGACCACGGCCCCGGGGTGCCCGCGGAGGAGCGGCAGCTGATCTTCAAGCGGTTCATGCGGGGCCGGGAGACCGGCGGCGCGGCCGGGTTCGGGCTGGGCCTGGCCATCGGTCACGAGCTGGCCGAGCGCATGGGCGGCGAGCTGATGCTGGAACACCACTCCGGTCCGGGGGCTAGGTTCACGCTACGCCTCCCGGTGGCGGCCGCCCAGGACGAAGAGCCGGTCGCGCTGGTCTGAGGCCGGCGTCGCACGCCGGCCTGACACCATCAGGTAAATGGATCAGCGCCTGATGAAAGCTCTGCTCGACGTGGACGAGCGCCATTGGTGGTACCGGGGACGGCGCCGGATCGTCCGGGCCGAGCTCGACGGCCTGCCGCTGCCGACCGAGGCGCGGATCCTGGACGCCGGCTGCGGGTCGGGCCGCATGCTCCAGGAGCTGATGGGCTACGGGCAGGTTTCCGGGATCGAGCTCGACGAGGACGCGGCCGCCATGGCCGCCCAGCGGGATTGCGGCGAGGTCGAGGTCGGCCGGCTGGAAGAGCTGCCCTGGGCGGATGACACCTTCGACCTGATCACGTCCCTGGACGTGGTCGAGCACACCCCCGACGACCGCCGCGCGCTGGCCGAGCTGCGCCGGGTGTCCAAGCCAGGGGGATGGCTGCTCCTCACCGTGCCGGCCTACCAGACACTGTGGTCGCTGCACGACGTGGCCAACCACCACTTCCGCCGCTACAACCGGGCCACGCTGGCCGGGCCGGCCCGGGACGCCGGCTGGCAGGTGGAGCGGATGACCTTCTTCAACAGCCTGCCCCTGGCCCCGGCCGCCGTGATCCGCCTGGCCCAGCGCCGCAAGCGCCTGGACGATGGCTACACACCCAACGTCGAACTCGGGCCGCCGTGGCTGAACTCCGTGTTCGACATGCCAATGCGCGCCGAGGCCCGCTGGCTCCGCCGGGGTCGCAGCCTGCCCGCCGGCCTCTCTCTGCTGGCCCGGCTGCGCAATCCTGGGTCGTGATCGCCGCGCTGGCGGCGATCTTTGGCATCTCGAGCAGTCTCGGCTATCTGCTGCCGGCGATCATCGGGCTGGAGTCGATGGGCATCCCGTCGCCGGGGGAGACGGCGCTGGTGCTGGCGGCGGTCCTGGCCAGCCAGGGCAAGCTCCAGATCTGGTTGGTGCTCGTGATCGGGATCTCCTCAGCCATCATCGGGGACAACCTCGGCTATCTCCTGGGCCGCCGCTTCGGCCGGGACGTGGTGGTGGCCCAGGGGCCCTTGCACTCCTACCGGCTGCGCGCCGTGACCTACGGCGACGAGTTCTTCCAACGACACGGTCCCAAGGCGGTGTTCTTTGCTCGGTGGATCGCGCTGGTGCGGTTCGCCGCGGCCTGGCTGGCCGGAATCAACCGCATGCCGGCCCGGGTGTTCTTCTTCTGGAACGCCCTGGGCGGGATCAGCTGGGGCCTGACCTTCGGGCTGGTCGGCTATTTCCTCGGCAAGGCCGCGACCGGAGTGCTCCAGGACCTGGGGATCGCCGGCGCTGTCGTCCTGGTACTGATGCTGATTGGCACGATCGGATTCGTGTGGTGGCGTGAACGTCGTAGACCCCGCTGAGGCCCGTCGGCGGCGCCACCGCGCTAGTCCTTCTGGGGCTCGAGCTCCAGCGCGCTGGAATTGATGCAATAACGCTGCCCGGTGGGGGCCGGGCCATCGTCGAACACGTGACCCAGGTGGCCACCGCAACGGCGGCACACCACCTCGGTGCGAGCCATGAACAGGCTGCGGTCGGGCCGCAGCTCGACGCTCTCGGCCACCGCCGGCTCGTAGAAGCTCGGCCAACCGGTCCCCGAGTCGAACTTGGTCTGAGAATCGAACAGCTCGGCGCCGCAGCCGGCGCAGCGGTAGACGCCGTCGTCCTTGACGTTCCAGTATTCGCCGGTGAACGCTCGCTCAGTGCCCTGGCGGCGCAGGGTCTGGTACTGCTCGGGGGTGAGACGCTCGCGCCACTGCTCGTCTGTGAGCTCCACCTGGCGCGGCACTTCGGTCTTGTCTGTAGCCATGTATCTAAGGTAGCGCGCGCCGGATCGGGCCCGCCGCCACTACGAGCGCTGGGCCGTGGGCAGCCAACGCTGCCAGCGCGTCTAGGAGGACACGCCGTGCCTCGACGTAACGCGGATCGACTGTGGGTCCCGACGCGGCGCCTGACGTCATGTGCGGGGCTCTGTTTCGACCAGAGCGCGTAGCGACGGCACCCTCCACCGATCTTCGTTCGCCGTCATCCAAGTGATCAGCGCTTCGCCCTCTGATGGCATCCGACCCGTCCCGGTGAGGCAGTCGGCGGCGGCCTGGGACGGCGCGACGTACGTGATGCCGTCGTCCCTATCCACGCGATCCCACACGACCTGGTCGAAGGGGCGTAGTAGAACCACGTTTGCCCCCTCGTCGGCCGGAAGGAGGTTGAGCCCGTCAATCACCTTGGCCATGTCCTCTACGTAGAGGAGCAGGAGCGCTGGGGCGGCGACCGGGGCCAAGCGAACAGCTGCGAACGATCCTGTGACCGAAATCGCGCCGGTCGCCGCTAGGTCCCTGAGTCTCTCGAACGATCTTCCTGCTCCTTCGGGGGCGATAAAGCGCCGTGTTTCGTTGCTCGTCAGGACGTCGTAGGACTCGGTCCAGCGTCGCAGCAGAGCCGCGAAGTCGACCGCCAGGACTACGCCCTTGGGCGAACGATCGACGAGTGCGTCACGGTCAAGCGCATCGAGCAGACGCGAGACATACCCGGGCGCGAGCCGCGTCGCCCCAGCAAGCTCGCGAACACCGTACGGCGGGCGGACGTCAATGAGCGTTCGGACCAGCCGCCCGGCCTTGGGACCCCGTACGCGTGCGACCGCCCGCGCCTGGCGCTCTGGGTTCCGCGTTGCTCCCGTCGTCCTGATGAAGACGGCCGGGAAATCGAGCCGGATGAAGGTGTTGCCCGCGAGGTCGATGTAGTTGATGCCCTCGTTACGGAGAAGCTCTTGGGTTCGAGCGCTCAACCACGGCGCTACTACGAGCAACGGGACGTTGGCTGCGAGGCTCCGCAACGTCCGGCTCAGGCCGG
Organism: Solirubrobacteraceae bacterium; assembly: GCA_035532195.1. Classification (GTDB taxonomy): domain Bacteria; phylum Actinomycetota; class Thermoleophilia; order Solirubrobacterales; family Solirubrobacteraceae; genus Palsa-465. Next base: position 7,006 of record DATKRM010000127.1, read on the forward strand.
GCAGGAGCCGCTCGACGTCGCGGGGCGAGAATGATCGTTTTGCCTCAACGGCGAACGTCGCAGTGGCGTTTGAACCGCGAAGATCGACGACTGCGTCGAGGCGGGTCGGCCGGCTGCTGTTCGGCGCAACAATCTGTCGTTCGGATCGCTCTGCCGTCCAGCCTGGCGGAAGGTAATTCCCCAACCAAGCAACAGCAGCATCGATGAGCTCCGTTTCCTGTGTTACCTCATTTGCCGGCATCGCAAACATCATGGTAGCGACGACTTGTTGTCTATGACAACTAGTTTGTTGTACTCGCAAACAGATCGATCGAGGAAACGTACCCTGCTCTCGAAGGTATCGATTGCCAGGCCTTTTGTATTGGCACGCGCCGGATCGGATACCTTGCGCTGAGATGAAATTCGGCCTCGGCATCTTTCCCACCACGGAGGCCCAGGATCCCGCGACTCTGGGCCGGATGGCCGAGGAGCGCGGGTTTGAGTGTTTGCTGTTCCCCGAGCACTCGCACATCCCCGCCTCTCGCCAGACTCCGTATCCGGCCGGCGGCGAGCTGCCGCCCGAATACAGCCGCACCTTCGACCCGTTCGTGGCGCTCACCGCGGCGGCCGTGGCGACCGAGAAGCTCAAGGTGGGCACGGGCATCTGCCTGGTGATCCAGCGCGATCCGATCATCACGGCCAACGAGGTGGCTTCGATCGACCGGGTGTCCGGCGGGCGGTTTCTGTTCGGGGTGGGCGCTGGGTGGAACGTGGAAGAGATGGCCAACCACGGCACCGACGCGTCTAAGCGATTCGGGATCATGCGCGAGCGGATCGAGGCGATGAAGGAAATCTGGACGCAGGACGAGGCCAGCTACGCGGGGCGCTACGTGAACTTCGAGCGGATCTGGTGCTGGCCCAAGCCCGTCCAGCAGCCTCACCCTCCGGTCCTGGTGGGCGGCAACGGGCCCCACGTGCTCGATCGGGTGGTGGCGTTCGGCGATGAGTGGGTGCCCAACCGGATCGCCGGCGAAGACCTCCCGGCCCGCATCGCCGAGCTCCAGCGCAAGGCCGCGGCGGCCGGTCGCGACCCCATCCCGGTCACCGTGGCCGGCATCATGAGTGACCCGGACCGGATTGAGGCCCTGGAGCGGGCCGGCGTGCATCGGGGGTTCTTCTGGCTCCCGTCCGGTGGCCCGGACGCGGTCGAGGCCGCGGTCGACAAGTACGCCGCCGCGGCCGAGGCCTACCGCTCGGCCGGCTCCTGAGCGGATAGGTAGCTGTTCGCGGCCCGCGGGTCGGGGCCGACCAGCTCGGCCACCAGCGTCGACCAGGCGAAGTTCGAGGTGGCCATGCCCTGACCGCTGAACGGGTGGTAGTACTCGCGTAGGCCCCGAGCCAGCACGGTGCTCCCCAGCCGGCGGGCCAGCTCCTGCGCCTCCTCGGCGTAGCCCAGACGAACCAGTCCCAGCCACACCAGCCAGGCCGAGTTCATCCAGGTTGGTCCCCGCCAGTAGCGTCGCATCCCCGGCACCACGGCGTCGCGCAACGAGAACGCCGGATCGTCCGCCGCGACCGACGGCGGCGGCACCGGCAGCCAGAACCGCTGGGGATTCAGCAGATGCTCCTCCACCAACCGCCGCCCGATCGGCTCTGGCAGGTCGGGTAGAGCCAGCGGCGACAGGGCCGTCCAGGTCAGCGACCGGCTCCCGACCGCAGGCGGTCGCGCGTCGAGCCAGAACAGCCCGCTGGCCGCGTCGTAGAACCGATCGATGATGGCCGGGGTGAGCGAAGGCTGGCCCAGGGCCAGGCGCGACAGCCCGTACAGGACGTTGGTCATGACCTCGCAGCACACGGGGCCACCGGCCGCGGCGATTCGCCGCAGGTCGTAGCCCAGGTGCCGGTTTCTGCGCACCAGCAGGGGAAAGCCCAGCCGCGAGTGGGCCCGGCGGCCCCAGATAGCGTCGAACTGCGTCGAGGCGTCGAGGCCCGACTCGTCGGGCTGGACGATCCAGATCAGTCCGTCGCCCTCGAGGTCGCGATTGGCCCGGAGCCACTCGTGGAACCGGACGATGCCTGGAACCTCCGCCGGGTCACCGACCGCGATCCGCCAGGCCCAGGCCAGGACCGGGGGCTGGATGCTCGCGGTCATGGCCGCGTTGGGGGAGAGGATGTTGTAGGTGAACCGGCGCACGTCTCGCGGCGGTCCGCCCCAGAAGATCGTGTGGCCGATGAAGCCGTCGTCCCGCTGGGCGGCCAGGAGCGTCTCGAGCTCGCGGCGGGAGCGCGCGGGGTCAAACCGCCGCCACACGACCGCGGTGAAGCAGGAGTCCCAGAACCACTGCCAGGGGTAGTGGCCCGGGCTGGGGCGCGTGTAGGCATAGGGCACGCCGTCACTGCGGCGGGTGCCCTCGACCCAGTTGGCTTGCAGCGTCTGCTGGCACAGCGCGGCGATGGCCCCAGCGTCCGGATCCGCGGTCATGCGGCCATCCTGCCAGCCGGGGCGGCCGTTGCCGCGCGCTCAGTCCGCGCGATTGCGCAATAGCGTTGACACCCGCTGGCGGCTGACCCCGAACAGCTGGGCGATCTGGTCCATCGTCATCCCCTCGCTGTACAGCGCCCGAGCCTCCGTGGTCCTGACCCGGTTGCCAGAGCTCTGCAGTAGCTCGGTGGTCTGGGTCAACAGCTGAACCAGCAGCGGCCGCTGCTCCATTGGCACGGTGCGGCGGAGAGGATGACCTTCGGCCGCGGAATCGATGATCTCGCCGGTGCGGTCCTCCATCTTCCGCACCGAATCCAGCGTGTCGTGGAGCGCGGCTTCGAGTTCGCGCACCGCGGCTAGGAAGGCCTCATGCTCAGGGGTAAGCGTCAAGTGGATCGCCCGCAGGTTTCCGGTCCCGCTTTCAACGGCCATTGCAGCAATGACCATTGCGCAATTCTACGGCCGGTCAGGACATTCGCCAAGCGCCCGAGGTGCTTTCTGGACACTTCTCATTCGATCTGAGGATGCTCCGGGTTAGCGGCGCGACGGGGGAAACGGAACCAGCGAGCGCAGCGCCTCCCACAGCCTTGGGGGCACGCGCCAATTGCCCTCGGCCGCGGCGCGCAACGCGTCCTGCAGGCGACCCGCCAGTCCCCGGGCCTCCAGCTCGATCTCGTACTCTGCGGCCTCACCGACCGGCTTGATCTTCTGCACCGGCGCGTCCAGCCGTTTCAGCAGCTGCTGCATGCTCAGGTTGTCCGCGGCCACCAGCGCGGTGAACGTGGTGATGCCTTCCTGGCGAGCGCGTTCGGACAGCTGATCGAGCAACAGCGTGCCCATGCCACGGCCCTGCCAGGCGTCGGCCACGGTCACCGCCACCTCGGCCCGGGTCGGGTCCTGGAGGTCGCGCACCCAGCGTCCGATCCCCACGCCGTCGCCGGTCGCTGGGTCGATGACGGCCAGCGCTTCGTGATTGTGGCCATCCACCTGGGTCAGGTACTCAAGCTCGGCCTGGGTCAGGTGCGGCTTGGCGGTCAGGAACCGCAACCGGCGGGACTCTTCGCTCAGCTGGGCAAACGCCTCCTCCAGCCGCGGCGCGTCAGCCGGGGTCACCTGCCTCAGCTGGATCCGGCTGCCATCGCGGAGCGTTGCCTCAAAGGGTGTGGCTTGTCCTGATGCATCCACCGCGTAGGCATACTGCCCGATTACGCGCGTCGTATGAGCGTGATCTGGCGCGCCGGGCTGGCCCGGGCTCAGTGGATGGGGCGGACCCGGCCGGTCACCGTGTCCACGGCGATGAAGCTCCGGCCCGGGAACCCGAAGATATACAGCGGGTTTAACCGCTTGGGCCCCAGCGGATTGCGCAGCGTCACGTTGAAGAACGACCGCCGGTGGCCTGCCCGGCGTAGGAGGCTGACCGCCCGGGCCAAGGTCATCTTCGGCGCAGCAGGGATGACCACGTCCTCCAGGACGAAGCCGGGCTGCCCGGTCACCCGCCCAAAGCCCGCCGGCGGCGGGCCGTAGGTCACAGTCACGCTGTGAAACCGCCGGCCGCTGTTCCGGAGCACGAACTGCCAGCGAACGATTCCCTGGGCGCTGGTCGTGCCGCGGTTGCCTCGTGGCAGACCATCGGCCTCGTACATCACCGCGTGAGAGAAGGTGGGGCGGTGGGTGCGATGGACGAGCGTCACCGCGCGCTTGAACAACACGGTCACGTCCGGAATCGAGCGCGCGCTGGCCGCCGGCGCCGCGCCTGGCGTCACCCACAGAGTGGCCACGGCCAGCCCGAACGCGATGGCTTTGCTTTTCATGTCCCCATCCCCGGCCAGGACTCTAGCGGTCTGGCTTGACCTGCGATGATCGCCAGGTGCGGAAAGCCAGCCTCGGCCTGCTTGCGGTGGTCGCAGCCATGACCGCGGATTGCGGGTCCGCGAGCCAGCCCGCGGCCCGGCCAGCCCAAGCCGGCGGGAGCACCTCGGCCCAGCCGCCGGGCAGCCACTTCCCGCGCCGTTTCCGGGCCGGCCGCCAGGCCGACCCGGCCATCCTGGCGGTGATCCGCGGCTGGTCGCGGACGCTGCGCAGCGGCGACGTCCGGGGTGCGGCCCGGTACTTCGCCGTCCCCAGCCTGATGATCAATGGAAGAGCTCCTGACGGTGAGCCATACGTCACCGCGATCCGCAGCTTCGACCAAGCGGTGACGGCCAACGCCTCCCTGCCGTGCGGGGCC
>DATKRM010000128.1:0-18928 GCA_035532195.1 Solirubrobacteraceae bacterium
GCGGCCACCATCGCGCCGAACACCCAGGCCGCCAGGACCAGCGGGCGCAGTCCGGTCCGCCCGCGGGCGGCCACCAACAACCCCCCGCACACTGCGCCGAGCCCCATGGCGGCGGTCATGAACCCGAAGCCGGCCGCGCCCGCGTGCAGCCCATGGCTGGCCATCACCGGCAGCGTGACCTGGAACTCGTAGGTCAGGCATCCCACTGCCGCCATCATCAACAGGGGGATGGCCAAGCCGGGAGTGTTCCGGACGTAACGTAGTCCCTCGCGGAGCTGGCCGGGAGCCCGCGGCGCCGGCCGGCTGCGCTGGATGGCCCTCAGATCGAGGGTGGCCAGCGAGGCGATCACCGCGATGAAGCTCACAGCGTTGATCAGGAAGCACTCGCCCACGCCGACACCGGCGATCAGGAGTCCGGCCACCGCCGGGCCGACGGCCCGGGCCACATTCACCAGCACCGAGTTGAGCGACACCGCGTTGCGCAGGTGGTCCTGCCCCACCATCTCGAGCATGAACGACTGGCGGGCTGGGTTCTCGAACGCGTTGTTGACCCCCAGCACGACCGCCAGCAGCCCTATCTCCCACAACCGGACCGTTCCGGTCACCGTGAGCACGCCCAGCACCAGCGCCTGGAGGGCCATCGCGCCTTGCAGCGCGACCATGATCCGCCGCTTGTCCGAGCGATCGGCCACCACCCCGCCGTACGGAGTGAGCAGCAGCACGGGCAGGGTTTGCAGCGCGACGATGATGCCCAGCGCGACGGCCGAATGGGTGAGCGTGAGCACCAGCCACGCCTGCGCGGTCATCTGCATCCACGTGCCGGTGAGCGAGACCGCCTGCCCCGCGTAATAGCGGCGATAGTTCGGAACAGCCAGGGAAGCGAAGGTCAGTCGGCCGGCGCGGACCACCCGGGTCACCGGCGCACGTCCTTCAGCTGCTCGGCCAGCGCCTCCAGCGCGGGCAGGCTCGCCTCGAGCAGTTCGCGCTCCTCGGCCGGGAGTTCCCGCAGCGCGGCGTTGACCGCAGCCGTGCGCTCCCGGCGGACCCGTTCGGCCAGCCGGCGGCCGGTGGCCGTGGTGCTGACCCAGGCCTGACGCCGATCCCCGGCATCAGAGGTCCGCTCGAGCAGATCGGCCTCGACCAGGCCGCCGACCACCCGCGAGAGCATCGTCGGGTTGAGCCCCTCGCTCTCCCCCAGCTCGGACAGTCGAACCGGGCCGCCCCGGACCACGGCCAGCAGGATCGAGCTCTTGGTTGGGGTCAGCCCGGCGGCCCGGGCCGCGGGAGTGCTCCGCAGCCGGCGGGACAGGCGACCCACCGCGACCCGCAGCCGAGTCGCGGTGTCGAGCTCTTCGGAGCGTGGTCGATTGTGTCGCATATGCAGACCATTTCGACCCCGGTCAGTTGCGGGTGACAGAAGACCTCCAAGACGCGGGTGGGAAGGTACTTGCTTGCTGGCAAGCATTAGTCTAGCAGCAGCAGGCGCTCGCCCGGGGCGGGCGGCGCGGCGCCCTCCCTCCCGCCCTCACCACTCCTGGTGTGCCCACTCCGGAAGCACGCTGGGGAGCCCGTCGCTCACCCGGTCGGTGAACCGCGCGGGCCGCTTCTCCAGAAACGAGGTCACGCCCTCCACCACGTCGGCCGACTGCCCGCGGGCGAACATGGCCTGCGAATCCGCGCGATGCGCGTCCATCGGGTGCTGGGCCCCCAGCATCGTCCACATCATCCGTCGGGCCAGAGCCACCGACACCGGCGCGGCATTGTCGATGATCTCTCGGGCCAGCGCCCGGGCCGCGTCCAGCAGCTCACCCGCCGGATGGACGCTGCGCACCAGGCGTCCGGCGAGCGCCTCCCGGGCTGGGAACACGCGCCCCGTGGCCACCCACTCCATGGCCTGGCTGATCCCCACCAGCCGGGGCAGGAACCAACTCGACGCAGCCTCGGGCACGATGCCCCGCCGCGCGAACACGAACCCGAAGCGGGCGTCCTCTGAGGCCATCCGGATGTCCATGGGCAACGTCATGGTCGACCCCACCCCGACCGCAGCCCCGTTGACCGCCGCGATCACCGGCTTCGTGGACTGGAACACCCGCAGGGTGAACATGCCGCCGTTGTCGCGGTGCAGGCCGGCCGCCGACCCGCCGGCGTAATCGGATTGGCGGGCCCGCGCGTCGAACGTCTCGCCGCCTTTCTCCAGGTCGGCGCCGGCGCAGAACCCGCGGCCTGCGCCCGTGACGATCACCACTCTGACCTCGTCGTCGGCGTCGACCCGGTCGAAGGTCTCCATCAGTTCGGAGGCCATCTGCTGGGTCCAGGCATTGAGCCGATCCGGGCGGTTGAGGGTGATGGTGAGGATGCCGCCGTCCAGCTCTGCGGTGATCTGCTCAAGTGCCATGGATTCCTCCTAGACGGGGAGTAAAATTGCGGGGGCAAGCATATGTCAGCCACCAGCAAACCTGAGACCTCCGCTTGTTCGTACGTCCTGGGCGACGACGGACTGGCGCACTGGTCGGACATCCACGCCGACGCCTGGATCGGGCTGCTCGAGTCGCACAAGCGACTGACCCGCGCGCTGGATGCCGAACTCGACGCCGAGCATGGGCTGACTCTGAGTGGCCTGGAGACCCTCGGGCGACTGGCCGCCGCCCCCCAGCGCAAGCTGCGGCTCTCGGATCTAGCCGCCAAATGTGGCCTCAGCCTGAGCCGGATCTCCCGGATCATCGATGCGCTCGAGGACCGCAAGCTGGTGGAGCGCTGCGCCGTGGCCCAGGACGCCCGAGCCCGCGAGGCCTGGTTGACCGATTCCGGGCTGGAGCTGGTGCAGCGCGCTCAAGCCAGTCATTTCGCCGCCGTGCAGCGGCTGTTCTTCGAGCCGCTGAGCGATCAGGACATCGCCACGCTGGCGGCGGTGTTCTCCCGGTTTGCGCCCCGCTCAGCCGAAGAGTGCAGCGCAACTAGTGAGTGAGGACTCAGACAGCCTCCAGGCCCGCCGCCTGGCCTTGGTGCGCGAGCACATGGCCTCGGAGAACGAGCACCGGTTCGACGACACGCTGGAAACGTTCGCGCATCCGCGGTACGAGCTCATGGCCACGGGCGAGGTGTTCGACGGCCCCGATCAGGTCGGCCAGTACTACCGGGCTTCGCGCACCGCGTTTCCTGATCAGCGCAACGAGAACTCGGTGTTTCATTGCGCAGGGAACGCCGTGATCGTCGAGTTCGACCTGCTGGGCACCCACCAGGGCGAGCTGCGCGGGATCCCCCCCACGGGCCGGGAGTTCCGCTGCCGGATGTGCGCGATCTTCGAGTTCGAGCCCGACGGCGAGAAGATCGTGTGCGAGCGCATCTACTTCGATCAGGGCACGATCGCCAGCCAACTGCTGTCCGAGTAGCGCGAAAGCAGCGGCCCCGCCTGGCCGTTAGGTGAGGGATGTCCCGGTTGCGACGTCTCCGCCGGTTCTCCTGGCTGTGGCTGGTGCTGCTGCCGGTTGTCCCGGTGCTCGGGCTCCGGGTCACCGGAGCCATCGGCGATACGCCGACGATCCCGCTGAATGACCTCAACACGGCCCTGGGCGTGATCCCTGGCTACCCCACGCCCGCCGCGGCTCCCGAGCAGCTCAACCCCGAGCCGTCGTACGCCGCTTCGCCCCGGGCAGTCTGCGGGCCGGGCTCGCATCCGTTGGCCGGGGTGCAGGGGCGCGTTCCCGCCTCCGCCATCAACTCCCCCCAAGCCAAGGACGGTTGGACGTGCAACCTGTCCGTGGTCGGGCACTACTCGAGCTCCGGCGGCTTCAAGGTGTGGCACTACACCGATCAGCACGGCCACCTGTGCGCGTTCTACGACACGACGCTGCTCTATCCGATGGACGCGCTCAGCCTCACCGGCCCTCCGTCGAGCGGCGTGTACGTGCTCGACATGACCAACTCGGCCCATCCGGTGCTCACCGACAAGCTGACCGAGCTCCCGATGCTCTCGCCCCACGAGTCGCTGTACCTCAACCCCAAGCGGGGTCTCCTGGCCGCTGACCTGGGCAACCCGGGCTCATACCCGGGATTGATGTCGATCTACGACGTCAGCCAGGACTGCCGGCATCCGGTCCTCGATGCGACGTACCGCGCGTCGCGCTTCGGACACGAGAGCGCCTTCTCGCCCGATGGGCGCACATTCTGGGTCACGGGCGGCGGCGAGGGGATCGCCGCGGTCGACGTGAGCGACCCCAAGAACCCGCACACGCTGTGGGAGGGCAACGAGTACTCACACGGCGGCAGCATCAGCGACGATGGCAACCGCTTCTACGCCGCAGATTCGCTGGACGGCAACCTGACGACGCTCGACGTCTCCCAGATCCAGGCGCGTAAGCCCAATCCCCAGGTGCGCGAGGTCAGCCGGCTGACCTGGCAGCGGGTGACCATCCCCCAGAACTCGGCCCCGATGATCATCCATGGCCACCGTTACCTGCTGGAGTTCGACGAGTTCGCTTTCCGGTTCGACACAGTCACGCCGGCCGACACCGTGGGAGCCGCGCGGATCATCGACATGGCGGACGAGACGCATCCTCGGGTGGTGTCGAACCTCCGGCTCGAGGTCAACAATCCCGAGTACCGCGCCCAAGCCGACAGCGACCCGGGTGGCATCGGCGGCAACAACCCCCAGGTCGGCTACGCGGCGCACTACTGCGCCATTCCCCGAGAGGTTGACCCGGAGATCGTGGCCTGCTCGTTCATCAACTCGGGGCTGCGGATCTTCAACATCCAGGACCCCCGCCATCCCCGGGAGGTGGCCTACTTCGTCTCGCCCCCCAAGGCCTCGAATGCCAACGGCAACCAGGCCAGCGACACGGCCATGTCCAAGCCCGAGTTCTACCCGGCGCGCAGCGAGGTCTGGTACTCGGATGCGGCCAGCGGATTCTGGGCCGTTCACCTAGACAAGAGCGCGTGGCCGCAGGGCGCCCCCGCTGCCAAGCCACACAAACGCCAGCACCATCGCCGGCATCACCGCAGGCATCGCCGCCGGCACTGGCCTCGCTGAGTCGCCGGCGCGGCCACCGGCCGCTGACACAATGAGCCGATGAGCGGTCCTGAGATCGGTCTGGCCATCTCGGTGTTCCTGGCCTGCGCGGTTGAAGCCGTCGAAGCCTTGACGATCGTGCTCGCAGTCGGGGTGACCCGGAGCTGGCGCTCGGCCATGACCGGCGTGGGCGCCGCCGTGATCCTGCTGGCGGCGGTCACGGCCGCGCTCGGTCCAGCACTTACCTCAATCCCGATCAACACGCTGCGGTTGATCGTGGGCGCGCTGCTGCTGGTGTTCGGGCTCCAGTGGTTGCGCAAGGCGATCCTGCGGGCCAGCGGCGCCAAGTCCCAGCGCGACGAGCTGCAGGAATTCGAGCACGAACGGGAGGAGGCGCTCCAAGCGGGGGCGATCGACTCGGGGCTCGACGCCTACTCGTTCACGATCGCGTTCAAAGGCGTGTTCCTGGAGGGACTCGAGGTCATCTTCATCGTGCTGACGTTCGGCGCCAACCAGCACAACGTGGGCCTGGCCGCGGCGGCGGCCGGAGCTGCCGTGTTGGCCATCGTCCTGACCGGGGTAGCGGTGCACCGACCGCTGGCCCGGGTTCCCGAGAACGCGATGAAGTTTGCCGTCGGCGTGATGCTGACCTCGTTCGGCATGTTCTGGGGGGCCGAGGGCGCCGGCGCTCACTGGCCCGGCGGTGACGCGGCCCTGCTCGTCCTGATCCCGACCACGCTGCTGGTCGCGGTCGGGCTGGTGGCCCTCCTGCGGCGGCGCGCCAGCGCCCACCGCGCCACACCGCAGCCCGCCGAGGCGGCGATCAGCGCATGAAACGCCTGGAGAGCTTGGGGCACTTCATCTGGGACTTCGTCGTTGGCGACGACTGGCGGATCGCCGCCGGCGTTGTGCTGGCGCTCGGTTTGACCACGATCGTGGCCGGCACCAGCTGGTCCGCCTGGTGGATCCTGCCCGTGGTGGTGGCCCTGCTGCTGGCCGGATCGGTCTGGCGAGCGGCGCCGCGCAGAACGACGCCTACTTCACGACGCTGAAGGTGAGCGTCACCGGCGACGAGCTTCCGCTGGCGGTCTCGACTTGGTACGGGCGCCGGACGAGGCTCAGGGCCTGCTCAGCCGCCGCCGGACCAGGGGCCCGCGCCGCCGTAGCCGGCCCAAGGCCAGCGAGATCAGCGCCTGATCCCGGGCGCGCTGGAAGGCGCGCCGGCGAAACCGCCGCTCACCTTCGCTGTGCGCTGGCTGGCAGGCCTCCTGCCACTCCTCCCAGCGCGTGACAGCCGTAGCCGCGTCGACATCATCGGCCGCGGCGCTCCCAAACACGCTCAAGGCACAGGACTCATCGCCTCCCGGCGCGTTACATCCGTGCCCGGGGGGACAGCAGTACCTCATGTGCATGTCATACCCGCCTCGGGTGAGCCGTACCCCTATCCTCCCGGCCGGGAGGCGCTAGCGCCGCATTCCCGCTCTTATAAATATCTGCCGTCTCCCCCACCCTTCTCTAGCGAACGCCGCCGATGCTTCGGCAGCGTGGAAACCCCAACTAGCCAAACCCCAGCCTCCCGCCTAGCCGCTCGGCGAACCCGGATCACGAAGCTCCGCAAGCGATTCATCGCCGGCGGCGCCACCGTGTTCGTGGCGGTGTGGATCGGAATCTTCGGACAGCTGGTGTCCGGGCATGACCCGGCCCTGGCCGCCCGCTCCTCCAGCGGCAGCGCCAGCAGCAGCCAGGCCGTGAACACCGGCTCCGCGAGCTCGTCGATCGGTTCCTCTGGCAGTGGTACGTCCTCTTCAGGCACCAGCTCGGGCTCCAGCACCGCCAGCCCCGTCACCACCCGGCAGTCATGAGCCTGGCCTACGTGTCGGAGGTCGAGGCCACCGAGCGGTTCGACTGCTTCGCTGGACAGTGCGCGGTGCTGGTCTCCGGCCAGGTGGCCGGAGCCTCGGCGCCGGAGGCCGCGCGCTGGGCCAAGTCGAAGCTGGAGCGCTGGGATCGCGAGTTCTCCCGCTTCGACCCGGCCAGCGAGCTCTCGCGGCTCAACGCAGATCCCCGCCGGACCGTCCACGTCAGCCGGGCCATGGCTCGGTTCGTCGAGTCACTGGTGGCCGCCGCGATCATGTCGGACGGACTGGTTGACGGCACGCTGGTGGCGGAGATCGAGGCGGCCGGCTACGCCGGGGATCTCGCCGCTGACCCGCTGCCGCTGGCCGCGGCATTGCGGGTGATCCCGGGCCGCCAGCCCGCCGCGCCCGCCCGGCTGGCTCGCTGGCAGCAGATCCGGGTGGACCGAGCAGCCCGGAACGTGACTCGGCCCCCCGGCGTGCGCTTCGACACGGGCGGGATCGCCAAAGGCCTGTTCGGCGATCTGCTGGCGCTCAGCCTGGGCCATCACACCGCGTTCGTGGTGGACGCGGCCGGCGATCTGCGGTTTGGCGGCTGGGGTCAGCTCGTGCGGCCGGTGCAGGTGGCCTGCCCGTTCACCGGCTCCATCCTCCACACGTTCGAGCTGACCACCGGAGCCGCGGCCACGAGCGGGATCGGCAATCGCAGCTGGGTGGGCGCAAACGGCCTGCCCGCCCACCACCTGCTTGATCCGTCCACCGGCCGTCCCGCCTTCACCGGGATCGTCCAGGCCACCGCCCTGGCACCCAGCGGCGTGGAGGCCGAGGTGCTCAGCAAGGCCGCGGTGCTCAGCGGCCCGGCCGAGGCCCGGCGCTGGCTGCCCCACGGAGGCCTGATCGTGCTCGACGACGGCGGCTTTGAGATCGTCGAGCCCTTCACGAGCAGCCTGACGCGGTGACCGATCCCTCGCATTACTTGTTCTGGATCACCAGCCGGGCCGCCGGGATCACGGCCATGGTGCTGGCCAGCGTATCCGTCGGCTTTGGCCTGCTGATGGCCGGCCGTCTGGGCCAGGGGCGGGCAGCCGACCGCCGGCCCATCCACGAGACCCTGTCGCTGGCCGTGATGCTGGCCATTGCCGTGCACGGCCTGTCGCTGCTCGGCGACAGCTTTCTTCGCCCCACCCTGCTCGACGTCACGGTGCCGTTCACCTTCTCCTACAAGACGATTCCCACCTCGCTGGGGATCCTGGCCGGGTGGGCCACCTTCGCCCTGGGCCTGTCCTACTACCTGCGAGCCAAGATCGGGGTCAAGCGCTGGCGCATGATTCACCGGTTCACCGTGCTGGCCTGGGCGGCGGGCATCCTGCACGCGCTGCTGATGGGTACCGACGCGGGGCAGGTGTGGTTCACGCTGCTGGTCCTGGTGTGCATCGGGCCGGTCGTCGGCCTGCTCGCCGCGCGCTACGGCCTCACCCAGCCCCGGTCGCGAATCCCAACTCCGTCCGGTCCCCCGGTAGCTTCCTGAGATACGGCCGATGCGAGTCCTGGTGGTTGAAGATGACGATTCAGTGCGCAGCGCCATCCGCCGCGCCCTGTTGCTGTCGGGCTACGAGGTGATCCTGGCCGAGAATGGCGAGGCGGGACTGATGCGCTCGCAGGCCGACGTGCCGGACGCCATCGTGCTGGACCTCGGTCTGCCCGACATCGACGGAATCCAGGTCTGCCAGACCCTACGAGCCGCCGGCAACCGCACGCCGATTCTGATGCTGACCGCCCGGGCAGCCGTGGAGGACCGGGTCGAGGGCCTGGAGGCGGGCGCCGACGACTACCTGGTCAAGCCATACGACGTCCGCGAGCTCGAGGCTCGGCTCAAGGCGATCATGCGCCGCAACCTGGACGGCGGGGATGCCCGGGTATTGCGGTTTGGTCAGCTGGAGCTCGACCCCGACGCGCACGCCGTGCGCATCGGGGACCGCCAGGAGGAGCTAACCCGGACCGAGTTCCAGCTGCTGGAGTTGCTGATGCTGAACCCGCGCCGGGTGCTGACCTCGGAGCTGATCTACGACCGGGTGTGGGGCTATGACTTCGGCCGGTCGGGTAACGCGCTGCGGGTGTACATCGGGTACCTACGCCGCAAGCTGGAGGCGGGAGGTGATCCGCGCCTGATCCAGACCGTGCACGGCGTGGGCTACGTCCTACGCGAGCCCTGAACGAGGCTCGGGGACCCACATGAGCCTTCGGCGCAGGATCGCGGCCGCGGCCGGCTTGGCGGTGGTTGCCGTGGCCATCGCCGTGGCGGTCATCGGTTACTTCAGCGCCCGCTCGCACCTGATCGGCGAGATCCAGCAGGAGCTGCGCGCCCGGGCGGCGCCCGAGCTCCAGCCACACGGCTTCCAGGGCCAGGGCGGCGGCGCGCAGCCCGGCGGGCGACCGGGCGGGGGCGCGGGCGCAGGACCGCGGGACGGCATCCGGCCCCCGCCCAATCCGGGGTTCGGCGCCGCCCCCGGCTACTTCCAGGTCGTGGAGGCCAACGGTCAGGCGTTCGCCGCCGACGGCGGCCGGCCCCAGCTTCCCGTGGATAAAGGGGTACTGCAGCTGGTTCGCCAGGGCAGCGGGAGCTTCTACGGCACGGCCAAGGTAGGCGGCGTCCACCTCGAGGTGCTCACGGTGTGGGACACCTTCGACCACCACGCGATCCAGGTGGCCCTGCCGCTCACGGCTGTCGACTCGGTGCTCCACGGCCTGCTGATCAGCTATAGCCTGGTCGTGGCGGGGGGAGTCCTGCTGGCCATCTTGCTCGCCGCGTTCATTTCCTCCTCGGCCCTGGCCCCGATCAACCGGTTCCTGCGCCGCACCGAGGATGTGACCAGCGATCTCATCCGGCCCCAGCGGCTCGAGGAGACTGGCCCCAGCGAACTACGCCGGCTGGCCATGACGTTCAACCAGACGCTGGATGCGCTGGAGCGCTCGATCGACTCGCAGCGCCACCTGGTGGCCGACGCCTCGCATGAGCTGCGGACTCCGATCGCTGCTCTGCGCAGCAACATCCAGATCTTTCTGGACGCCGGGCGGCTCCCGCCCGAGGAGCGGGTCAGCCTCCAGGAGTCGATCCTGGCCGAGCTCGACGAGCTGACCCAGATCGTGGCCGACGTCGTCGAGCTGGCCCGTGGAACCCAGCCGAGCACCGATCGAGAATCGATCGAGCTGGACTCGGTGGTGCGAGACGCGATCCAGCGGACGCAGCGGCGAGCGCCGCAGCTCCGGTTTCAGCTCGACCTCGAGCCGACGGTCATCGAGGGTGCTCCGGACCAGATCAGCCGCGCGGTGAGCAACGTGATCGACAACGCGCGCAAATGGAGTCCGCCCGACGGGCAGATCGAAGTCAGCCTCCGGCGTGGAGAGCTGTCGGTGCGTGACCACGGGCCCGGGTTTCAGGATCGCGACCTGCCGCACGTGTTCGACCGCTTCTACCGGGCCGATAACGCCCGCCGGCTGCCCGGTGCCGGCCTCGGCCTGGCCATCGTCAAGCAGGCGGCCGAGACCCACGGCGGCCAGGCCGAAGCCCGCAACGCCGCCGATGGCGGCGGCGTGGTTACGGTCAGCTTCGCCGCCGCGCCGAGCTGACTCCTACAGCTCTCTTAGGCCAATCTCGCAGCCGTCTTCGGCGAGCGGGCGACATTCCGGCGGTCCCCCTCCCAAAGGAGATTGCCGTGAGACGAATCACCAGGACAGTGTTTCGCGCCGTGATCGCGCTGCTCGGCCTCGCGTTCGTCGGCGGGGTGTACACCGAGCACCACCGAGTGCCAGGCCAGCCGTAGTCGCCATGAGCACCTCCGCGCTACCCCACCCCGCACCTGCTCTGTCCCCCGGCTGGTTCTCGACCCGCGCCCGCAGCCTGCTGCGTGGTCGGGCTGAGGACCCGGCCTGGGCGCGCCCCTTGCTGATCGCCCTGCTCCTGGGGACGGCCACGGCCTACCTCATCGATCTCCAGGCTTCCGGCTACGCCAACGAGTTCTATTCCGCCGCGGCGCAGGCGGCGACCAAGAGCTGGAAGGCCTTCTTCTTCGGGTCGCTGGACTCGTCCAACTTCATCTCCGTCGATAAGCCTCCGGCCTCGGTGTGGGTGATGGCCCTGTCCGGCCGCGTGTTCGGCTTCAGCCATCTCAGCGTGCTCGCGCCCCAGGCCCTGGAGGGCGTGCTGTCGGTCGGAATGCTTTACGCGGCGATCAAGCGCTGGTTCGGTGCCGGTGCGGGACTCCTGGCCGGGCTGGTGTTGGCGCTCACACCCGTGGCCGCGCTCATGTTCCGCTTCAACAACCCGGACGCGCTGCTGGTCTGCCTGCTCATCGCCGCCGGCTACTGCCTGGTTCGCGCACTGGAGACCGCGTCCACGCGCTGGGTGATCGCGGTGGGGACGCTGGTGGGGTTCGCGTTCTTGACCAAGATGCTGCAGGCGTTCCTCGTGCTGCCAGCGTTCGGCTTGGTGTACCTCGTGGCCGCGCCCACCGGATTGCGGCGTCGCCTGGGGCAGCTGGTGGCGGGCGGCGCGGCCATCGTGATCAGCGGCGGCTGGTGGGTGGCCATCGTTGCGCTGTGGCCGGCGGGCTCACGTCCCATGATCGACGGCTCGCCCAACAACAGCATCCTCAACCTGATCACCGGCTACAACGGCCTGGGTCGCGTGTTCGGTGCCACCGGGCCGGGGGGCGGTGGTCCGGGTGCTCAGTTCAGCGGCGCCACCGGCGGGCTGCGGCTGTTCAACGACCTGATGGGCGGACAGGCTTCCTGGCTGCTGCCGGCCGCGCTGCTCGTGCTGGGCGGCGGTCTGTGGCTGACCCGCACGCGGCCGCGCCAGGATCGGGTGCGGTCAGCACTGCTGCTGTGGGGCGGCTGGCTGGTGGTCAGCGGGCTGGTGTTCAGCTTCAGCAGCGGCGTGATTCACACCTACTACACAGTGGCGTTGGCCCCAGCAATCGCGGCTCTGGTGGCCATCGGGGCCGTCGCCGCCTGGCGCCACCGGGAGCGGCCCTGGGTCCGGCTGGCCCTGGCTGGCGTCATCATCGGGACGGCCGGCTGGTCCTGGGTCCTGCTCGCCCGCACCCCGCAGTGGCAGCCCTGGCTGCGCCCGGTGATCGCGGCCACCGCGGTCCTGGCTGCGTCCTGCCTGCTCTTCCCCCGCTCATTGGCCCGTCCACGCGCCAAGGCCAGTTTCGCGGCGCTGGCCGCTTGCGCCTGCCTGGCCGGCCCGGTGGCTTACTCCATAGACACGATCGCCACCGTTCATACCGGGTCGATTCCCTCGGCCGGTCCGTCGGTGAGCGCCGACACCGGGTTCGGCGGACCCGGAGGATTCGGGGGCGGCGGCCGATTCGGCGGCGGGGTGCCCAGCATCGGCGGAACCTCCGGCGTGAACGGTCGCGCTCCCGGCGACTCGCCCGCGGTCAGCAGCACCCTGGCCAGCATCCTGCAGCGCGGCGCCAGCGGCTACCGCTGGGCCGCGGCGACGTCCGGATCGAAGACCGCCTCGGGCTTGGAGCTGGCCAGCGGCGGCGCACCTGTGATGGCCATCGGCGGGTTCGACGGCCAGGGCGGGAACCTGACGCTGGCCCAGTTTGAGAAGTATGTGTCCCAGGGCCAGATCCACTACTTCCTGGCTCCCGTCGGCGGCGTTGACGCCGGTGGCTTCGGAGGGCCGCCCGGCGCAGGCGTCCGCTTCGGCGGTCCGCCGCCCGGGGCGCGTGGCTTCGGAGGTCCGCCTCCCGGGGCCGGAGGGCCGGGCGGACCCGGCGGTGGGCCGCGCGGCGCCTCCACTCAGGCCATCGCCAACTGGGTCCAGAGTCACTTCAAGAGCACGACGGTCGGAAACCAGGTGGTCTACGACCTGACCCAGCCCAAGGCATGATCGCCTCGCGCCGCCGCATCGGATCCCTGCTGGCCGTGCTCACGGGCTTGGCGCTGTTCGCCACACCCGACGCAGTGGCCAACGCGACCACCAGCGCCAGCTGGTCCGGTTACGCCGCTCACCGCACCGGCGTGAGCTTTCGCCAGGTGATTGGCCAATGGCCGACTTCGGATCAGCCGGATTCAGCGGCGCGCACGCGGTGAGCACCAGCGGGCGCAGCGGCTCCATCTCCAGCCCCTGGTGGGATGTGACCTCGATCGTGCTGGCCAGTGGCGGCCGCCAGTTCGTGTCCAACGGCAGCGGCTCCTCGGGCGCGACCGCCCAGCCCTCGGCTCTGTCCAGCCGCGGTTCGGCGTTCACGGTCACCTACCAGCAGGTAAGCAGTCCGCCCGGCGCGTTCAAGACCCTGCGCCAGGGCCAGCTCCGGCACTGACCTGTTGCCGGACGCCGGTCTGCGCCGGTCATCCCGGTCGCGGCGAAAGCAGCCCGGATGGGGCAGCCGCACCGCGCCGCGTGTGGCGATACCGCGACCCACCCCCCGCTTCGCCCGCGGGGTTCGTCGTTTCGTAGCCGCGGAGCGTCGACTAGACGGCACACCCCTCGGTGGTCGCGAGGGTGAGTCGTGTTATCGCCGGGAGGCTCAGGCCCGAGGGGTGCCGGCGACCGCCGCGCACACTGCGGCCGCACGCTGATGCCGATCCTCGACGAGGTGGGCATCGAGGCCGGCCAGCCTTCGATCATCAACATCCACCGGTTGGACCAGGCCGCGGTCGCCGCTCAGCCCTCGGTGGAGGCGCGGTAGACGACCGCGGACGAGACGCGCACGTCCATAGTCACGCGCTGGTGATCTGGATCCGGCGTGAGATCCAGGCGCGGCGACTAATGCGGAGCCTCAGGGTGTAGCTGCCCGGCAGGAGCGCTCTCGATTGCGTCACGATAATGCTCAAGCCTCCCCGCCGCCCCGGCACACTCCAGCCGGTGGCGTACACCGTGCGTTTGCGGGAGATCGTTGCGCGTGCCGACACACCGGTCAACCTAAGCGTCCCGCCGACGGGTCTGGCCCGACAGACGAGCCGTGCGTTGCGCTGCTTCCCCCGCTTGCAGGTGAGCAGCAGATGCTTGGCGGTGGGTGGGTTGAGCGGCACGCGTCCGAAGTAGAGGGATCTCTGCCCGGACGCGGCACTGCTGGGACTCTTGCGCATGTCAGCCCACGTCGCGTATAGGTAGTTCTTGTCAAGTCCGACGAACGAGAAGTCATCGCCCCCGCCCGGCTCGGCTGAGGACATCGCGTGGCTGATACGAACCGGGGCGCCGAAGCTGCGCCCGCCGTCGCGCGAGATCGCCGCCCAGAAGTCGTAGCTGCCGCCGCTGCACCCAGCGACGGGTGCGCAGCTCGCTCCGTACTCGGTCTTGTAGCCCACGCCCAGCACGCCGGTTGGTGAGTAGTTGACCCAGGGCTCGTATCGCGCGTTTGGCGGGTCTTGGCCGACCTGGACCGGTTTGGACCACGTGCGGCCATAGTCAGATGTAACGCTGACCACAAGCGCATCTGGTGTGAGGCTGGTGTCGGAGAAGCCCTGGCCGCTCATGATCGCGAAGCGTCCGGGACGCGACGGATCGGCCGCGGTCCACTGGGCGGCGACCGGCGCGGTATGGCGAGTCCAGGTCACGCCGTTATCCCGGCTGGTCTCGAAGATGCTGCGGCACGGGCAGCCACCATCGGAGGTCCCGCTGGCCAGGTAGTTCACGGCGAGCACGCCGTGGGCAGCTGCCGGGATGTAGTCGTTGGGCAGTTCCGGGGCGTCGGCGGAATCAATCGCGCGTGAAGGTCCGAACGTTCGGCCCTGGTCGTGCGAGGCGACAACCCAGCGACGCGCCCGGGGGAAGTCCGCGGCGCTGGCATACAGCGTGCCGGTTTGATTGTCCACGGCGAGGAACTCACGGTCCGAGTGACCACTGTTCTTCCCCAACAGGAGGTTCACCAGAAGATCGTTGTCGCCGGTCGCGAACACCGATGGGCCCCAGGTGAAGCCACCGTCGGTCGAGCGCGACGCGTACATGTTGTAGTAGTCGACGCCTCCGCCGGGCTGGTCCCACCAACCGCCTCCCACGTACACGATCCCACCCGGGCCGGCCGCCGCGGTCGGATCTGAACACTGGTGGTAGGGATTGCCGGGCGTGGGGCCGGGATCGGCTGGATAGGTCCGCCGAACCCGCCAGGTGTTTCCGCCGTCACGGGAGACGGCGACACCACAGCCCTGGTTCGGGCTGCCGTCCGGCGGGTTTGAGTAGTCAAACGAGATGACGAGGGTGTGATGGACCGCGTCGATCGCGAGCTCGGGCTCGCCCGCACCCAGCCCGTGGGTGATGTTGATCTCAAACGGCCCAGTGTGGGATGCCCTCGGTGGGGCGGCCGCGGCTGAGCCGGCGGTCGCCATCCCGGTCAGCAGCAGGGCGAGCCAGACGAGCGTGGCCCGGCTGAGACGCTGGAGACCGTTCCCGTCTCCGATCACCGGCCCCGCCGGTGTCCACGATGAGGGTGGTGATGGCGCCGGCGGACGCGCGGCCTGCGGGGGCGATCAGCGGCACATCGCCCCCCGGTGGCGGACCGCCTGAAGCGCGAGACGAATCCCCAGGCCGCGTCCGCTCCGCTGGGGGCCTTGGGGTCGGTCCAGTTCGCCCATTGCGGATCGGCTGAACCGCCGGGCCAGAAGTGGTTCATGCCGTGGATCAACCATCGCTGCGCGATCAGGCAGCCAGCCGGATAGAAGTAGCTGCTGACGCTGTACGAGTATCCGCCCGGTTTCTGCCCGTGCGTGTTGGCCACGGGTGTCAAGGAGATCGGCGCCGTTTGGCTTCCATCCAGCACGAGGTTGTCGGTCCGCAGTCCCTGCTCGAGTGCCTTGTTGGCGCAAGCCGGCGAAACCGCCGCATCGGCGTCACCACCCATGACCAGGATCGGGACGACGCGCGCGCGTGCTCCCATCTGGTCGAACGCCAGCCCGGCGCTCTGCTCCGCGGATAGGCCGCCCGGCAACCCGAACAGGCACGAGGAATCCCCGTAGGCGCCGCCGGCCGCGATGGCCACGGCGGCATACAGATCGGGGTAGGCCGCAGCCAGGATCGAGGTCATGAACCCGCCCGCCGACATGCCTGACAGGTAGACCCGCTCGCGGTCGATGTTCCTCATGCCCATAACGGCCTGGGTCATACCGGCAATCGCGGCCGCGTCACCACCACCCCGCATCCAGCTCGTGGGATCCGGGAACCTCCAGCAGTTGACCGTCGGACCCGGCTGCAGATTGTGCGTTGCGTCGACGTCCGGGTAGAGCACGATGAACCCGGCCCGTTCGGCCAGGTGGTTGATGAGATTGGCGCGCATCTGCTGATAGGCGCTCGTCTGACAACCGTGGACCATCACGAACAGCGGCGCCGGCCGCCGTGAGTTGTAGGTGGTCGGTGTGTAGACGATGTAGGGATTGGACAGTGACCCGGTGCCGTACGTGAACGACTGGGTCGAGCCCGGATCGGGAGGATCCTGTGCGGTAGCTGCGGCGGGCACAGCTAGCAGCGCACACGCGCAGATCAGCGCAACGCCGATCGTCCCACGCCTCCCAACGTTGGTCACTGGCCAGACGATAAATCCTGCTACCAGGAATGTCAATGCGTTGCGGAACGCAAGATCTTGCCTGCCTGCATCGAATCCGCTACGTTGTCGGCGTGACCACGATCGCCGAGCGGCCGCCCCGGCGCCGCCGCCAGACTCAGCAGGAGCGCTCCGCCGCTACCCGTGAAGCGCTGGTCACTGCCACGATCGAGTCGCTGATCGAGGTCGGCTATGACGGCTCAACGCTCAACGAGATCTCCGAGCGCGCCGGGCTCTCCCGGGGCGCGCACCTTCACCACTTCCAGACCAGGGCTCCGCTGTTCGCCGCGGCGATCCAGGAGCTGGCCCGGCGAGGCGGGGCCGAGCTCCAAGACGGGGCCGAGCGCCTGCCCCGCGGTAAGGCCCGGCCGCGAGCAGCGCTTGACATGCTGTGGCGGCTGTTCAGCGGGCCACTCTTCCAAGCGGCACTCGAGCTGTCGGTCCACGCCCGCACCGATCGCGAGCTGCGCGCCCAGCTTGAGCCGCTTCCGAGCATGGTGGGCCGGAAAGCGATGCCGTGGCTCCGACTCGCCTTCACCGGCGACTCGGAAGATCAGACCCTGGACGGCCTGATCGCGATGAGCGTGGCGACGATCCGGGGCCTGGCGATCCTGCCGCTGCTCGACCCGCGCGATCATCACGCGGATCATCTCTGGGCCCGCAGCCGGGAGGAGCTCCGGCGGTTGATCGAAGGCACGGTTAACGCTCGCTCGCGTCGGAGCGATCCCAACCGACGGCGAGCTCAACGATGACAGCGACGGCCACGATATGAGCGTCGAGGCGAAGGCTGGCTGGAATCTGGATCGCCTCGACCACTGGTCTGAGCCGGTCGAGTTCGAGGTCACCCAAGAGCGCATCATGCAATACGCCGCGGCAACAAACGACGAGCATCCCGCGCACCGCTCAGGTGAGCTGGCACCGCCAGTGTTCGCGATCGTGCCGGCGTTCCAGGCGCTTGCTCAGACAGCAGTCGGAATCGTGCCGCCCGAGTTGTTCATGCGGGTGGTCCATGGCGAGCAGGACTTTCGCTACCACCGGCCGATCCTCCCCGAGCAGGTGCTGACGACGACTGCTGCTCCGGTCGGGGTGCACGGGGCCTCGACCGGCGTCGTCGTCATTTCGAAGGGACGCACCACAAGCTCAGATGGCGAGCTTGTGGTCGAGCAGTACATGACCTCGTTCTTCCGCGGCGCGCAGCTCGACGTCCACGAGGGAGAGCCCGTCACCGAGCACAAATTCGACGAGCCACTCCGCGGGCACGAGCCGCTCGCCTCAATCGAGCATCGCTATGACTCCGACCAGACCAGGCGCTATAGCGAGGCCGCCGGTGATCCGATGCCGATCCACCTCGACGATGAGCTCGCCAAGTCAATGGGGCTGCCCGGGATCATCGTCCACGGCCTGTGCACGATGGCGTTCTGTTCACGCGCCGTCATCCAGACAGCCTGTCCCGACGATCCAACCCGCCTGAAGCGGCTCGCCGCGCGGTTCTCGAAGATCGTCCAGCCCCACGAGACGGTGACCCACGCCCTGTATGAGGCCAGGCACTCGGGCGAAGCCCGGCGCATCGCCTTCGAAACGACCACGGACACCGGGAAGGTTGCGATCAAAGACGGGCTGGCCGAGATCGCCAACGCCTGAGAGGCACCCTGGGAGCCCGAAACCCTCGCTTGGACAGGGAGGACAGCGCAGCCGATTCGCGACGGGCAGCGTCAGCGCGCGCTGACGCGTCCGCGCGGGAGCCTCACGGCCTACCGCTCATAGCCCGTGGTGGGGCCACTCGGGCTTTAGATTTCCCGCCTTGAACGCGGCCGCGCCGAGGGTGTGCGGATCGCGGCGCATGAACATGGACAGTGTGAGCTCGGCCTCGATCCGCAGGCGCTCCTCGAGGGTGCGGCCCACGCCGCGCAGCAGCGACTCCTTGTCGCTGCGGATGGCGCCCTGCGGCAGTGCCGCGATCTCATGCGCCAGCTCCTGAGCCCGGGCCAACGCGTCCCCGCGCGGCGTGACCTGGTTGACCAGGCCGATGCGCTCTGCCTCCCGGCAGTCGATCCGCCGACCGGTGATGATCAGCTCCATCGCCCGGGCAAAGCCCACGACCAGCGGCAGGCGGACGGTCATCCCGTCCCCGCCCACGATGTTCCAGCGCCGCTCCAGCGCCCCGAACTCGGCGTTCTCCGATGCGACGCGGATGTCAGCCAGCAGGGCGGTCTCCAGCCCGGCGGCGAACGCGTACCCGTTCACGGCCGCGATCACCGGCTTGAACACGTCCACTCGCCGCGTGTAGCCACACGCGCCCGGGTCGTTGTAGAGCGAAACCCGGAATCGGTCCCAGTCGCCGAGCGACTCGAGCTCCGCCGCGTCCTGGAGGTCCCAGCCGGCGCAGAAGGTCGTGTCGCCCGCGCCGGTGATAACCAGGACAAACGCGTCATCGTCGTCCCGGAACCGCTGCCAGGCGTGATGCAGCTCCTGGTTCATCCGCCGGTTGACCGCGTTGTGCTGCTCGGGCCGGTTGT
>DATKRM010000129.1:0-22568 GCA_035532195.1 Solirubrobacteraceae bacterium
GACCGGGCGCACCCGTCCGTGGCAGTCGATCGCGTCGACGGTGGTGGTCGAGCCGTGGTTGATCGTCACCAGCAGCTTCCCCCAGCCGAAGCTGATGCCGTCCAGCAGCCCGGGCGCGCTGATGCTGGCGAACTGGCGAACCCGGCCGTTGTTGGCGATTGCCACTACGCCGCGGCCACCGGACAGCCGCAGCGCGTATAAGGTCTGATTCCCAAAGCAGCCGCCGGGTGAGAGCACGATGTAGGGCTCCTCGCCTCCCGGGCTCTGGTAGGCCGATGCGTACGGAACGATCTTGCCGCTGGGCCGGACCAGAAACAGCCGGCCTGCGGCCGCCATGACGAGCGATCCATCGCGCCGGGGCCCGGCGACGTCCAGCGGGCGGCTGGTGTGGGCGAACGTGGTCCAGTGGGCCAGACCGGCGGAGCTCGCCGCCGCCCCTCCGGCGGCCGAGCCGCATCCAGCCAGCAGGCAGGCGAGAGCCGCCGCGATCAACGTTCTACGTATCGTGCGCTCAGTGTCCCCGATCGAGTTCGATCGCGCGCTGCTCCTGCTTGCCCGCACCCGGGCCCATCCGGCATGGCTGGAACGGCTGGTCGGCGCCTACTCGCGCACGGGCGAGCACGCCGCCTGCTGGCTGGCTCTGGGGCTGGTCGGAGCGGGCCTGTCCCGGGGACGACGCCGGCGAGAGTGGCTGCGCGGCGTGCGGGTTGTGGCCGGGGCCTACACGCTCAACTATGCGGTCAAGGTCACCGTCCGTCGCCACCGGCCTGAGCTCCCGGGCCTCGACCCCTTGACGCCCACCGTGTCTCGCCTGTCGTTCCCCAGCGCGCACGCCACGACCGCGTTTGCCGCTGCCCGGGCCTACAGCCGGATGCTGCCGCCTGCTCCGCTCTATCTGGCCGCGACGATCTTTGCCGCCAGCCGCCCCTACCTCGGCGTGCACTACCCCAGCGACGTCGTGGCCGGCGCCGCGCTGGGCACGGCGCTGGCTGGAGCGTGGCCGGCGTGAAGGTCGGGATCGTCGGACTGCCCAACGCCGGCAAGTCATCGCTGTTCACCGCGCTGACCGGCGTGGCCGCGGAGGCGGCCAACTACCCGTTCACCACGATCGAGCCCAACGTGGCCGTGGTGCCGGTGGCCGACCGCCGGCTCGATGCCGTGGCGGAGACGATCTCAGCGTCCAAGGTGGTGCCGGACACGATCGTGTTCTCCGACATCGCTGGGCTGGTGGCCGGAGCCCACCGGGGCGAGGGTCTGGGGAACAAGTTTCTGGCCAACATCCGGGAGACCGACGCGCTGGTCCACGTGGTCCGCGCGCATCACGATCCCAACGTCGTCCACCCCGAGGGGCGGGTGGACTCGCTGGCGGACCTGGAGACAATCGAGACGGAGTTGATCTACGCCGACCTGGAGCAGGCTGAGCGGCGACTCGAGCGGGTGTCCAAGGCCGCCAAGGGCGCCGACACGCACGCCAAGGCCGAGAGCCAGTGGCTGGAGGAGCTGATCGCCGTCCTGGGAGCGGGCCGTCCGGCCCGTGCCGTGGTGGCGCCACCAGACCAGGCCGCCGACGCGCTGGCGCTGCTTCAGCCACTCACCGCCAAACCGGTGCTCTACGTGGCCAACGTCGAAGAGGGGGCGAGCGAGGTCCCAGCGGTGATCTGGGAGTACGCGCGGGTCCGGGGCGCGGAGGCGATTGCGGTGTCGGCGCGCCTGGAGGCCGAGCTGGCGGAGCTCGACCCTGAGGAGGCCGCGGCCATGCGCGACGAGCTGGGGCTGACCGAGTCGAGCCTCGAGGCGGTGATCCGGGGCGCGTTCGCGCTGCTCGAGCTGATTGCGTTCTTCACCGCCGGCGAGGCCAAGCCGGCGCAGTCGTGGCACCTGCGGCGCGGGGCTTCAGCCTGGGATGCCGCCGGGCTGATCCACTCCGACATCCAGAGGGGCTTCGTGCGAGCCGAGGTGGTCGGGTGGCAGGCGCTGGTGGACGCCGGCGGCTACGCCGGCGCGCGTGAGCGCGGGACGCTGCGCCTGGAGGGCCGCGACTACGTCGTCCGCGACGGCGACGTGATCACGGTCAAGTTCAGCCCGTGATCCTGAAGCGCAGCGGTGGCGGTCGGCTTACCCTCACGGCACTAGCAGACAGCGAACCTGACCTTTAACGTCTTGCGGACCTTCACGGTACGGCTGCGGCCGCGCTTGGTCACCCGCTTCGAATACGTCAGCACGACCTTCAGCGAGTGGGTTCCCGATCTCAAGCCGGCCACAGACAGCCGGACCGTCGCCGGGCGGCGGTGCACGGTCCGGTTGGGCAGGTAGACCACGACGGTCACGGTCTTCTTCTTGCCGTTGCCTAGGCGCTTGGTGTGGTGACGGATGTGCCTGACGCCCTTATCCAGGTAGAACGCCGCGCTTAAGAAGCGCAGCTTTGCGCCGCGGGAACGCGGGATCGTCGTGGAACTGAGGCTTGCCCTGAGCCGGCCGGCTTTGCTCACGCACGCGGACGGCGTGGTGAGCTTGATCTGCTGATTGCCGACGGTGATCGTGGAGCCCGGTGGTGGCGCTCCCGACGTGGTGAATGTTTGGATTGCTCCGTTGGCGGTGCCAGAGGGGTTCGTGGCCACCGCCCGGTAGTAGATGAGGGTGCCGGCGGGCAGTCCGGTCAGGCCGGCCGACACCGGCGAAGCGGCGCCGCTGGCCGGCAGCGTCCCCGCGGAAGCGGTCAGTCCGAGTCCGGGGGTGGTCCCGTACTGGAACGTCACGGTCGTCGCCGCGGCCTGTGGGTTGACCGTGCCGCTGGCGGTCGCGGAGGAGCTGGTCACTGCGCTCGCGGCGCCGGTGCTGGCGGTCGGCAAGAGCTGCAGTGAGACCTTGGCGATGGCCTTCGCGCCGCGGTCGTTGAACCACAGGTTGCCGTCGGGACCCGTGGTGAGGTGGTCCCCGTCGCTCCCGGCGCCGGGCAGCAGCCCACTGTTGAATGACGTGATCGCGCCCGCCGGGGTGATCCGCGAAACAGCGCCGGGCGTCGACTGCTCGACCCAGATGTTGCCGTCGATCCCGACCGTGATGTCGTCTTCGACGCCGGTCGCCAGACCGCTCTTGAACTCGTTGATCGTGCCGTCGGGCTTGATCCGGCCGACCGCCCGACCACCGCTCAGGTTGTCCTCGAACCAAACGTTTCCGTCGGGGCCGGCGGTGGTCGCGTCTGGGGATGGTGTGGCCTGGAGCCCGGCGGTGAACTTGGTCAGCGTGCCGCCGGGCGTCGCCTTCCACAGTGCGCCCAAGCCCGGATCGGTGAACCAGAGATTTCCATCGGGGCCGGCGGTGATCGACGTGGGCATGCTGTTCATCTGGTCGAGCGTGCCGGTGAACTCGGTGATGACGCCCGCGGGCGTGACCCGGCCGACCGCCTTGATGTTGCCCTTATCGGTGAACCACATGTTCCCGTCCGGGCCAGCCGTCAGCTGTTCGGGCTGGCTCGTGGCAGTCAGCGGGCCGGTGAACTCGGAAATGTTCCCCGCGGGGGTGATGCGCCCGATCGCCTTGGGAGACCCGCCGTCGAGGAACCAAAGGCTGCCGTCCGGACCGACGGTGATGTTGCTCGGCGCGCTGCCGGAGTTGAAACCGGGCGCCACACCGGCCACGAATTCGGTGATCGTGCCCGACGGTGTGACCTTCCCGATCGCGTTGGGTGGGCTCCCGGTGTCGGTGAACCACAGGTTCCCGTCCTGCCCGTTCGTGATGTCGACCGGCTTCGCGGCGCTAGTAAACCCCTGGGTGAATTCGGTGATCGTGCCCGAAGGCGTGATCCTGCCGATCGCCTTGGTGGTGCCACCGTCGGTGAACCACAGGTTGCCGTCCGGACCCGGGGTGATCCCCAGCGGGTCGCTGCCCGGATTGACCGTCAGGGGGAACTCGGTGATCGCGGTCGCCTGAGCGGCCGCGGGAACCGCCGCGCCAACCATGATCGCGGCCAGCAGTGCCAGCCTCTGTCCTAAGCCCCAATAGGGCACCCTGATGCAGTGCCGCATGGCGGCGACTCTACTAGAGATCGCCTAGATCGCCAGCATTTTCGAGGCGTTCTGCCAAACGGTTCAACCCCAGCCCGCGGGCGGCCTTCGCTCCCCCGGACAGGTCGGTGGGGCGATCGGCCGGACGCTCCAGCGGCACCGTGCGCAGCTCGGCGATCTCCCGGAACGCCCGCAACTCGTCCGCCTGCTGGGTGAGCGCCTGGGCGATACGTGGACGCTCCTGGCGGGCCCCGGCGATCGCGCCCTCCAGCGAGCCGTGAACCCGGAGAAGCTCGGCCGCCGTCTTGGGGCCCACCCCAGAAGCGCCGGGCAGGCCGTCGGACGGGTCGCCGCGCAGCGCGATGAAGTCGGGGACCAGCTCTGGGCCGATGCCGTAGCGGCGTTTGACATCGGCCGCATCGACCTCCTCAAACCCGGTGATACCCGACTTCAGAAACAGCACGTGCACGCGCTCGGCCGCGCACTGATACATGTCGCGGTCGCCGGTGAGGATCAGCGCCTCGCCGCCGGCCGCCACCTCGACCGAGGCCAGCGATCCCAGCAGATCGTCAGCCTCGAGGTCATCCGAGGACGCACAGCTCCAGCCGAAGGCCTCGAAGAAGCCCGGCGCCTGCGCGAACTGCCAGGCCAGCGCTTCGGGCACCTCAGGGCGAGCCGCGTGGTAGTTGGGATAGAGCTTCACTCGGTAGTGCGCCGCCTCGGCGCCGAAACAGATCACCACCGCCCGCGGGCGCCGATCGGCCACGATCCGCAGCAGCGCGTTGGCCGCGCCCAGCAGGGCGTTGACCGGATGGTCGTCCCGGCCGGTAATCGAGTCGGGCAGCGCGAAGAACGACCGGTACAGCAGGAATGGCACGTCAACGGCGAGCAGCGAGCCAGGCATCTGGCGCAGAGTAGAGCGCCAGTGCTTTACCGATCGGTAAACTCCCGCGTCGGAGGCGCCCGGAGAGGAGACCCGGATGCCTAGGTTGGTAGTTGGTCTGTTTCTGGCGGTCGGCCTAGCGCTGGTGCCCAGCGCCTCGGCCAAGACGGTATGGCTGTGTCTTCCGGGCCATCACCCGGACCCGTGCGCGCCTGGGCTCTCCACCACCGTCTTCACCCCGACCCTGAAGAAGGTCGGCGTGCAGCATCCCAAACCAGTCAGGAATCCGGCCATCGACTGCTTCTACGTCTACCCCACGGTCAGCGGCCAGCCAACCGGCAACGCGAACCTGAATATCGACCCGGTCGAGCGGTCGATCGCGCTCTACCAGGCGGCGCGGTACTCGCAGTACTGCAAGGTCTACGCGCCCATGTACCGGCAGTTGACCCTGGCCGGAATCGGCCAGGGGAAGCCGACCACCAAGCCCAACGCCAACATCGCCCTGGCCGACGTGCGGAGCGCGTTTGCCCTGTACCTGCGTAAGTTCAACCACGGCCGGGGCTTCGTGCTGATTGGCCACTCGCAGGGCTCGTTCGTGCTGCGAAGCCTGATCGGCAAGGACGTCGACCGCAAGCCGGCGGTGCGCCAGCGGCTGGTGTCGGCGATCCTGATGGGCGGCAACGTGCTGGTCAAGCGAGGGCGGGACGTCGGCGGCGATTTCAAGCACATCCACGCCTGCCACTCGGCCACCCAGGTGCACTGCGTGATCGCGTTTTCGACGTTTGATCAGCCGGTGCCTACGCCCACGTTGTTCGGCCGTTCGACCACTCCCGGTACGCAGGTGCTGTGCACCAACCCGGCCGCGCTGGGCGGCGGCAGCGCGCTGGTCGACCCGATCAGCCCGAGCCAGCCGTTCTATAAGGGGAGCATCCTGTCCGCGGGCATCGCGCTGCTGGGGCTGACCTTCCCGCACCCCCCGACCGTGTGGTGGTCCTCCCCCGGCGCCTACCGCGCCCGCTGCTCGTCGGCCAACAACGCCAACGTGCTGGAGATCACCGCGCTGCGGGGCGCCAAGACCCCCAAAGCCAGCCCCACGCCGGAGTGGGGCTTGCACCTGCTCGATGCCAACGTCGCGCTGGGCAGTCTGGTGGCGGACGTGAAGTCGGAGGCCGCAGCGTTCCTACGCGGCGGCGGCTGAGGGCTCGGCGATCGGCGCCGGGCTCGCCTGCGGGCGGCCCTTGATCAACACGGCGGCAATCACGAACCCCAGCGCGGCCAGCCCGGCAGCCACCCGGAAGCCGGTCTGCGTGCCCTCGACGAACGCCTGCCGGGACAGCGCGTTGAGCGCGGGCCCGGCCTGAGGGAACTCGCTCAGCAGGTGCTGCGCGCTGCCGGTGCCGGCCAGGATGCCGTTGACCGCGTGCTCCTGCACCTGCGTCAGCCCCCGCACGACGCCGACCCGGTGCACCTTGTCCTGGGCCGTGGTCGTGAATATCGCCGTTACGAGCCCTAGTCCCACCGAGCTCCCGGCCACCTGGGACATGTAGAGCACGCCGCCGGCCAGGCTGGCATGCGCGGGGTCGAGCGCGGTGACCCCCGCGGTGGTCAGCGACGAGAACGCCAAGCCCACTCCGACCCCGAACACCGCCATGCCCACGGCCAGCAGCCCGTAGCCGGTGCTGACGTCGGCGAAGCCCACGACGACCAGCCCGATCGTGATGCATCCCGCGCCGGCGGCGGCACTGAGCCTGGCTCCCATGCGGTTGTAGAGGTTTCCCGCCACGAACGACACCGCTCCGAACACGGCCATCATCGGCAGCAGCCCCACCCCAGCCTGCAGCGGCGAGTAGCCCAGCAGCTTCTGCATGAACTGGGGCAGGTACAGCAACAACACAAAGAACCCCGTGCCCAGCAACGGCACCACGGCGCAGGCCACCATGAACTGGCGTTTGTGGATCAGCTCCGGCGGGAGCAGCGCGTCCTCCCCCGCCCGCCGCTCGATGAATGGAAACGCGGCAATCAGGATCACGAACGCGATCAGCAGTCCGATCACCCTCGGGTCCCCGAATCCCCAGTCTGTGATCTGGTCGAGCGCCACCAGCAGCGCTGTCAGCCCCAACGAAAGACTGACCACGCCCCAGTAGTCGATCCGGCCCCGGGCCAGGTCCACCTGCGGCAGCTTGACCTCCCGCCAGGTGACAAAGCAGGCAATCGCGGCCACCGGGAGGTTCAGCAGCAGCACCCAGCGCCAGCTGGCCACGTCGGTCAGAACGCCGCCGAGCAGCGGCCCGAGCGCGTTGCCGATGCCCGCCACCCCGATGATCAGCCCCCCGGCCAGCCCGGCTTTGCTCTCGGGCAGGATCGCGTAGGTCATCCCCAGCGTGGCGGGCCACATCAGGGCCCCGCCGATCCCCATCAGGGCCCGGGCCGCGATCAGCCAGCCGGCCGACTGGGCCACCCCGCCGAGCACGGAGAACACGGCGAACAGGCCCGCCCCGACGAAGAACATCCGCCGCCGGCCAAACATGTCGGCCAGCCGCCCGCCGGTCACGATGAACACGCCGAACACCAGCGCGTAGGCGTTGATCACCCACTGCACGCCACCCACGTCGGAGTCGAACTGCCGCTCGATCTGGGGCAGCGCCACCGACAGGGCGGTGAAGTCGTTGGCCACGACGAACACGGCCAAACTCATGGCCACCAGGGCCATGATGGTGCCCCTGGTCAGGCGATCCCCGGCGCCCTCGGGAATCTTTGAGCTCATCCGGCTGGGTCGCTACAGGTTGCCCTGCGCCATCTTGCGCAGGTCCATGGCTTTCTCGTAGGTCTCCGCGTCCACGCCCTTCTCCAGCGCAACCTCCTTGAGCGGCCGCCCCGAGTTCGCCGCCTCCTTGACGATCTCGGCACCCTTGTCGTAGCCGATGTAGGGGTTGAGCGCCGTCGCCGCGGCCAGGGTCATCTCGGCCGACCGCCGCGTCCCCTCGGTGCTGGCCTGGATCCCGTCGACGCACTTCTCGGCCAGCACCCGGGCGGCCGCGGTCAGCAGGCCGATCGACTCGAGCAGGTTGCGGGCGATCAGCGGCACCCGCACGTTGAGCTCAAAGTTTCCCTCCAGGCCGCCGATCGTGATCGCCGTGTCGTTGCCGATCACCTGGGCGGCCACCTGCAGCACCACCTCGGGGATCACCGGGTTGACCTTCCCGGGCATGATCGAGGAGCCCTTCTGGAGCTCGGGCAGCAGCAACTCGCCGAGCCCGGCGCGCGGGCCCGACCCCATCAGGGCCAGGTCGTTGGCGATCTTGGTCAGCGAGACGGCGAGCACCTTGAGCGCGCCCGACAGCTCGACCAGCGCGTCCCGATTGCCCTGCGCCTCGAACGGATCCTCGGGCGGACGGATGTCCAGGCCGGTGGCCTGGCTCAGCCGCTCGCGCACCTGGGCCGCAAAGTCAGGGTGAGTGTTCAATCCGGTGCCCGTGGCCGTACCGCCGAGCGGGATCTGGGCCACCTGGGGCAGGGCGTTCTGGACCCGCCGCGCGCCCAGGCGGACCTGGGCCGCGTAGCCGGAGAACTCCTGGCCCAGGGTGACCGGGACGGCGTCCATCAGATGGGTGCGGCCGGCCTTGACTATGTCCTTGAACTCCTGGGCCTTGGCCCCGAACGAGGCCGCCAGCTGGTCCAGGACGGGCAGCAGCTGATGGGTGGCCTGCTCCAGCGCGGCCAGATGTACCGCCGATGGGAACACGTCGTTGGAGGACTGGCCCATGTTGACGTGGTCGTTGGGATGGACGGGGTGGGCGGGATCCGAGTCGTTCGCCAGGTTCGCGATGACCTCGTTGGCATTCATGTTTGAGGAGGTGCCCGAGCCGGTCTGGAACACGTCGATCGGGAACTGATCGTCGAACGACCCCTCGGCCACCCGGTCGGCGGCCGCGCCGATCCGCTCCGCCAGCTCGCCGTCCAGCAGACCGAGCTCGGCGTTGACCCGGGCCGCCGCGCCCTTGATGCGAGCCAGCCAATGGACCACGGAGACGGGAACCCGCTGGCCGGAGATGGGGAAGTTCGCAACGGCCTTGGTCGTCTCGCCGCCCCAGAGTTGCTCAGACTGTTCGACGCTCATGACCAGAACGCTATCGCTCAGCCGCAGAACGCGATCAGCTCCCGGGCCACGGACACCGGATCGTCATAGGCCATGAGGAAGCCGGTTCCCGGGAGCGTCCGCAACTGGGCGTCGGGCAGCAGTTCTAGCGCCTCCTGACCGGCCAGCACCGGGTGCGCCCGGTCCTGCTCGGCCCAGAGCAGCAATACCGGGACGTCGATCCGCGGGTACTCCTCGAGCAGCTGCCGCTGGGCGCCCTTCGGCCACCGCCGGACGAACTTGGCCCAGGCCCGAGCTCGGTTGCCGTTGCCGGCCACGTCGGCGAACGCGTGGCGCATCAGATCGCGGGCCGCCGGGTCGGACTGAATCGACAGCCGCTGCCCGATCGAGGGCCGAAACACCAGGGTGGCCAGCCGAGACAGCAGCCGGTCCAGGCCCGGTAGCGCGGCCGCCCGGCAGGCCATTCGCCAGGCCGCGCGCCGGACTCGGAACTGGTCACGGCGGTGCAGCCGGCTGGACATCAGCACCAGCCGCGCCGCGTCCACCTGGCCGCTCAGAACCGCGCGCAGGGCCAGCTCGGAGCCGATGTCGTGGCCGGCCAGGATCGGCCGCGAGCCCACCACCTCGGCGCAGAAGCCGGCCAGCACGTCGGTGAACCACTCGGCGGTATACGGATGCCGCGGGCGATCCTCGGAGTCCCCGTGCAGCGGGAGATCCGGCAGTACGACCCGGAAGCGCTGGGACAAGCGGTCCACGACCGGCTCCCACTCGCGGTGCGACAGGCCCAGTGAGTGCAGCAGGACCAGCCCCGGGCCAGTCCCGGCCTGCCGGTAGGCGACTCGGGCGCCGTCGGGGTGGTGATACAGCCGCAGCCGCATGGCCCGGCATCGTCGCACCGTCCGGTTGGGCCTGCACGGCATCTTGCGGAGTTGTCCCATCGCCGCGGGCATCCGATTCATAAATGGCGATGATTCGCACAAATGCCGCGGCATCGATCCTCGGGGTGAGCACCAACACCCTGCGCAGCTGGGAGCGTCGCTACGGGTTCCCGCATCCCCGGCGGTCGGAGGGCGGGCATCGCCGGTACGAGTTCGGGGAGATCGAGGCCCTACGCCTGACCCTGGCCGAGACCAAAAACATCTCCTCAGCGGTCGCCCTGGTCCAGGAGCGGGGCGCCGGCCCGTCGTCCAGCGCGCGGCTGGCCGCGGCCTACCGCGGGTTCGAGGACCGCCAGGCCGACCGGCTGCTGGAGGAGAGCCTGAGCGTTCGCTCGGTCGAGCGGACGATCGACGAGTTGCTGCTTCCGGCG
The DNA here is from genome assembly GCA_035532195.1 of Solirubrobacteraceae bacterium. Taxonomy (GTDB): domain Bacteria; phylum Actinomycetota; class Thermoleophilia; order Solirubrobacterales; family Solirubrobacteraceae; genus Palsa-465. The sequence continues at coordinate 10,293 of DATKRM010000129.1, forward strand.
GTGGGCGGCTGCGCGGACCCGGGCGGGTCGACGGCCGAATACGAGTTCGCCTGGCGTCACGGCGCCGGGTGGCTGGCCGCGATGGCCCGCCTGGCGCCGTCGGCGTCGCGTCGGGAGAGGATCCTGCTGATCGACGCCTCGGTGCCCTGCGATCTCCACGCCCTGCACGCCCAGGCGCTCGAGGTCATCCTGCGTCGAGCCGGGCTTCGCACGTTCTGCCTGACCCCAGCCGTCGAGCGCAGCCGACTGGGCCGAGCCCTCCGCGCTCTGTCCCCCACCGCGGTCGTGCTCACCGGACGCCGGTCGTCGCTTGACACGATCGGCCGCCTGATCTACACCGCCCGCAGCATGCGGCCGAGCACGCTGATATTCGAGTACGGGGGTGCGGTGCCGGAGACCCGCGGCAGCGCCGTCTCTCGCCTGGGAGATTCGCCACTGGCCGCCGCCGAGGCGCTCCTGGCCACCCTGGACGGTAGATCCGGCACCGTCTCAGCATTACGATAGCCAGCGGCTTGACGCTGCACTTGGACCGATCGGCCGTACTGGCGCCGGCACCCCCCGGCGAGGCGAACCCGTATCTGCTCGGACCCTTCGAGCCGATCCGGGAGGAGCGCACCGCACTGCTGACCGTGCTCGACGGCTCGCTTCCCGACGATCTGAACGGGGCCTATGTCCGCAACGGCCCCAATCCGCAGCACGCTCCGGTAGGGCGCTATCACTGGTTCGACGGCGACGGCATGGTGCACGCCGTGCACTTCTCCGAGGGCCAGGCCACCTACCGCAACCGGTGGATCCGCACGGACGGATTCGTGTCCGAGCGCGACGCTGACCGCGCCATCTACAGCGGGATCCTGGAGCCGTTCGCCGCCAACCCGGACGGGCACGAGAAGGACACCGCCAACACCGACCTGATCTACCACCGCGACCGCCTGCTGGCGCTGTGGTATCGCTCGGGCAGCCCGTACGCGCTTGACCCGGTGACCCTGGAGACGGTGGGCAAGGAGGACTTCCGCCGCAGCCTGCCCAGCGAGCTGTCGGCCCACGCCAAGGTGGACGAGCAGACCGGCGAGCTGGTGTTCTTCGATTACGGGATCAAGCAACCCCACCTGCGCTACGGCGTGGTGGGATCCGACGGGGTCGTGTCCGACTACGTGGGGATCGAGCTCCCCGGCCCGCGGCTGCCCCACGACATGGCGATCACCGAACACTGGTCGATCCTCATGGACCTCCCGCTGTACGCCGACCCCGGCGCCGGGGCCGCCGGGCGACACCGGCTGGTGTTCGACCGGGATCTCCCCTCGCGGTTCGCCCTGATCCCCCGGCACGGGGGCGCGTCGGAGGTCCGCTGGTTCGAGGCCAAGCCCTGCTACATCTACCACTCGATCAACGCCTGGGAGGAGGACGGCGCGGTGATCATGGACGTGTGCCGGGTCAAGCAGCCCCAGCCGCTGCCGGCCGACGCCAGCCCCCTGTCCAAGATGCTCTCGTATCTGCGGCTGGACGCCCACGTGCACCGGTACCGCTTCGACCTGGCCAGCGGCCAGACCACCGAACAGGTGCTGGACGACGACAACATGGAGTTCCCGTCGATCCGCCAGGACCGTCAGGGGCGGCCGACCCGGTACGCGTACAACATGCACATAAGCGCAATCGAGGACACGCTGTTGTTCGACGGACTGACCAAGTACGACACGGTGGCTCAGCAGGCTGAGACCTATTGGTTCGGCGAGGGCCGGTGGGGCAGCGAGGCTCCGTTCGCCCCGCGGCCGGGATCCAGCGCCGAGGACGACGGCTACCTGATCTCCTACGTGTGCGACGAGCGCAACCAGTCTTCCGAGGTGCACATCGTGGACGCGGCGGCGATCTCCGAGGGGCCGGTGTGCCGGCTGGGGATTCCGTTCCGGGTCCCACTGGGCTTCCACGCCACCTGGATCGACGGCTGGCGGTTGCCCGGCGGGACGGCCTGAGCCACGGCCTCGGGCGGGGCCCTACCGGCTCCTAGAATCACCCGCCCATGCCGTCGTCACCCCATCGCCCAGTCGATCCGCGCGTCTCGTTCCCTGAGCTGGAGGAGGCCGTGCTGGAGCGCTGGCGCCAGCGCGATGTGTTCGCGGAGTCGGTCCGCCGGCGCCAGGGGGCCCCGCCCTGGGGCTTCTACGAGGGGCCACCCACGGCCAACGGCGCACCGGGCGCCCACCACGTGCTGTCGCGGGTGTTCAAGGACATCTTCCCCCGCTACAAGACCATGTGTGGCTACTACGTGGAGCGCAAGGGCGGCTGGGACTGCCACGGCCTCCCCGTCGAGCTGGCCGTAGAGGCCGAGCTGGGCTTCCAGTCCAAAGACGACATCGAGCGCTTCGGCATCGCCGAGTTCAACGCCCGCTGCCGGGAGAAGGTGCTCAGCCACGTCGAGGACTGGAACCGGCTGACTGAGCGGATCGGCTTCTGGATCGACCTGGACGACGCTTACCGGACCCTGGACCCGCCGTACATCGAGTCGGTCTGGTGGGCGCTGAAGACGATCCACGAGCAGGGCCTGCTGTTCGAGCGTTTCAAGGTCGTCCCGTACTGCCCCCGGGACCAGGTCACGCTGTCCAGCCACGAACTGGGGCAGCCCGGTGCCTACCGCGACGTGGTCGATCCCTCGGTGTACGTCCGCCTGCCAGTGGTCGATCCCGCTCCGCCGCTCCAGGCGGGTGACGAGCTCCTGGTGTGGACGACCACCCCCTGGACGTTGGTGTCCAACGCCGCCGTGGCGGTCGATCCGGACCTCGCCTACGTGCGCGCCCGGCCGGAGCCCGACGGCCCTGTGTTCGTGGTGGCCGAGGCGCTGCGTGAGCGGGTGCTGGGCGAGGCGGCGCAGGTGCTGGAGCGGTTCCCGGGCCGGGAGCTGGTGGGCACTCGCTACGAGCCCCCGTTCCCGTTCATCGCCGCCGAGGAGTACGGCGCGAAGGGACATACCGTCCTGCCCGCCGACTTCGTCACGGCCGAGGACGGCACCGGGCTCGTGCACACGGCGATCGCGTTCGGCGAGGACGACTTCCGCCTGGGCCAGGAGCAGGGCCTGAATGTGATCAACCCGGTACGGCCCGACGGCACCTACGACGAGCGAATCGGGCCCTACGCCGGGCGCTGGGTCAAGGACGCCGACCCCGATCTGGTCGAGGACCTGCGGGCCCGCGGCCGGCTGCTGCGGGCTGAGACCTACGAGCACTCCTACCCACACTGCTGGCGCTGCGGCACGCCGCTGCTCTACTACGCCAAGCCGTCCTGGTACATCGCCACCAGCCAGAAGAAGGACCGGCTGCTGGCGGCCAACGAGACGGTCAACTGGTACCCCGAGCATGTCAAGCACGGCCGGTTCGGCAAGTGGCTGGAGGGCAACGTGGACTGGGCGCTGTCCCGCGAGCGCTACTGGGGCACGCCGCTGCCGGTGTGGCGCTGTGAGCAGGGCCACCAGCACGTCGTCGGCTCGCTGGCCGAGCTCCAGCACCTCTCCGGCGAGGCGCTCGAGGATCCGCATCGCCCGTTCGTGGACGAGGTCAGCTTCCCCTGCCCGCGGTGCGATGGCCCGATGCAGCGCGTGCCCGAGGTGATCGACGTGTGGTTTGACTCAGGCGCGATGCCGTTTGCCCAGTACCACGCGCCGCATGAGAACCGAGAGCTGTTCGAGCAGCGGTTCCCGGCCGACTTCGTGTGCGAGGCGCTGGATCAGACTCGCGGCTGGTTCTACTCCCTGCTGGCGGAGTCGACCCTGCTGTTCGATCGCGCGCCTTACAAGAACGTGCTGTGCCTGGGACTGATCCTCGACGAGCAGGGGCGCAAGATGTCCAAGTCGCTGGGCAACACTGTCGAGCCCTGGGATGTGATCAACCGATTCGGGGCTGATGCCTTCCGCTGGTACTTCTTCACCTCCAAGCTCCCCTGGGACGGCTACCGGTTCTCGCTCCAGGCGATCGAAGAGGCGGTCCGGCAGTTCCTGCTCCAGCTGTGGAACATCTACTACTTCTACGTCCTGTACGCGAACGCAAGCCAGGTCGAGCCGCTCTCCAGCCCAGAACCTTCGCGCGATCTCGACCGATGGGCGCTGTCCCGGCTGGAGGCGACGGTTGAGGTCGTCCGCGATCGGCTCGATGACTTTGACGTCACGACGGCCGGCCGGGCGATCCAGGACTACATCGAAGAGCTGTCCAACTGGTACGTCAGGCGGTCGCGGCGGGAGTTTTGGAACGCGGATCCTGAGGCGTTTCACACGCTGCGCACGTGCTTGGTGACGGTCGCGAAGCTGCTCGCGCCGTTCTGCCCGTTCGTGGCCGACGAGATCTACGACAACCTCGATGGCGCCGAGCCGAGCGTCCACATGTGCGACTTTCCCGACCCGGGTGAGCGCGACGTCCAGCTCGAGCAGGCGATGGTCGTCGTGCGACGGACGGTAACGCTCGGATTGGCGGCGCGAGCGCAGGCCGGAGTCAGGCTGCGCCAGCCGCTCCGGGCTGCCGTCGTGGTCGCGACCGGTAGCGAGCGAGAAGCTCTGGAGCGGTTCGCAAAGGTGGTCGCCGAGGAGCTCAACGTGCGGGAGCTGAGGTTCGTCTCTGAGGCCGACGAGCTGGGTCAGCTCGAGCTGAAGCCCAACTACCGGTCGCTGGGACCCCGGTTCGGCCAGCAGATGCCGGCGGTGGCCCAGGCCGTGGCCGGACTCGATCCGGCCGCGGTGGCGGCGCATCTAAGAGACGAGGAGCCCGTGCGCGTCGTGATCGGCGGCCACGAGGACCAGCTGGGCCGCGACGACCTGATCATCGCCATGAAACCTCTCGAGGGTTACCAAGTCGAGCGTGAGGGCTCCCACGCCGTGGCGCTAGAGCTGGAGATCGATGCCGAGCTGCGTCGCGAGGGCTGGGCCCGCGACATCGTCCGCGCGATCCAGCTGGCCCGCCAGGAAGCCGGGCTGCAGGTCACCGACCGCATCGCCCTGGCCCTGGACGGCGACGAAGAGCTGCTGGGCGCGGCGCGTGAGCACCAGCCCTACATCGCCGGCGAGACCCTGGCCACCGCGGTCAGCTACGAGTCGCAGCCGGACGGCTCGGGCGCGGCCCAAACCGGCGAGGCCGGAGGCCGAGCGGGCGGCGAGCCCGAGCGGGCCCAGCCGGTCACGGTCGACGGCCGGGAGTTGCGGATCGCGGTGGCGCTGGCCTGAGGCCGCTGGAGCCAGCCGCCCACAGGCTGGAATTCGGCTGATTGGGCTTGCCCGGGCTGAAGGGCGACGCTATACCGCGTGTCCTCACCAATTGAGGAGGAGAGGGGTACGGATGAGCAAGCGTCTGGCGCTCGCGGGAGCGACCTTGGCAATCTGTCTAGTTGGGTCAACCTCGGCAATGGCCTTCGACCCGACTAACTCGAGCGGAACCCACGGTTGTGCTCTGCAGGACGTCGCTGGCCACTCACAGGTCGTCTACCCGAATAGCGGTACTTCGCAGATCGGCGGATCTAGCTGCACGTATCAGCAGGTGGACACCAACGACGATCCGGTCGGCGGAGCCCACGGCGGCAGCTACGTGGCGGCTGCACAGTCGTGGTCGATCACGGCCTGCACGCCAGGCACCGACGCCACCGGCGCGCCGATTTGCACCCCCGACCCGACGGTCAACTTCGGCACCGGCCCGGGCCAGACGTCGACCCCGGAAGGCCGGAACGTGATCCCCGTGGGGGATCAGGTAACCGTCACGGTCGGCAACGGCTCGATCATCTCCGGAACGGCAAACGGCGTAGCCGGCGCCTAACGGTCTGACTGTTTGATCGAGGGACGACGCGTGGGCGCTCTTCGTCAGATGATGATCAGTGGCGCTGCTGCGCTGCTCACCATCATCACGTTCGCCGGTGCGGTTGCGCCGAACGCCTCGGCGGCCAGCGAGGGAGTGCCGGCGGTCAACCACGTGTTCGTGATCGTGCTGGAGAACGAGAACCTCGGCGCGACCTGGCACACGCCGGGCACATACCTGAACAGCCTGCTGGCCCAGGGCGCATTCGCCAGCCAGTACTACGGGGCCAGCCATGTCAGCGCGGACAACTACATCGCGCTGACCAGCGGGCAGACGCCAACGCCGCTGTTCAACACCGACTGCCTGGACTGGAGCAAGTGCGAAAGCTGGGAGGCCGCGCGGCCCGACGGAGGTGTCAGCGTGGCCGACCAGGTGGACGCCGCTGGCCAGAGCTGGAAGGCGTACATGGATGGGATGCAGACGACCTGTCAGCACCCGGCACCTGATCCCACGACCTCGCCGTACAGTGCCGACCCCTACCAGAACGGCTACGCCACGCGCCACGACCCGTTCGTCTACTACCCGCCGATCGTCGGCAACCAGAGCTACTGCGACTCACACGTGGTGCCCTACTCGCAGCTGGGCACCGACCTGGCCGCGGAGTCGTCCACGCCCAACTACGTGTTCATCACACCGGACACGTGCCACGACGGGCATGACGCCCCGTGCGTGGGCTCCGACGTGGGACAGCCGGGGTGGCAGCAGGGCGGGCTGGTCAGCGCCAACGACTGGATGAGCACCGAGGTGCCCAAGATCCTGAGCTCGGCGGCGTTCACCACGCCCGGAGTGGCCAGCGTCCTGTTTATCACCACCGATGAGGCGGCCACCACCGATGCGACGGGCTGCACCACCGGCCCGGTGACCACCGGCGGCACGCCCGGGACGTGCGCGTCCGGCGTGCCGGGGGTCGGCGTCGACGGCGGCGGTCTGGTGGGGCTGCTGGCCATCGGCTCGCCCGACGCACACGTGGCTGCCGGGACGACGACCGCGATCCCTTACGACCACTCGTCTCTGCTGCGCACCGTGGAGGATGGGCTGGGACTGGGAGCGCTCGGCGCCTCGAGCCAGACTCAGACCATCTTCCAGGACAGCGCGGGGCACCTGAACAACGCGGGCTCGCCGCTCGAGCACGCGATGTCCTCGCTGTTCTCGCCGGCCTGAGGCTGGAGCGCGAGGTCAGTGGCACGCCCCCGCGCGAGCGTGAGCGCGCGGGCCACCTGGGCCCCGGCGGCTGGTCAGCTCAGACCAGCGCGGGCTCGAGCTCGGCCTCGAGCTTGTGCTTGGGGTAGGCGCCGATGACGGTCTTGGCCACCTCGCCGTGCTTGAACACCATCAGCGTGGGGATCGACATGACGTTGAACTGAACCGCCGTGTTCTGGTTCTCGTCGATGTTCATCTTGACCACCTTGACCGCCTCGCCGCGCTCCTTGGCGATCTCCTCCACGACCGGCGCGACCATCCGACACGGACCGCACCACGGAGCCCAGAAGTCGACCAGAACCGGGACATCGGACTCGATGACCTCGGCCTGGAAGTTTGTATCCGTGACTTCTGAGACGGTGCCTGCCATGAACTCTCCTTGGTCGTGAATCGGGGTTGTTACTTCAGAAAGTATAGCGCAGGCGGCGGGCGGCGCGGCGGGGTATGGGGCGGCGCGGCGTGGCGTGGGAACGCCGCCGCCGGGCTCACCGCCTCCGCTCCAGCACCGTCGTGCTCTTCGTGTCCCGCTTGATCGCCGACGGGCAGAACGTGTCGGGAACCCATTGCTTGCGGCTGAACAGCCTGGTCTGGTCGGAGTGGTGCGGGGAGGTTGGGTTGTCGGACTCCGAGTAGGTGAGGATCGTGCCGCCCAGCGGGCAGGGGCCGCTGTTCCAGCTCACCACCTGCACGAATGAGGAGCCGGTGTAGGGGGCGCTGAAGCCCTGGCCGGCCGTGAAGTGGGTGTAGATGGCGTTGAACTCGCCGTTGGGGTCCCCGGTTCCACCGTGGATGGGGATACTCCCGCCCTGGGCGGGCTGGCGCTGCACGTCGCCGGGCGCGGCGTCGAGGGGGATGTGGGCGCCCTGGAGGTCGTTGATCGCGTCGCCGAGCGCGTTGCGCACCGTGGGGGCCGAGGTGTTGAGACCGTTCGGGGTATGCACCGGGTCGTTCGGGTCGAACGGATTGGCGAACGGGGAGACCACCGTCACGGTTGGCACCGTGGCCGCGTCGGCGTGATCCCAGAACCGGCGGAACAGCACCGCGCCCTTGGAGCCGAGAGTCTCGTGCAGATCCCAGCTGGCCAGGATGTCGCACGCGTTGCCCACGGCGACGGCCGCGCCGCCGCTGGTGGGAGCCATGCCGCCGGGGAAGCTCCGGCACATCGAGACCAGCGCGTCACGGGTCAGCTCGCCTGCGTACTGGCGGTCGGAGAACACCATGTTCTGCATGTCACGGGCGGTGAAGCCGGGTGGACCCAGGTGGTCTGAGCCGTCCACCCGGGCCTGGGTCATGATCAGCCCGATCCGGGTCCGCAGCGTGCGGGCGGTGCCCTCGGTGCCGATGATGCGGGCGAACCCGGTCAACGGCTGATGCGGGTTGGACAGCCAGTAGCTGTCGTTGGAGTTGGTCACATAGTCGCTGCGGAATAAGTGCGGCAGGTGGCTGCGCCCGAAGATCCCGGGCTTAACCGCGTCTGAGTCGGTGGCCCAGTTGCAGGCCGAGCGGGAGCCGTCGAGTATGGGCAGCCCCAGGAGCTGGAACGTCCCGGACCCCAGGGCGGTGTTGCACTGCGAAGCCAGGGAGTTGGGGACATTGGGCACGGTGCCGATGTCGGCGTACAGAGCGTTGCCCTGCTTGTCGGCCACGATCGTGTTGACCCAGGGGATGCCCTCGTAGCGGTTGAGGATCGACAGCACCTGCGGCGCCGAGCGCGCCCGATCGACGTCGATGAAGTGGTTGAACACGCGGAAGTTGTCCGCGTTGGCGTCAGCCAGGGCAAACGCGGTGGTCGGAGTCCAGGGCAGCGGCACGCCTTCGATCGTGTTGAAGATCGGCCCGAACCGCGACGAGTACAACGTGCGCGACTGCGGCTTGACCGACCCATCGGCCTGCCGCACCCCCACCGTGACGGTGCGGCTGGTCATCTGCTGCGGCTGGCCGTCGTACAGATAGGTGGTGGGCGAACCGGGCACCAGCGTGAGCTGGAACGGGGTGAAGCGGAACGCGGTGGACACCGTGTGGCTCCAGGCCACCGTGGGCGTGTGCCCGATCAGTACCAGCGGGACGCCGAACAGCGAGGCCCCCTCCACGTGCATGCGTCCCGGGATGTCGATCTGGGCCTGGTAGAAGCGCTCGGTGCCGATCCAGGGGAAGTGAGGGTTGCCCAGCAGCACCCCGTGGGTGTGGTCACGCGCGCCACCACGGCCGATGGCCACGGCGTTTGAGCCGATAGCGCCCAGACCGCCCCGGGGCAACCGCTGGGCGATCAGCCGTGCCGTCTGGTCGGGGCTGAGGCCGGATGCCGATCCCGCCGGCGTGGGCGGAACCGCCTCGGCGATGCCCTGGATCACCACGTCGCCGCTGGCCAGCTCGATCAGCTGGTAGAAGCGCCGCCACACGTCGGCCTGGCTGATCGGCCGGACCCAGCGCTGACCGCGGCAGCGTGAATCGGGCACCCCGCTGGAGCCACCCACCTTCCGCAGGTAGCGGTTGTAGCCCTTGACGTAGCCCGTCACCAGCTGGCGCACCGCCGGCTCAGGTCCGAACGGCACCGGCTGGGCCAGCAGCTTGTCGATGACCTTCGAATCGATGATCTGCTGAAAGAAGAAGTCCGAGTCGAGGTTCGACGCCGTGACCCCGTTGCCGCCCTGCAAGTAGCTCCCGCCGGGTCCGAAGTACAGCGACCGCTGGGCGTCCACCGTGACGTAGTCGGCCGCGATCGTGCACAGGTCGTCCTGGGCGAAGGCGTAGCCGTAAGCCTCGCCGGCGCCTTGATACGTGGTGGCCCAGATGCGGGGGATCCCGTAGGAGGTCCGGTGGATCACCACGGTGGGGCGCGCCTGGGCAGCGGGGGCGAGGGCGAGGGCGAGGAAGCTGAGCGCAGCCAGAACGAGGCGGGGCACCGCGCGATACTACTGTGGCTCAGGTGCCAGATCCCACCAACCTCAAGATCGCAGCCGCCCTGGACGAGCTGGGAGATCTGTACGAACTCGACGGGGCGATCATCCACCGCGTGGTGGCCTACCGCAACGCGGCCAAAGCGGTGCGGGACGCGCCGGTGTCAGTGGCCGCGCTGGCTCGCGAGGGCAAGGCCACCGAGCTGGCGGGAATCGGTCAGACGATCCAGGAAAAGGTGCTGGCGCTGGCCGACGACGGATCGATTCCAGCTGCAGTCAAGCTGCGGGAGAAGTTCCCGGCCGGACTGATTGAGATGACACGCCTCCCCGGCCTCGGTCCCAAGCGCGCGCGCCGGCTGTTCGACGAGCTCGGCATCGACTCGCTGGAGACGCTGCAGACGGCCGCCGACGACCAGCGGATCCGGGAACTCAAGGGGTTCGGCGCCAAGGCCGAGGAGTCGATCCTGTCCGCGCTCCAGGCCGCGGGCAACGGCGATGCGGGCCGCCGGGTGGTGCTCGACCGAGCCCTGGCCGTGGGCGAGGCGCTGATCGGCGCCCTGCAGGCGCATCCAGCGGCCGATCAGGTGGCCCTGGCCGGGTCGGCCCGGCGGTGGGCCGACAGCGTCAAGGACCTCGACATCATCGCCGCCGCGTCTGATCCACAGGCCCTGGCCCAGGCCGCGGGCGAGCTCGACCTGATCGAGTCCGCCGGCACGGCCTCGGCCTCCGGCACCCGGCTGCGCACGCACACCGGCCTCCGGGTCGATCTGCGGATCGTGGAGAGCGACCAGTTCGGCAACCTGCTCCAGCACCTGACCGGGTCCAAGGAGCACAACATGGCGCTGCGGGACGCCGCGGTGCGCAAGGGCCTGCACGTCTCGGAGTACGGGGTACTGGACGACGCCACGGGCCAGACCCACCGCTGCTCCACCGAGCAGGAGGTATACGCGCTATTGGGCCTGGCCTACATCGAGCCCGAGCTGCGTGAGAACCGGGGCGAGCTGGAGGCCGCGGCCGCCGGCACGCTGCCGGACCTGGTCGAGCTGGAAGACCTGCGCGGGGAGCTGCACTCCCACACCACGGCGTCCGACGGCACGGCGTCGATCGAGGACATGGCCGCAGCGGCCCTGGACGCCGGGTACGAGTACCTGGCCATCACCGACCACTCGGCGAGTATGGGCTTCGGCGCCGACGTGTCCGGAGATCAGCTGCGCGAGCAGATTTCGCGGATCCGCAACCTTGAGGTCGCGGGGATCCAGCTCCTCGCTGGGTCTGAGGTCAACATCCTGAACGATGGCTCGCTGGACTACGACGACGAGCTGCTAGCCGAGCTCGACTGGGTGGTGGCCAGCGTCCACACCTCCTTCCGCATGCCGGCCAAGGAGATGACCCAGCGGATAGTGCGGGCGATCGAGCACCCCCTGGTGGACTGCATCGGCCACCTGTCCGGGCGGAAGATCGAGCGGCGACCCCCGTATCAATTCGATCCCGGGCGGGTGATCGAAGCCGCCGCGGCCACGGGAACGATGCTGGAGATCAACTCGAGCCCAGACCGCCGCGATCTCAACGACGTGAACGCACGCGCGGCAGCCGCCGCGGGCGTCCCGATCGTGATCAACTGCGACGCCCACCGGGTCCGTGGGTTCGAGGTGGCGCGCTACGGAGTGGCCACGGCCCGGCGGGCCTGGCTGAGCGCCGACCAGGTGGCCAACACCCGACCGTGGAAGGAGGTGGACGCGATGCGGCCGCGACACCGATGAGACGGCTGGGGCTCGCAGTCGTGGCGCTGGGGCTGGCGGCTTGCGGCGGCGGGTCGGGCCGGATCGCGCGGATCCCGGTCACCAGCCCGGCCTTCGGCCCCAGCGGGCAGATCCCCAAGGCCTACACCTGCGACGGCGAGGACGTCTCGCCTCCGCTGCACTGGTCAGATGTCCCCACGGACGCCACGCAGCTGTCGCTGCTGATGCAGGACCCCGACGCGCCCGGCGGCAACTTCATCCACTGGCAGATCACCGGTCTCAGCCCGCGATCCACCGGTATCAGCGCCGGTCAGGCGCCGGCGATCGGCAACCCGGGGACCAACAGCTTCGGGACCACCGGGTACCGCGGCCCCTGTCCGCCCCGCGGGTCCAAGCCCCACCACTTCGTGATCACGATCACCGCCCAGGCCGCTGATCAGACGGTGGCCGTGGGGACGTTGACCGGGACCTACTCGCGGGGCTGAGCCAGCTCCTCGGCTCGGGGAGAGTCGGCGGCCTCGGCCTGCGAGGGCTCGGACTCCCCGGCCGCGGGCTATGCGACCCGCTCGGCCTCCTGCCTCGCTTTTTGGGTCGCGCCCGCGTCATCCGGCTGGATGCTGCGGC
>DATKRM010000130.1:0-2203 GCA_035532195.1 Solirubrobacteraceae bacterium
CCCCGAACGCGACAACCGAGCCGGCCACGGTCACCGGCACGCACACGGCCGTCCTCGTCGCCCAGGTGAATCCCAACGGGCTGGCGACCAACGTGCACTTCGAGTACGGCCTCGACTCGCGCTATGCGACCACCGGGTCAAGCGCGATCGTCTACAACGACCGCACGGCGATCCAATCGGTGGGCGGCGACTCGAGCTCCCACCGGGTCACGGCCACCGTGTCCGGACTTTTGCCCAACGCGGTCTACCACGTCCGGGTTGTGGCTGCTAACAGCGCTGGACGTGTCGATGGCGACGATCTGACCTTCACCACCCGGCGTGACCGGAGTCCGGGCCGGCCGGTTCTGGGCAGGCGGGTGAACTTGGCCCCCGGCACCGGCGTCGTGTTCGTCCGGGGGCTGTCCTCAGCCGCGGCCAGCGCGGCGGCCGCGTCGGGCACCGGGCGCGGGTTCGTCCCGCTGACCGAGGCGCGTCAGTTGCCAGTGGGCACCGTGGTCGATGCCCGCTTCGGCAGCGTCCGGATCGTCAGCGCGGCTGGCCGGCGCGGAACGCATGCCGGCACTTTCTCCGGCGCCATCTTCCGCATCTCGCAGAGCGGGCGGACCCGCCAGCACGGGCTCACGGTGCTCCGCTTGGTCGAGAATGCGTTCAAGGGTGCGCCGAGCTTTGCCGTGTGCCATGGAGGAAGCTCGACTCAGACGATCCAGCGCCTGCATGGTGTGGCCGGCGGCAAGTTCAGCCTGAACGGGCGGCACGCGTCGGCGGCAACCGTCACCAGCTCCAGCTGGTCGATCACCGAGCGCTGCGACGGCACGCTTACCACAGTGCAAAGCGGAGGCGTCAACGTCAGCGACTTCAAACGCCACAAGACCCGGTTCCTCCGGTCGAGTCAGCATTATCTGGCCAAGCCGTAGCGCAGAGAAAAGGCGGGCCGGGAGGCCCGCCTTTTCTGAGCTACAACCCCCTAACCAGCTCGCCTACGGTGAGACGCCCGTGCTCCCGGGATTCTGGTTGCAAGGACCCTGCGAGACACTGGTCGGGTTGTTGCCCGCTCCGGCTGCGTTACCGGGCGCGGCGCCGACGATCGTGCCACCGGGCGCCGGGGCGTTGCTCGGGCCGACCCAGATCTCGCCCTGGCCCGAGCCCTCGGGCCCGTTCAGCGTCGTCGGGTTGCCGTTGCAGGCCACAGCGCCACCCGAGTTGACCTGGACGTAGCCGTTCTGGTTGGCCGTGCAGGTCTGGTTCGGGTTGGTCGCGGTGGGACAGCTGTAGGTGTAGCTGCCGCTGAACGTGCCGGTCGGGCTGGGGTCGACCACGGTGACCGAGCTCGCCGAGGCAACGCCGGCACCGGCCAGCGCGGCCACGACGGTCCCGGCGAGGATGAGCTTCTTCAAAGCGCCTCCCTGAGGTTGGATCTGACGGTGGGCAGGCGTGGCGCACTACCTGCCTTGCGCGCGCCCCGTCATACCGATTTCCGGTCCTTTATCTCAGATCGCGATCGGCCTGGCAAGCACGTTGGTCCGACTTTCAGCCGCTGGCCTACGCCACCCGCAGTGGGGAAGAATGTGGGACGCGCGGCGCGGCGGAGTCAGGCCGCAGGGATGCCGAGCAGCTGGTGCTCGAGTGCCGCCAACTCAACCGGCGGCCGGGCCGGCCGAAGGCCGGCGTCTGGATCCAGCACCGCGGCAGCCGCTTCGGCTCGCGACGAGACCCCGAGCTTGCGGAAGCTGGACGACAGGTGGCTCTTTACCGTGCTCTCTGAGAGGAACAGCTGGCAGGCGATCTCGGCATTGGTCAAGCCACCGGCCACCAGCTGTAGCACCTGCTTCTCCCGCAGCGAGAACGTGCCCCAGGCGATGCGGGTCCGGATGCTCTGAGGGATGGCGAGCCGTCCGGCGAGCGCGGCCTCGATCGTCGGCTGCAGCCCGGCATCGAGATTGGCGTAGGAGACGAAGCCGTAGACGCCGGAGCGCAGCGCCCTGCGCACCGTGGCCCGATCGTCGGTCTGGCATACGAACACGACGGGCAACGCTGGACGGAGGTTCCGTAGCAGTTCCACCGTGCCGCCGCGCCCCAGGGCGCCGAGGTCGCCCACCACCACTGCGACGTCGAGCGGCAAGAGTGCGCCATCCAACAGCGCTTCGACGCGGGCACCGGTCGACACCACGTCGAAGGCTTCGGGCGCGAGCGCGCTTTGGATGCG
>DATKRM010000131.1:0-5723 GCA_035532195.1 Solirubrobacteraceae bacterium
TGTTCAACGCGGTGTGCGAGCCCGAGGGGATCGGCGCGGCCGTGCTGGTTCGCGCGCTGGAGCCGCTGCACGGGGTGAGCCGGATGCGTGAGCGTCGAGGGTTGGAGCGCCTGGAAAGCCTGTGCTCAGGGCCGGGAAAGCTGACGCAGGCCCTGGGCATCGAGCTGGGCCGCAACGGTTCCGATCTCTCGCGGGGTGCGGTGCGGATCGCTCCACGTCAGCCCATCTGGATGACCCCAGAGGTGACCGTGGACCGTCGGATCGGCATCACCAAGGCGGTCGAGCTCCCGTGGCGCTTTTGCGCGGCCGGAAGCCGGTTTCTGTCCAAGCCGGCGCGCGGGCGGCTGTCAGCCGACGCCGGCCCCGCCCGAGCCGGAGCCACCGCCGCCCGAGCCGGAGCCCGAGCCGGAGCCTCCGCCACCGGCGCCGGTTCCGCCACCGCCGCCCCCAGAACCGCCGCCAGTCCCGCCACCCGTGCCGCCGCCACCGGCGCCGGTCCCGCCACCCGTGCCACCGGCGGTCCCGCCGCCGCCACCCCCGGTGCCACCTCCCGTGCCACCGGCGGTCCCGCCGCCGCCACCGCCGGCACCGGCCGCGCCCTGACCGCCACCCGTGCCGCCGCCTCCAGTGCCGGCACCAGCGGCGCTACCGCCACCGGTGCCGCCGCCCGAGCCCGCGCCCTGAGCGCCGCCGCCTGAGCTAGAGCTCGCGCCGGTGGTGTCGGTTCCGGGCTGCAGGTTTTGCTGATTGCTGTTGTTGCCCGCCTGCTCGTCGGCCAGGACCTGCAGGGCCTGGGTCATGAAGTCACGCCAGAGGATGGCCGGGAAGCTCCCGCCCTCCACCGGCCCGCCGTTGTATAGGGTGGTCATCGGCACCAGCCGGTTGGGGAAGCCGACCCACACTGCGGTGGTCAGCTGGGGAGTCCAGCCCACGAACCAGGCGTCGGCGTAGTTGGTGGTGGTGCCCGTCTTGCCGGCGATGTCCACGCCGGAGATCCCGGCCTGGGTGCCGGTACCCGACTGGACGACGCCGGTCAGCATGTCGTGGAGCTGCTGTGCGATGCTGGCCGGCATTACCCGCTGATAGGTGGGGTTCAGCGACAGCGTCTTCTGCGGGCATACCGAGGGGCAGTCGATCTGCGCGATGGCCGCGGGCCCGTGATCGGTTGAGCCCAGGATGGGGTCGAACACGCGGTTGCCGCCGGTGGCGAACGTCTCGTAGGCGTGGGCCATATCGAGCGTGGTCACGCCGACCTTGAGTCCGCCCAGGACCATGGCTGGGTTGGTCGACACAGGGGACCGAATGCCGACCTTCTTGGCCATGGCCGCGATCCGCTTGGTCCCCGTCGGTCCCAGGCCCTGCAGCGCCAGCCGCGCGAAAACCGAGTTGTCGGAGTAGTCGGTGGCTCCCTGTAGATCAATTGATCCTGAGTACGCGTTGCCGAAGTTGTGCACGATGAAGTGCTCTTTGCCCCCGCTGTTGGGGACGATGAAGTCACCCGGGGCGGAGGTGAACACCGAGCTAGGGCCGAAGCCGGATTCCAGCGCCACGGCGAGGGTGAACGGCTTGAACGACGATCCGGGCTGCCGGTGACCCTCGGTGGCCAGGTTGAACGGGAAATCCGTGTAATCCTCGGTGCCGCTACTGCCCACCGGCCCTCCGACCATGGCTCGGACGGCACCGGTCTTGTTGTCGATCGACACCAGCGAGACAGTCGGCTGACCCGGGCCGTGGGGGAGATCGTTGGCGATTGCGTGGTCGGCGGCCTGCTGGATCTTGAGGTCCAGCGTGGTCCGGATCTTCAGGCCGCCGTAATAGGCCCGGTACTCGGCCACTCGGGCGGGCACGCCGCGGCCGAGTCCCATGGCGTGCAGGATCTGCGGCCCCAGCCAGCTGGTGAAATAGGGCGCCGCCGGAGGCTCGGCCGGTTGCTGGAGGTCCGCTGCAGTGGGCAGGGGCTTGGTGGTGGCCGATGCGTACATGTCGTTCGTGATCAGGTTCTGGAGCAGCATGTCCTTGAGCACGATGTTGCGTCGGAGCAGGGACGCCTGGGGATGAGCGATGGGATCGAACCCGCTGGGATTGGCCACCATGCCGGCCAGCAGCGCGCCCTCCCACGGGGCCAGCTGGGATGCACACGACGCTCTCGGCGCGTCACCGCAGCCGCTCGATGCTTGACCCGGACCGCTTTGCGAGTCATATCCGTGCGTCTTCCCGAAATACACTCGCGCCGCTGATTCCACGCCGTAGGCGCCGTGGCCGAAATAGATCGAGTTCAGGTACTCGGTGAGGATCTTCTGCTTGGTCCACTTGCGGGTCAGGTGGTAGGCCAGCGCCGCCTCGCGGAGCTTCTCGAAGATGGTGCGGTTGTTCTGGGCCGACAGCGCGTTCTTGACGAACTGCTGGGGGATCGTCGAGGCCCCCTGGGTGGACCCGCCGCCCACGTCGGCGACGAACGCGCGAGCGATGCCTCGCAGGTCGATGCCCGAATCGCTCCAGAAGCGGCGGTCCTCGACCGAGATGATGGCGTTGCGCATGTTGAGCGAGATCTGGTCGTAGGTGTCGATCACCACGTGACCCGGCGGGGCGAAGATCCCGATCGGGCGCCAGTGGTCGTCATACAGATAGGAGTTGGCCGCGGCCCTGTACTGGGACCGGTTCTCCAGCTGCGGCAGGTCCGACGCGACCGACATCAGCATCCCGAACACCATCGAGATCAGGGCCAGCACCGTGAGGCCGAACAGGATCAGCCCCAGGCGGAGCTTTCGCAGCCGCGGGGTGGGCGGGCGGTCCCCGTCACCCGGCTCGGTCTCGGGGGTGCGGATTCGCCCCAGGCTCCAGCGGCGCCGGGGAGGTTGCGGGGGGCCAGAGGGGCCAGGCTCGGCTAGAGGCTCACGCTCACGCTCCGGCGCTTCGGGCTCGACAGCCGGCGCGCGAGCTACCGGCTCGGCGCCGTCCGCGGGTGCGCGGACTACTGGTTCGGTAGATGAGGAGGAGGCGAGCGGCTGGACGTTTTCCGGCGTCGGGGCCGGAGCCGGAATCTCTCCCTGGGTCCGCCGCCTCCGCCTCCGCCTCCGGGGGCGGGTTCTGGGGAGCGGCTGGACCGTGCGAACCGGGGAGGAGCCGCGGTTACGCAGCTTTGCGATCTCGTCCTCGCCGTCCACCGGGAAGCCGTTATCCGGACCGGCGCCACCGTTTGCCTCGGCCCGGGTGACTCCGTTCTTCGGGGGCGTCTCCGCGGGATCGCGGGACAGCGCTTCGTCCCGCGCAAATTGCGCGGACGAAGGGGCTGAGGTGTGGATGTCGTCGCTCACGTGGTGCCGGGCCAGCAGCAACAGGCTATTGAGATACGACCCAGAGGGCAGGGACGCGCCCGTCGCGGGAACGCGTAGATAAAGGCACCCGCGAGGCGGTGCAGTCTAGCATTGGCCCAGATGGATTCTCCGGCCGGGGTCTGACCGGTGTCTGACGCGCTTTCTGCCCATCCGACCTCCGCGGAGAAGGCCGCCTGGCTGGCCCGGAACGCGGTTGACTGCCTGCCTGGGGGCGAGCTGGAGCGCAAGCTGGAGCAGGACCGGACGCTGCGGATCAAGCTCGGGATAGACCCCACGGCCCCGGATATTCACCTGGGATTCACGGTTGTGCTCCAGAAGCTCCGCGAGTTTCAGGATTTGGGGCATACGGTGGTGTTGATCGTCGGCGACTACACGGCGCGGGTGGGCGATCCCAGCGGCCGCTCATCGACTCGGCCCGTTCTGGACCCGGAGCAGATCGACGCCAACGCGCGAACGTTCACCGACCAGACGCTGACGGTGCTGTCAACCGACAGGCTTGAGGTCCGGTTCAACAGCGAGTGGCTTGACATGCCCATGGCCGAGCTGTTCAAGCTGACCCGGACCACGACCGTGGCCCAGTTGCTGGAGCGGCAGGACTTCTCCGACCGGTTCGGCGCCGGTGAGCCGATCTCGGTGCTCGAGCTGCTGTATCCGCTGCTCCAGGGCTACGACTCGGTGGCCGTCCGTGCGGACGTCGAGCTCGGCGGCACCGACCAGAAGTTCAACCTGCTGCTGGGTCGTGACATCCAGCGCGCCTACGGCCAGCCCGAGCAGGTGATCATGACCCTGCCGCTGCTCACCGGAACCGACGGCGCGCGCAAGATGTCGAAGTCATTCGAGAACTACATCGGCGTGACCGAACCGCCGGCCGAGATCTACGGCAAGACACTGAGCATTCCGGATGCTTCGCTGCCCGAGTGGTACCGACTGCTGCTCGACTCAGAGCCGCCGGCCGATCAGAGCCCGCGTGATGCCAAGCGGTCGCTGGCCCGGGCGCTGGTTAATCGTTACCACGGAGACGGGTCGGGTGCGCAGGCAGAGGCGGCGTTTGACCGCCAGTTCATCCGCCATGAGCTGCCCGAGGAGGTGCCGGTGCTGGAGTGGCCACACCAGGACGCCAGGGTGCACCTACCGGCCGTCCTGTCCCAGGCGTTCGGGATCTCCACTTCGGAGGCCCGGCGCTCGCTGGCCCAAGGCGCGGTGAGGATCGACGGCCAGTCGCTGAGCGACGGGGAGCTCGACGTCGACGCGGCCGACCTCGATGGCAAGGTGCTCCAGCTGGGCAAGCGGCGGTTTGCCCGGATTCAGCGGGTCGGTCAGCCTTGACCGTGAGTGGTGGGTTGCTCCGGATGGACACACCCGGCAACGTGGCACGTGGTCGACATCACCGCGGGCGTGGAGAGCGTGCTCAGTACGGCTGTGGTGGACCGGGGAGCGGCGGTGGTGTTCGCCACCGGCTCGACCGTGGCTGTGACCACCATGGAGTTCGAGCCCGGAGGGGTGAGCGATCTCCAGCAGCTGCTCGACCGGCTGATCCCCCACAGCGGCAGCTATGAGCACAATCGGCGCAACCACGACACCAACGCCCACGCCCACCTGCGGGCGGCCCTGATCGGTCCGTCGGAGACGATCCCCATCGTGGACGGCCGCCTGAGCCTGGGAACCTGGCAGCAGGTGGTGCTGATCGACTTCGACGACCGCCCGCGCAGCCGCACCGTCACGGTTCAGGTACTCTCCTGACGTGGCCCGGCTCGGGGCGCGCCGGCCTTTCGTGCGGCCGCAAAACGGCGCTATACTGGTCGGTCCGCTCCGGGGTTGGAAGTCTGTCCCGGGCGTATCCCTGGGAAGGACACCCTTCCACAAGAGGTACGACGGTCTTTGAAAACTCAACAGCATGCGCACCCTCAACCGACCCCTCGGTTGGGTGTGTGTCCAGGTTCGAACGCCGTCATCGGCGGTCCCCTCGTGGGATCTGCTGACGGCGGTGCCAAGAATCAACCCCGTCATGCACTCCGGAGCCCTCTGTGTACTGGGCTCCTCGTTCCGGTCTGACTGGGCGGCCTAGCCGTTCAGATCACTCGGGCCGGTGACGCGCGAGTGCGGACGAAAACTCTTTGTGTCGGGTGAGGGTCTTTGACCTTCATCCAGCAGTTCTTCACGGAGAGTTTGATCCTGGCTCAGGACGAACGCTGGCGGCGTGCCTAACACATGCAAGTGGAGCGACGAACCAGGCTTCGGCCTGGGGCCAAGCCGCGAACGGGTGAGTAACACGTGGGTAACCTGCCCCGATGATTGGGACAACCCGAGGAAACTCGGGCTAATACCGAATGTGCCCTCCGACCTCAAGGTCGCTGGGGAAAGGAAGCTTCGGCCTCCGCATCGGGATGG
>DATKRM010000132.1:0-12694 GCA_035532195.1 Solirubrobacteraceae bacterium
GAGGCCGATGATCGCGGGTGACGCCGGTGACCCACGCCGGCAAAGGGGGCCAGCCACTTCTGAAACGCGCGAGTGTCATTGCGCCCGCCCCCTGCTGCGAAGACCAGGTTGGGCGTCGAGGCGCTTGTGGAGGCCAGCGCCGTGGCTGCAACCAGGAGCAACCCGGCTACGGCGCCGAGCAGCGCCGGCCGCATGTGGGCGCGACATCGAATTAGGCCGGACCACCGGCCGTGGCAAGTGCATGCGGACATGCCGAGACCCGCTTTCGTCGGTTGGGTAGCTGCCGTGCCGCCTGCGGGGTTAGCTGACGGACTCGCGCTCAGAAGCTGAGCGCTGCCGGCGGATCACCGCCGGATTCGCCCCAAGAACTTGGGTCCCCCGCTCCCCCGGCTGGCACCCGAGGGACTCGGCGAGCGGCACACCGTAGGGCCAGATAGCGCCTCGATCTGTGCCCTGCCGCACACATGAGGTGAGTGGAGGCCTGACATGTGACCAAAAGGTCACATATACTGCGACCCGTGGACAAAGTGTTCAAGGCACTGGCTGATCCGACCCGTCGCGGCCTGCTCGACGAGCTGTTCAAGCAGGACGGGCAGACCCTGACCGCGCTGGAGGAGCGGGTGGACATGACGCGGTTTGGCGTGATGAAGCACCTGCGGGTACTGGAGGACGCCGGGCTGGTGGTCACCCGCCGGCAGGGCCGGGAGAAGCTCCACTACCTGAACACCGTCCCGATCCGGCTCGTCCACGACCGGTGGGTGAGCAAATACGCCGAGCCCTGGGCGGTCACGCTCAGCCAGCTCAAGACACAACTGGAGGACAACATGCAAGCCGTCAAGACGGTCTCATGGGCCGAGGGCACCGCGCCGGTGGCCGAAGGCACCGCGGTGTTCGAGGTCTTCATCAAGACAACCCCGGAGCGGCTGTGGGAGGCGATCACCGATCCCGAGCAGCGAGCCAAGTACAGCTTCGGCGTCCAGACGCACTCGGACTGGACCCCCGGCTCGGAGTACAAAGCCGGCATCCCCGGGGTCGTGGACATCGCCTCGGGCCAGAACGTCGAGGTCGACCCGCCGCGCCTGCTGGTGCAGACGTTCAACGCGCTGTGGAGTGACCAGGTCAAGGCCCAGGGTCAGACTCGGGTGACGTGGGAGATCGAGCCGGTCGGCAGCTCCTGCCGCCTCACCGTGAGCCACGACCAGTTGCCGGCCGGCGCCAACGCCGAGCTGTACGGCGGCTGGCCGATGATCCTGTCCGGGCTAAAGACGCTGCTCGAGACCGGAGAGTTGCTCGATACGCCGGGATCTCTGCGCTACGCGGGGGCTTAGGAGACCGAGGCGTCGCTGAACGCCGCCGCGATCTCCTGCACAGTGGGGCGGTGGTCGAGCGCCAGTAGCTGTTCGCTCGGCCGCCAGCCCTCCAGCCGCTCCACGCTGCCGCCGGATACGGCGAACACCTGCCCGATCTCGGTGCAGCCGTCGCTGGCCAGGTAGGCCACCAGCGGCGACACATTGCCGGGATCCATCCGGTCGAATGTATCCGGCTCCTCGGGCTCGGCCATCATGTCCTCGAGGCCCGGCGTCTGCACGGTCATCCGCGTACGGGCACCCGGGGCGATGCAGTTCACCCGCACGCCGTAGCGACCCAGCTCGGCTGCCGCCACCTGGGTCAGGGCCGCGATCCCCGCCTTGGCCGCGGCGTAGTTGACCTGACCCAGGTTGGGCAGGGTCAGCCCCACCGGCGAGGCGGTGTTGATCACAGCGGCGTCGAACTCCTCTCCCGCCTTGGCGCGCTGGCGCCAGTGCTCAGCGGCGTGGCGCAGGGGGGAGAAGTGGCCGCGCAGGTGCACATGGATCACGCCGTCCCACTCGTCAACCGACATGTTGACCAGGAACCGGTCACGCAAGATGCCGGCGTTGTTGACCAGCACATCGAGCCGTCCGTAGCGCTCGATTGCCGCCTCGATCAACCGCCGGGCGCCCTCGAAGTCGGCCACATCCTCGCCGTTGGCGATCGCCTCGCCGCCGCCGGCCTGAATCTCCTGGGCTACCAATTGCGCCGGCGCCGCGTCGGCGCCGAGACCGTGCCAGTCACCACCGAGGTCGTTGACCACCACCGACGCTCCCTCGGCGGCGAAGCGCAGCGCGTGCTCACGCCCGATCCCCCGGCCGGCTCCGGTGATGACGGCTACGCGGTCCTCAAGGGCTCCCACGGAGGGAAACATATGCGATGAGGCTGCGCCGGCGTCGTCCTCGGTTCGGGCTAGGCCGGGTGCACCCGGACCCCCCCTCACCCCACTCCTGGGCCAGCGACTGCGTCAGGTTGACCACGCCGGCCTTGGCCGCGCAGTAGGCCGTGACCATTGGCGCAGGATGGTGGAGCCGATCGAGTCGACGTTGACGATCGAGCCCGTGCGCTGGCTGACGGCTCGCCGTAGCCGATCGAGCCGGCCAGCGCCACGCAGCGCAGCGTGATGTCGGTGCCGGGGCTCCCGTTACCCGCCAACCGCCGGTTGCGTTCTGTCGCCGCGCCGGGTTAACATCGCTGTCAGGGCGTATGGAGGCATCATCGTCGCAAAGCCTGGGGCGAGATCCGGTTGCCCGGAGGCTGCTGCTAGCCGGTCTGATCGGGGCAGCGGTGGCGCTCACGCTGGGGATCTACGGCAGTGCCCACACCCCGGCGTCTGATCTCTCGATCACGCTTGGATTTACGAACACGATCACGATGAAGGTGTGGCTGGCCACGATCGCCATCGCGTTTGCGCTCGTGCAGATTCTGACGGCCCTGTGGATGTACGGCCGGCTTCCGCTACACGCGGCTCCCTCGTGGCTGGGCCGGGTGCATCGCATTTCCGGCCGGCTGGCGTTCATCGTCAGCCTGCCGGTGGCCTACCACTGCCTGTACCAGCTCGGTTTCCAGCACTCGAGTGCTCGCGTGCTGGCGCACTCGATCCTTGGCTGTGTGTTCTACGGGGCGTTCGCCACGAAGATCGTCGTGGTGCGCTCGCCAAAGCTGCCTGGCGCCGCACTGCCAATCGCCGGAGCGCTGAGTTTCACCGTACTGGTGTGCGTGTGGTTGACCAGCGGTGTCTGGTACATCTCCAACTCGGGCTTCCCCTCTCCCTGATGCTGCGGGTGATCGATCGCGGCCTCGCGCTGATCAGCGGGCTGGCCGCCCTGCTGGTGCTCCTGCTGCTGTTCGCGGGGCCAGGCCTGATCGGGGCGAAGAAGAGCGGGAACGCTGGTTACGGCAGCTCCTCCGGGTCCGGCTCCTCGTCCGCACCGGCGTACTCAGGGGGAAGCTCGACCTCGGCTGGCCAGAAGGTGTTCACCAGCGCGGGCTGCGCCACGTGCCATACGCTCAAGGCCGCCGGTACGACGGGCACGGTCGGCCCCAACCTCGATCAACTGCGTCCGACAGCGGCGGCCGTGAGCTCAATCGTCCAGTCGGGCGGCGGCGCCATGCCCTCATTCGCCGGCAAGCTCAGCTCGGCCCAGATCTCGGCCGTCGCGCAGTACGTGGCTGGCGTCGCCGGACGCTGATCCGCCGGCGCTACTTCAGCTCGCCGGACGTCTTGCCCAGCAGCTGGCGGGCCACGATCAGCAGCTGGATCTGCTGGGTGCCCTCGAAGATGTCGAGGATCTTCACGTCCCGGGCCCACTTCTCCAGCAGCTCGGCCTCGCCGTAGCCGACCGAACCGGCCAGGGCCACGCAGCGCAGCGCGATGTCGGTGCCGGCGCGGCCGGCCTTGGCCTTGGCCATCGAGGCCTGCAATGAATTGGGCTTGCGGTTGTCGGCCATCCAGGCCGCGCGCAGCGTGAGGAGCCGGGCCGCCTCCCAGTCGGACTCCATCGAGATGAACTCGGCCGCCGCCGCGGGCTGGGCGTGGGGCGGCCGGTCGTAGTCGATCTCGATCCCAGCCTCGCCGAGGAGCTCGCGCGTCCGATCCAGGCTGGCCCGGGCCACGCCGATGGCCATGCCGGCCACCAGCGGGCGGGTGTTGTCAAAGGTCTGCATGACCCCGGAGAAACCGCCGTGCGGCGCGATCTCTGGGCTGCCTAGCAGGGCCTCCTTAGGCACACGGCAGTCGGTGAGGACGAAGTTGGCCGTGTCGGAGGCCCGGATCCCCAGCTTGTGCTCCAGGCGGTCGAGCTTGAGACCCGGGTTGTCACGCTCGACCACGAACGACTTGATGGCCGCCCGCCCCTGCGAGGGATCGAGCGTGGCCCAGACCACGACCAGCTCGGCCCGGTCGCCGGCGGTGACAAAGATCTTCTCGCCGCCCAGCACCCACTCCTGCTCATCCTCGTCCCACTTGGCGGTGGTGCGGATGGCGGCCGAATCAGACCCGGCCTCGGGCTCGGTGATGGCCATGGCCGCCCACTTGCCGCCGTACATCTTGAGCTGCTCCTCGTTGGCCACGGCAGCGATGGCCGCCTGACCCAGGCCCTGGCGGGGCATGGTCAGCATCAGGCCGACGTCGCCCCAGGAAAGCTCGGTCAGGCCGAGCAGCGTGGCCATGTTCGAGCCGTTGCGGTTGCCGTCCTCGGCGCGCGAAGCGCCGTTGCCCCCGCCACCCACTGCGCCCGCGCCGGCACCGGCCGGATTCGATCCCTCGATCACCGCGGCCAGCATGTCCAGCTCCTTGGGGTACTCGTGCTCGGCCAGATCGTACTTGCGCGAGTTCCGGCGGAAGATCTCAATGGCGACCATGTGCGCCTGGTCGACCAGCTGTCCGAATTTCTTGGGAACCTCGAGGTTGATCGGCATCAGATGAGCAGCGCTCCTTCCATCAGCCCGGCCGCCCGCAGGTCCCGGTACCAGCGTTCCACCGGATGCTCCTTGACGTAGCCGTGCCCGCCCAGCATCTGGACGCCGTCGGAGCCGATCACCATTCCCCGCTCGGCGCACAGCCGGCGGGCCAGCGCGGCCTCGCGCGCGAACGGCAGACCCTGGTCCACCCGGCTGGCCGCCCGATACGTAGCCAGCCGCATGCCGTCGAGCTCGATCGCGATATTGGCCACGGTGAACGCCACCGCCTGGCGGTGCGAGATCGGCTCGCCGAACGCCTTGCGCTCGTTGACGTAGGGGATCACGTAATCGAGCACCGCCTGTCCGGTGCCCACGGCCAGCGCGCACCAGCCCAGCCGCGCCAGGTGCACGCAGTCGCGGTACACCTCCGGGTCGCCGTCGCCCAGCCGGGCCCCGTCCGGCAGCTTGACGTCCTCGAGCACCAGGCGGGCCGTGGCCGCCGCGCGCACGCCCATGGCCGGCTCAGGCTCCACGGAGATGCCGTCGTACTTGGACTCGACGATAAACAGCGCCGGGCCGCGACCGTCGAGCTGGGCGGCCACGATGAACAGTTCGTCCTCAGCCGCCCGGGGCACCAGCGCTTTGGCGCCCGACAGGACATAGCCGTGATCCGTGCTCCGGGCCTCAGTGCGCAGGGAGAACGGGTCAAACAGAGCCCGTGGCTCCAGCAGGGCCAGCGCGGCCGCGGGCGGGTTCTCGCCCACCAGCTCGGGTAGGTAGGTGGACTGCTGGTCGGCGTCGCCCCACAGGCCGAAAGCGGTCGACACCCCGGCCGAGGCCATACAGGCCACGGCGATGCCCATGTCTCCCTGGGCCAGGGTCTCGCTGAGCAGGGCCGAGGTGACCGCCGAGCGCTGCTCGACCGCTCCGCCCAGCTCCTCAGGCACCCCGACCATGGTCAGCCCCAGCTCGGTGGCCTGGGCCAGCAGCTCCGGTGGGGCCGCGCACTGCGCGTCCGCCGCCTCGGCGGCCGGGCGCAGCTCGGCCAGCCCGAACTCCCGCACCGAGTCCTGGAGCATCTGCTGCTCCTCGGACGGGGTGACGTCGAACAGGTCGCTGCGACCGGCGGTGGGCTGGCGGGCGGGACGCGAGCGCTTCTGGGCCGCGGCGAAGGTCCGGCCGGCCCGGGCTGCGGTACGGGCGCTGGTCTTGGACGCCGTGTGCAGGAACCGCTCGGTCTGGTCGCGGATGCCCAGCCGGTCGAGGAGGTCGGAGTTGGCCAGCCAGTTCAGCGCCCGCAGGCCCGCGGCCATGCCGCGTTCGGCGAGATTGGGCTCGGACGCCACGGTTGGAACCATATCCATGGTTACACCATCTGGTGTCATCGTCGGGCAGAGCTCGCGCTTATGCAGGTCTTACCGCGCGCGCGTCATCCTTTAGGCATGCGGGTCCTGATCGCGGAGGACGAGCGCCGGCTGGCCGACGCGATCGCGCGCGGCCTGAGACGGGAGGGCATGGCCGTTGACGTGGCCCCGGACGGAAGTGAGGCGCTGGTCAAGTCACGGGTCATCCGCTACGACGTGCTGGTCTTGGATCGCGACCTCCCCGGTGTCCACGGCGACGAGGTTTGCCAGTGCGTGCGCGACGAGCAACCGGAGACCGGGATCCTCATGCTGACCGCGGCCGGCACGCTCGACGACGTGGTGGCCGGGCTGGCCATCGGGGCCGACGACTATCTGGCCAAGCCGTTTCGCTTCGCCGAGCTGGTGGCCCGGATCCGCGCCCTGGCCCGGCGCTCGGTGCCCAGCCGCCCCCCGCTGCTGCACCACGGGGACATAGAGCTCGACCCGGCCCGGCGCAGCGTGAGTCGCGCCGGCCAGCCGATCCAGCTGGCCCGCAAGGAGATGGCCGTGCTGGAGGCGCTGATGGCGGCCGACGGAGCCACGGTATCCGCGGAGGAGCTGCTCGAGCGGGTATGGGATGAGCAGATCGACCCGTTCACCAACGTTGTGCGCATGACCGTGATGACCCTGCGGCGCAAGCTGGGCGAGCCGGTGGCCGTGGAGACGGTGATCGGCGCCGGTTACCGGATGTCCTGATGCGGGGAACCATCCGCCTGCGCCTGACCGTGCTGTACGGCGTCGTGTTCCTGATCACCGGAGCCGTGCTGCTGACCATCGGCTACGTCCTGGTCCGCCACAACCTCGACGCGCGTGGAAACTTCCGGCAGGTGCTGCAGCGGGCTGGCGTACCGGTTCCGCCAGACGCGCCGGGTCTCGAACCGCGAGCGTTCCTGCCCGGCTCCCAGGGGCTGTTCCGGGCCGTGGCCGCGGTACGGGCCCAGCTGCGCGCCGACGCCCTGCACCGGCTGCTGCTGGAGTACGTCGGCGCGCTGGCCGCGATGACGCTCGTGTCGGGCGTGGCCGGCTGGTTGCTGGCCGGGCGAGCGCTCCGGCCGCTGCGGCGCATCATTTCCACCGCCAAGGCGGTGTCAGGCGAGAACCTGAGCGAGCGCATCGCGCTCGAGGGTCCGTCGGACGAGCTCAAGGAGCTGGCCGACACCTTCGATGGCATGCTGACCCGGCTCGAGCAGGCCTTCGCCAGCCAGCAGAGCTTCGCGGCCAACGCCTCGCACGAGCTGCGCACCCCGCTGGCCATCATGCGCACCGAGATCGACGTGGCCCTGGCCGACCCTGACGTTACTGACGACGAGCTGCGTCGCATGGGGGAGACCGTCCGGGACACGGTGGACCGCTGCGAGCGGCTGCTGGAAGGGCTGTTGATGCTGGCCCGCAGCCAGGCCGCGGCCCACGCCGAGGAGTCGGTGGATCTGGCCGGGCTGGCCGCCGACTGTGTCACCGATCTTCACGCGCCCGCGCACGAGCGCCAGCTGGAGGTGCGCAACGCGCTGGGGCCCGCCTGGGTGCGAGGCGACGCGGCCCTGCTCGAGCGCATGATCGCCAACCTGGTCGACAACGCGATCCGCCACAACGAGCCCCGCGGGTTCGTAGAGGTGGCCACCAGCTTCGACGCGGGTCGAGTCAGGCTGCGAGTGGCCAACGGCGGCCCGGTGATCGACGCCGAGGACGCTGCGGCCCTGGCCGAGCCATTCCGGCGTCTGCACCGGGGCGGCGACGGGTTCGGCCTGGGACTGTCCATCGTCGGCTCGGTGGCCCAGGTGCATGGCGGGAGCCTGCACGTGGCCGCGCGGCCGGCCGGCGGACTCGAGGTAACGGTGGAGCTGCCGGGCCTCCCGGCCGAAGCCGTCCTGCCCATAACGAAGAATTCCCCAATAGCGCTTACGAAGAGCTGACGGCTGGCGCGCTACAACGCGCTCAGTCAACCCATTTCAAGGAGAGGCGTCTTGTCCCACCGCCCCACTCGTCTGCTCATCCTGACCCTGGCCACCGCCGCGCTGGGCGGCGGGCTCGCCGCTTGCGGAGGCTCCTCGACGCCGTCCAACGCAACTGCCAGCGGCGCCCAGTTCCAAGCCCGGCTAAACCTGGCCAAGTGCTTCCGCTCGCACGGGATCAACGTACCCGACCCGACGACCGGCGGCGGGGTGCGCGGTGGGACGTTCCGGATCCTCCGGCAGTACCCGCAGGCTCAGGTCCAGGCGGCCACGCAGGCCTGTCGCCAGTACCTGACCCAGGCCTTCCCACAGCTCAACCTGAGCCCGGCCCAGCGGGCCCAGATCCAGCAGCAGCTGGTCCAGTTCGCGCAGTGCATGCGCTCGCACGGGGTCAACGTTCCGGATCCGCAGCCCGGCGCCAACGGGTTCTTCGGCTTCCGCGGTCAGTTCCGGTCGATCGACCGCAACAGCCCGGCGTTCCAGTCCGCTAACCAGGCCTGCCAGAGCCTGCGGCCACGGTTCGGTCGCGGCGGGCCGGGCGGTGGCGGCGGTGCCGGTGGTTGATCGCGTGATGGGTTTCCTGGCCGAGCTGCGGACCCGGCGGCTGCTGGTCCCGGTGGTGGCGGTGGCCGCGGGCGCGCTCACGGCCGCAGTCGCGCTGGCCATCCAGCTCCCCGGCTCCAGTCAAGGGGCCAGCGGCGCTCCAAAGGCCACTGGGGCGGCCACCGTGCAGCGGCAGAACCTCGTGGCCACGGACACCCAGTCGGGGACGCTCGGCTACGCCAAGCCGAGCACCGTGTACAACCGGCTGAGCGGGACGATCACCTGGCTGCCCACGGTGGGCCAGCAGATCACGGCCGGCGGGACGCTGTTCAAGGTGGACAACAGCCCGGTGGTCCTGTTCGAAGGGGCCACGCCCGCCTACCGGACCCTGACCTCCGGCGTGAGCGATGGCCCGGACATCCAGGAGCTCAATCAGAACCTGGTCAACCTGGGGTTTGATCCCAGCCACGAGATCACCGTCAACCAGACCTGGCAGACCGGCACCACCGACGCGGTGAATCGCTGGCAGTCGGCCACCGGCCAGACCCAGACCGGGAGCGTGACACTGGGTCAGGTGGTGTTCCTGCCCGGTGCGCAGCTGATCACCACGGTTCAGACCCTGCTCGGGTCGACCGGAGGTAGCGCCGCCTCGGGCGCCAGCGGCAGCGGCAGCGGCTCGAGTGGCTCAGGATCCAGTAGTTCCGGCACCGGGGCGTCGGGCTCGGCGGCGTCGAGCACCAGCCAGGCCAGGCTCAGCGGCACTCCGCCGGCCCCGCAGTTCGTCGACCTGAAGACCACCACCACGACGACCACGCCCGACTCGAGCACGGCCACGATGACGCCGTCGGGCTCGGGCTCGGGCTCGGGCTCGGGTAACGGCGGCTCGAGCGGCAACGGCAGCGCGCAGTCCAACGCGCAGTTGCTGGCGCTGATCGCTCTGCTGAAAGCCGAGATCGCCGAGCTCAAGGCCAGCAAGAGCTCGGCCGCGGCGGGCTCCAGCAGCCGTGGAGGTAGCGCCGGCGCGTCGACCTCGGCGGCGGCTGGCCGCAGTGCGGGGGGTGGCGGAGGCGGCGGATCGAGCGCGGGCGGAGGCGCGGCCTCCGGCGGTTCCGGTGCCTCTGGCGCCGGATCGAGCGCCGGCGCTGCCACGGCCCAGCCCGTGCTCCAGACCACCTCGAACCAGGAGGTCGTGACCGTCAATCTTGACGCCACCAAGCAGACCGAGGCCGTGGTCGGTGAGGACGTTACCGTGCAGCTGCCCAACTCGAGCACGGTGGACGGCAAGATCACGCAGGTCAGCCCGGTGGCCCAGAGCTCCTCCAGCTCCTCGGGCGCGTCCGGCGCCGGTGGCAGCGGTGCATCCGCGCAGCCCAGCGCGACCATCCCGGTGACCATCACGCTGACCGGCAAGCGGCCGGTCCGCGGGCTGGACCAGGCGGCGGTGAGCGTCAACTTCGCCCAGCAGCGCGCCAGCAACGTGCTGTCGGTTCCGGTGACCGCGCTGATCGCGACCCAGGGTGGCGGCTACGTGGTCCAGCAGGCCGCGTCGCCTCATACGCTGATCCCGGTGACTCCGGGCCTGTTTGCCGCCGGCTACGTCCAGATCTCCGGATCGGGCATCTACCCGGGGCTTCAGGTGACGGATTCGCAGGGATGAGCGGCGACGCCGGGCCGGCCAACGGCGTCGCCCTGCGCCTGCGCCAGGTCAGCAAGGTCTATCCCGGCGATGTCCACGCCCTGCGTGGGGTCAGCGTCGACATGCAGAGCGGCGAGCAGGTGGCTGTGGTCGGTCCCTCGGGGTCCGGCAAGACGACGATGCTCACCGTGCTGGGCACGCTGGAGCGACCCTCCAGCGGGCAGGTCGAGGTGGCCGGCCACGATGTGGTGGGGGCCACCGATGGAGAGCTGGCCGGCCTGCGGGCTCACCGGATCGGCTTCGTGTTCCAGGGGTTTCACCTCCAGGACACGATGAACGCGCTCGACAACGTGGCCAACGGCATGTTGTACACCGGTGCCCCGGCCCGCGAGCGCCGGGATGCGGCCCGGGCGGCGCTGGAGCGCGTGGGCCTCGAACAACGCCTGACCCACCGGCCACCGCAGCTGTCTGGCGGCGAGCGGCAGCGGGTAGCCATCGCCCGGGCGATCGCCAAGCGCCCGCTGATCGTGCTGGCTGACGAGCCGACCGGAAACCTCGATTCGCGCTCCGGCCAGGAGGTGCTGGCGCTGCTGCACGAGCTGGCCGACGAGGGCTCGACGCTGGTCCTGATCACCCATGACGAGAACGTGGCCTCGACGTTCGGCCGGCGCCTGCAGATGCGAGACGGAGAGATCGTGGCCGACCATGGCTGACGGCGCCAGCTTGGCGCCGCACGAGCTGGTCTCGGTGGCCCTCCAGGGGCTGCGGACGCGGCGCCTGCGGGCCGCGCTGTCGGCCCTGGGGATCGCCATCGGGATCGGGGCCATGGTCGCGGTGGTCGGCGTTTCCGCCTCCAGCCAGGCCAACCTGCTGTCCCAGATCGACCAGCTGGGGACCAACCTGCTCACGGTCGCCCCCGGCACCACCACCTTTGGGTCCAGTGAAGTGCTGCCCAGCTCGGCGCTCGGCGCGGTGCAGCACCAGCCCAACGTGCAGCAGGCCTCGGCCGTCTACCAGGTGTCGGGGGCCGCGGTGCTGCGGAGCCCCTACGTGCCCTCGGAGCAGACCGGCGGCATCGGCGTGGACGCCACCGATCCGGGGCTGCTGGGCGCGGTCAGCGGCAGCCTGGCCTCGGGCCAGTTCCTGAACGCCAGCAACCAGCGGTTCCCCACCGTGGTGTTGGGCGCTCAGGCGGCCACCATTCTCCAGATCCCTTCGGCCAGCCAGCACCTCCAGCTGTTCCTGGGCGGCCGGTGGTTCACCGTGGTGGGGATCCTCAAGCCGGTGGTGCTCGACCCCGGGCTGGACAGCCAGGCGTTCATCGGCCTGCCGGTGGGCGAGCAGCTGTTCCGGACCCAGCCCAACGCCACCGAGATCTACGTGCGCGCCGACGTCAACCACGTCCCACAGGTGGCGGGCATACTGGCCGCAGTCGCCGATCCGCAGACTCCGGACGGGGTTCAGGTCAGCCGGCCGTCGGACACTCTGCAGGCGCGGGCCGCGGCCAAGGGCCAGTTCACCACGCTGCTGCTCGGCCTGGGCGCGGTGGCCCTGCTGGTGGGAGCGATCGGGATCGCCAACATCATGGTCATCTCGGTGCTCGAGCGCCGGGGCGAGATCGGCCTGCGGCGGGCGTTGGGCGCCACCAAGCGCCACATCAGCTCACAGTTCCTCACCGAGTCGGCGATGCTGGCGGCGATCGGGGGGGTGGCCGGGCTGATCATGGGCGCCCTGGCCACCCTGGCCTACGCCCTGGCCCAGAGCGAGCCGTGGGTGGTGCCGGCCTACGCGCTGGTGGGCGCGCCGGCGGCGGGCCTGCTGATCGGGGCGCTGGCTGGCCTGTACCCGGCCTCCAAGGCGGCGCGACTCAGCCCGACCGAGGCGCTGCGCGCCACCTGAACCGGCGGGCCAGGGCGGCCAGCCCGTAGGCCGCGGCGGCCAGGCCGATGATCGCGCTGCTCGGCGGCAGCGATGGGATCTGGTAGCTGAGCGCCAGCCCGGCCCACATCGCGCCCACCGCCAGCCCGGCCGACAGGGCCAGGCCGACGTAGGGACGAGCGGTCAGCTGGTGAGCGGCCCCAGCCGGCGCGGCCAGCAGGCCCAGCAGGAGCAGCGCGCCCACGGCCTGGGTGCTCTCGGCGGTGATCACGCCCAGCGCCAGAAGGAAGCCCACGCCCAGGAGCCGCACCCGCACACCGCGGGCCAGCGCCATCTGGGAGTCCAACGAGGCCAGCAGCAGGGGCCGGAATGAGACCAGCACCAGTACCGCCACCACCCCGCAGGCCACCACGGCCAGGATCGTGTCCTGAGCACCGAGCGAGTAGATCGAGCCGAATAGCGCATTGGTGGCCGCGATCCCGCTGCCGCCGGCCGTGCTGCGGGCCAGCAGCGTGATGAGCAGGATGCCGATG
>DATKRM010000133.1:0-4688 GCA_035532195.1 Solirubrobacteraceae bacterium
GATCACGATGGCCGAGGACTTCGGGGTGGAGGATCGCGGCCGGTTCTACGACCCGGTGGGCGCGCTGCGCGACGTGGTGGTCAACCATCTGCTCCAGCTGATGGCCGCCACGGCCATGGAGGCCCCGGCCGGCCCGGATCCCGACACGCTCAAGGACACCCAGCGCGCGGTCTTCCGAGCCACCGACGATGCGGACCCGGCGCACTACGTGCGGGGCCAGTACGAGGGTTACCGGCAGATCGAGGGCGTGGCCCCGGACTCCAACACCGAGACCTTTGCCGCGCTCCAGCTGCACGTGGACAACTGGCGGTGGTCCGGGGTGCCGTTCTTCATCCGCACCGGCAAGTGCCTGCCCGTGCGGCAGACCGAGATGCGCCTGCTGTTCCGGCACCCACCGCGCCTGCAGTTCATCAGCCTGGCCAAGCGCCGGCCCGCGCCCAGCCAGATCGTGTTCCGGATCGACCCTGGGACGGGAATCCGCATGATCCTCGACGCTCACCGGGCCGACCAGGCCGGGCCCGGGCCGATCGAGCTGGACATGGAGTTCGCTCAGGAGGGCGGCGAGGCGCCGACACCGTATGAGGTCCTGCTCCATGCCGCGCTGGTGGGCGACAGCACCCACTTCACCCGCCAGGACAACGTCGAGGAGAGCTGGCGGATCGTACAGCCGCTGCTCGACCGGCCTCCGGCCGCCATCCCCTACGCCCCGGGGACCTGGGGTCCGCCCGCCGCGGATCGCCTGACCGCCCGCTACGGCGGCTGGCACGGCCCTTGGGTGCCCTAGGCCGACGCGGCGACCGCTTCCGCGCCCGGTCCGGGCTCGACCGCCACGACCTCAGCTGGCGGCGCCGGCGGGGCCGCTGCCGGGCTCACCATGGCCGCCCCGAGCAGGGACTCGAGCTCGGCGTGCAAGGCCGCGCTGCGCTTGACCCGGAACTCCTGGCCCAGGCGCAGGCGCCGGTGCCCGCTCGAGGTCTGAAGCTCGACCACCACCTCGGCCTCGCCGGGGCAGCCGGCCAGAAGGTCCTTGAGCTCGCTGAGCGCCGAGGCGGGGAGCATGCGCGCGTCCAATCGCAGACAGAGCACCGGAGGCGGCGCGGCTTGCCGGACTGCCTCCTCGGCCGCCTGGCGCACCTCCTCGGGGCTGGGCTCGAAGCGCTCGATCTGCTGGGCCACCACGCACGTCTTGTCGCGGTCCTTGTGGTCGACCCGGCCGCGGATCAGTACGATCGAGTCCGCCTGCACCGGACCACCGTCCCCTTCGGGGCCGGTGGTGCCCGCGGCGGCCAGCGCCTTGCCGAACACCAGCACCTCGACCGAGGCCTCCAGGTCGTCGAGCGTGGCGAACACCATCGGGTCGCCCTTCTTGGTCCGGATGCGCTTGGCCTGGATGATCATCCCGCCCACGGTGACCCATTCGCCGTCCGGCTTGGCCGTCAGCTCGGCCAGCGAGCAGTCCACGCGGGCTCTCAGCGCCCCATGCACCTCCTTGAGCGGATGGGCGGAGATGAACAGGCCCAGCGACTCTTTCTCGGCGGCCAGCAGCTCGGCGCGCTCGAACTCAATCTGGGGGATCGGCGCGTGGCTGGGCGCGAGTTGTGCCGCGTCCTCAGGCCCGGCGCCGTCGCCGCCTAGGGTGTCGAAGATCGAGCCCTGACCGATCAGCGCATCCTGCTGGGCCTTCTGGCCCGCCCCCTGAGCCTGCTCCAGCACCTGGAGCATGCCCTTACGCGTGGCCCCGGTGGAACCGAACGCCCCGCACTTGATCAGGGCTTCGATCGCCTTCTTGTTGACTGCTCGGCCGTCAACCCTCGAGCAGAACTCATACAAGCTGGTGAACGGCCCGGATCCTCGGGCCTGCTTGATCGCCTCGACTGCGGCATAGCCCACCCCCTTTACCGCGTCCAGCCCAAACCGGATGTTGCTGCCCACGGTCACGAACTCGTGGTCGGAAAGGTTGACGTCGGGCGGCAGGATCGAGATGTCCATCTGCTCGGCCTGGGCCACGAAGAACGGGACCTTGTCCTTGGTGTCCATCACCGAGGAGATCAGCGCCGCCATGTACTCGGCCGGGTAGTTGGCCTTCAGCCAGGCCGTGCGGTAGGCGATCAGGGCGTAGGGAGCGGAGTGGTTCTTGCTGAAGCTGTAGTCGGCCGAGCGCTCGTTCGTCGTCCACAGCTGCTCGATCACAGGCTCGGCCGTGCCCGAGGCGCGGCACCCATCGAAGAACTCGGGCTTGAGCTTGGCCATGGCCTCGCGGTTCTTCTTGCCGATGGCCTTGCGCAGGTCGTCGGCCTTGGCCCCGGAGAACCCGGCGATCTCCTTGGCGATCTGCATCGCCTGCTCCTGGTAGACGATCACGCCGTGAGTCGCCTCCAGGATCGGCCGGAGCCGGTCGTCGGCGTACGTCACCGACTCGGGGTTGTGCCTGCCGCGGGTGTAGGTGGGGATGTTCTCCATCGGCCCGGGCCGGTACAGCGCGTTCAGCGCGATCAGGTGTTCGAACTCGGACGGCTTGACCCGCTTGAGCGTCTCCCGCATGCCCTCGGACTCGAACTGGAACACGCCGATCGAGTCCCCGCGGGCCATCATCTCGTAGGTCTTGGCGTCATCCAGCGGGAGCGTGGTCATGTCCGGACGCTGGCCCGTCGAGCGCTCGATGATGTCGAGCGCGTCCTCGATCACGTCCAGGTTGCGCAGCCCCAGGAAGTCCATCTTCAGCAGGCCGATCTGCTCGATCGGCTTCATCGTGAACTGGGTCACGGTCCGGAACACCTTCTCGCCGTTCTCGTTGGTGCCCGCGTCGGCGATCTGCAACGGCGCGATCTCGGTCAGCGGCCGGTCGGCGATCACCACCGCGGCGGCGTGGATCGAGGAGTTGCGGACGATCCCCTCCAGGCCTTGGGCGACGTCGATGATCTGCCTGGCCGTCGGGTCCTTGTCGACCTCGGCCCGGAGCGGCTGGCCTGGTTTCAGACACTCCTCGAAGCTGGGAGGACGGCCCATCACCGGGTCGGGGATGAGCTTGGCCAGTCGGTCGCCGGCCCCGTAGTCGTGGCCCAGCACACGCGCCCCGTCTCGAGTGGCCGCGCGCGGGAACATCTTGCCGAAGGTCACGATCTGCGCGACCGACTCCTTGCCGTACTTGTTGGTCACGTAGCGGATCACGCGCTCCCGGCCCCGGACCGAGAAATCGATGTCGATATCGGGCATCGACACCCGCTCCGGGTTCAGGAAGCGCTCGAACAGCAGGTCGTAGCTCAGCGGGTCCACATCGGTGATCGCCAGACAGAAGGCGACCAGCGATCCGGCCGCCGATCCGCGTCCCGGCCCCACGGCGATCCCGGACTCCTTGGCGTACTTGACGAAGTCCCAGACGATCAGGAAGTAGCCGGCGAAGCCCATCCGCTCGATCACCCCCAGCTCGAAGTCGGCCCGTTCCACAGCCTCGGCCGGCGGCGGGTCGCCGTAGCGCAGACGTAGCCCCTGCTGGACGAGCGTCCGCAGATACTCGCTCTCGGTCTCGCCGCCGGGGGTCGTGTAGCGCGGGATCAGCTGGCGACCCAGCTCGAGCTCCACGTCGCAGCGCTCGGCTATCTCCAGGGTCGAGGCCAGCGCCTCGGGCCACTCGGCGAACGCCTGGGCCATCTCCTGGTTTGACCGCAGGTAGAACTCATTGGTGTCGAAGCTGATCTTGGGCTGGGACAGCGTCGACTTGGTCTGCACGCACAACAGTGCCGCGTGGTGGTGGTAGTCCTCCCGGCGCAGGTAGTGGACGTCGCCCGTCCCGACCAGCGGCCGTCCCAGCTCCCGAGCGATCCGGACCGTGCCCTCGTTGACCCGGTCCTGCTCGGCCAGCCCGTTCTTTTGCACCTCGAAGTACAGGTTCTCCGGGCCGAATGCACCGATCAGCTCGTCCGCGTGGGCTCGGGCGTCGCGATCACGCCCGTCCAGCAGGAATTGGCAGAAGCGGGACTGCAGGCAGCCCGTGAGCGCGATGACCCCGTCGGCGTGGTCCGCGATCTGGCCCATGTCGACCGACGGCTTGCCGCGCTGAAAGCCCTCCAGGAAGCCAGCCGAGGAAAGCTTGACCAGGTTCCGATACCCGGTCGGGGTAGCGGCCAGGAGGGTCATGTGGAAGCGGTCGAGCCGTCCCGGGGCCCGCCGAGCGTGGTCCTCCACGACGTACACCTCGCAACCGAAGATCGGCTTGACTCCGTGCTTCTGACAGGCGGTGAACAGCTCCACGGCCCCGTTCATCACGCCGTGATCGGTCAGTCCCAGGGCGGGCTGGCCGAAGGCCGCGGCGCGCTCGGCCAGATGGTCGATCTTGCAGGCTCCGTCGAGCAGGGAGTACTCGGAATGGACGTGCAGATGGGCGCAGGCGGAGCTCATCGATCGGTCTCCGAGCATAGGCAGGCGCGCGGACGGTCCTGAGGTCTAAACCGCCTAGTTGCGGGTTTTTGGTGACCGGCATTCGGCGGGGCTGGCCGGGCCACATCAACCGGGGCGGCGCGGCGCCACAGCGGGGCTAGAGCCGGGGCCAGCCGGGCGCGGCGCAAGGGCGTGCCGGGCGCGGATTACCGGCCTCACCCCGGTTCTGCCACCGGCCCGTCGCCAAATCCGCGATATCCCGGCACAGGGGCCGCAGGTGCCCCGGGTCGGCTGGGTGTGTCGCGCAATCCGCG
>DATKRM010000134.1:0-7116 GCA_035532195.1 Solirubrobacteraceae bacterium
GGGGTCGGCGGGTGTAGGACTCGATGAGCCGGCGGGTGACTGAGGGGGCCAGCAGGGTGTCTCCGCTGGCGGCGGCCCGTACACCCGAGACGAGTTGGTCGTCGGGGATGTCCTTGACCAAGAACCCGGCCGCCCCAGCCACGAGTGCGTCATAGACGTACTCATCCAGGTCGAAGGTGGTGAGGATCACCACCTTGGTGTCGGTATCGGCCAGCTGGCGGGTGGCGGCGATGCCGTCCATGCCTGGCATGCGTATGTCCATGAGCACCAGGTCGGGTTTCAGTCGCCGGGCCGCCTCGACCGCCTCGGCTCCGGTCCGGGCTTCGCCGATCACCTCGATGTCGGCCTCCGCTTCGAGGATGGTGCGAAGGCCGGCGAGCACCAGCGACTGGTCATCGGCCAGCAGGACGCTGATCATGTTGATCCCTTGAGCGGGATTCGCCCGGTCACCGCGAAGCCGCCACCGGGGACGGGCGCGGCATCCAAGCAGCCGCCTAAGGTGCGGGCTCGCTCGCGCATCCCGGCGATGCCGTGTCCGGCCCCCGGGACTGGCCAAGCCTGGGTGGTCGGTGAGCCGTTGGTGACCCGTAGCCGCAGTTCCGAGTCGACGCAGCTGACCTCGACGGTCACCTGCGAGCCGGGGGCGTGGCGGGCGGCGTTGGTGAGCGCCTCCTGAGTGATTCGGTAGGCTGCTATCCCAGCGTCGAGGTCTTGGCAAGCAGCGGGCGTGGCGTTCAGCCGAACGACGACGCCGAGGCCCGATGCCCGCGCCTGCTCGGCGAGGCGTGAGATCTGCTCGAAGCCGACTTCGACTTCCGAGCCCAGCGTCAGAGCCACGACCAGTTGACGCAGCTCTCCGGCGGATACCGCGAGGGTGGTCCGCAGCGTGTTGGTGTGCTCGCAGGCGAGGTCGGGATTGGTTTGCCATACCCGCCGGGCGGCCGTCGCTTGGAGGAGGATCGCGGTGAGGGAATGGGCCAGGGCGTCGTGTAGCTCGCGGGCGACCTTGGCGCGCTCGGCTCGTAGGGCGAGCGATGCTTTGGTCTTTCGTGCTTGGTTCAGGCGCAGGGCGGCGTCGGCCAGCTGCGAAAGCTTCTCAGAGCGGGCCCGCAGGACGACGCCGATGGCGAACAACCCGAAGACGATCACCGGCAAGGGTCCGACTGAGCTCAGGTGCGCGGAGCGGTCGGCTAACACCAAGGCCGGCACCGCCAAGAAACAGAGGGCCACGCCGAGGCCTTTCCTCAGCCGGGAGGGCTCCCAGATGCCCAGGGCGAAGGGTGCGAGCAGTAGCACCGACGTCGCCTGCACCCCCGAGGATGGATCCGCGGGATGCGCGAGCGCCGAGTAGACCACCGCCACGGCAACCGAAGCCCCGGCGGCGGCGAGCGGCGCCCGGCGCAGGAAGACCACCGGGGTGCCCATCGACACGGCAGCCACAAGGCTGGCCGCCAGCAGACCACCCCTGCTGTGCGCCACGGTGGTGGCCACCATCGCCGCCGCGTACAGGGCACCCGCCACTACCAGCGTGCGATCGATTCGGCGGTCGCTCACCAAGCTCCAACGCCCAGGCACGGCAGCCTCCACCTGGGGGGATGTGGCCTCGGCGACTAGGGCGGCCTCGACCCGGGCCCGCAGCTCACCCAGGGCCGGCGCCGGCTGTGGGTCCGGCTGGCCGCGCAGGCCGACCAGCAGGCCGCGCACCTCGCTGAGAGTCCGTCGGGCTGTGGTCTCGATCGCCTCCACCTCATCGAGACTGGCCACCTCCCGGTAGGAGGCCAAGGCGTCCAAGCCGCTGAGCGCCGTCGCCTCCAAGGACCGGCCGAGCCGGGCACGCTCTTCAGCCACCAGTGAGCCTTCGGGTTCGGTGGCCAACTCGTGGAGACGGTCGGTGATCTCACTCAACCGCTCCCCAAGAGCTCGCCGGGAGCGCACAATTCGCCCCGCCCCGAACGGAACCAGCACCAAAAGCACGGCGAAGAAACCGACCGAGGACGCCGCGGAATAGCCCGAGGGCGGCGAGACGGATTGGGCCCCAAAGACGACCAGCACCCCCAGCCCGACACCCGCAGCCGAGGACCGCCGATCGGCATATCCACCCAGCGAATACTCGGCGAACATGATCGACGCCATCAGCGGGCTAGCAGCCTCGTTGGTGGTCAGCGACGCCTCGACCACCGCCGTGGCCCCCACCAAGACCAGCGTCAACAGCGGGTAACGACGGCGCACGACCAAAACACCCATACCGCCCGCCAGCACCACGGCTGACACGGTGACCGCAGGCGAGTAACGCCCCCAGCCCACCGCCGCCCCAGCGGTCGCCGCCACCACCGCCACGGCCAAAACCCGGTCCGACCACACCAACACCATCGGCCTGGCCCGCCCGGAGATGGCCTCTTGCTCCACCCCGCCAACCATATGGACAGCCGAAGACCGCCGCATCCACCTGGAGGGGGACCCGGGGTCATCCTCCCGGCGCCCACGAATCACCCTGCGAGCCGACGACGACCCCCAGGCTTTGTTCTTAGCTTCCAGGACATCCGTGACACCCGAAAGGACAGCCAATGCCTCCCACCTCGAAATCGCCAGACCGAACACCGGTGGTCGACCAGACCGCCACGGTCCGCCGCAGGGTCGGGGCCGCCAGCATCGTCGCCTTCTTCGTGGCGTTACTGGGCTCTGCCATAGTAGAGCCGACCGACTCGCACACCAACGCCGACCAACTCAAAGCGGCCATCGCCCACCCCGGGGCCATGCAAGGCGCCGCCTGGCTGAACATCGCCGCCGGCATCCTGGCCCCCCTGGCCGTACTCACCCTCATGCACGTCGTGCGTGGCCGCGGCCGCCGCCTAGCCCACATAGGCGGCGCCCTCGGGATCATCGGCGCGCCAGGCATGACCCTCATCGGCATCCACCAGATGTTCATCGTCGCTCTCGCCCAGAAGGCCAATGGCAACGCCGCCGCCGTGGTGAACCGCCTCGACCATCTCGCCCCAGCAGTCATGATCCTCGTTTGGGCGTTGCCCGTCGCCTTCGTCGTCCTGGCCGGGGCGATCGTCCGTGCCCGACTCGCCTCGCCTGTGCTGCTCGTCGCCGCAGTCGTGTTCTTCCTGCTCGACTCGGTACCGCTCCCCGCAGCCGAGGTCATCCAGCAGATCCTCGGACTAGCCACATTCGGGTGGATCGCCCGGCGCATCCTCGCCATAAGCGACGAGCAGTGGACCGACCCAGATAGCCGGGCCGCCGCCACGCCAGCGGCGAGCGTGACCGCACCCGCAGCGACCTGACCCGCCACCTGCCGGGTCCAAGTGAACGCCCGGGCACTGAACAAAAGACAGCGGCGGCCATCTCGCGCTGGTCCCTGGACAACAATCCGTGTAGGGGCCGGTTAGTTGCCGCTTGGGGGCGGCAGGCAGGGAGGGAAGGGAGCCATACGCCGCGGCTGGGCCGTGGGTGGTCGCCCTCGCCAGGGCAAACTGCTGGGCACATCTTCTTCATCTCGGTGGTGATCCTCTCTCGAGGTTTCCCGAGCACATAGGACACGTGCCTCATGACGCCGGGACAACCACGAAGCCACACTGCGACAGGCACCGCGGATGACGGTGGTGCGCGGGATGGCTGTTCATGCGTACGTCCCGCGCCTGTTTCGACAAAAGGAGCTATGAAGTGATCGATGCAAGAGGAACAAGGCCGACCACACGACGCGGAAAAGTGGCCGCCGCGGCTGCCAGCATCTCTGCCCTGGCAGCTGCCGGGATCGCGCTGGCCGGACCGGCGGCTGCAGCCGAAACCCTGAATTACCACTATCAAACTGATGTCAGCGGCGCGACCATCGCCTGCGGTGCGACACAGCTGACCGCCACCGCCGGGAGCGCCCTTGCGGGCGTCTTTCACGAGAATGCCGACAGCCGGGGCGAGTACCACGTCACGGATACGGAGACCCCTAGCCCTATTACCCTCACAGATGACATCGGCAACACCTACAGCATGTACGGTGCAGACTGGTTCGGCGGCACGTTTATCGACCCAGACGGCAACGAGCCGGTGGTGCTTACGAGCACCGACGAGTTCAGCATCACGAACGCCACCGGAGGGCTACTCGGCAAGATCAGCGCGATGGTGCATCTCAGCCCCAACGGCAAATTCTTCGCGGTCAGCTTCGGCCAGTGCTCTCTTAGCGGTGGCAGCTGAATGACGGTGGCGCCCTGGACGCTCCTGCGCCGACGTGTGTCGGCGGCGCAGGTTGATCGGTTCAGTGGGTTCCCAGCTGGCCTGCTCCGTCCATTTCACCGGTAGTCAACGAATGTAGCTGGGCGGCAAGCAGGCCGCGGTGAAGCGCGTCACCGTCATCGGCTCCAGTTGGCCTCGTTGGCGGTCCGGCTCTGTAAGTGCCGAAGGACGATCGACGCTGCCGGTAGTCGGGGTTCGAGATTCGGTCCAAGGATCCAGTAGCCGAGCTGTGATCGCGGTGCCCACCCATAGCCTCGCGACGTGAGTGTCGATGCTGAGGAGCCTCGTCCCGTGTGGGCGCTACGGAACAGCGCTTGGGGAACCGGCGGGCCACAGCGCTGGTGAGCGGCTCAGCGGTGACGGGCCGGGGGTTCGATCTCGAAGGGATCTCCCGCGGTGTCGGTCGTCGGAAGAACGCGGGCGTACTCGTGTGCCGTATCAGTGGTGCGCCTTTCTTCTGGCGGTCTCGTGGGCGGGGACCGTCGGGCATCTGTCGGCTTGGGAGCACGGATTTCCCGGCCGGCTGGGACTCGGGCCTCATGACGGCGGGACGCGGCAAGGCGCACAGTTCAATGCGATGTCCCAGCCAACAGACAGGAGAACTCAGATGTCGACGCAGCTTCAGACAACGCGGGAGCTAGAAAGTGCAAGGAGTGTGACGGCATGGGTTGCTCTGGCCGCGATCGCGGCGGCAGCCGGGCTGGCCGCCTACGCCGCCTATGGCGATCCGCACCCCAAAGCCAACCAGCAGGCCGGAGTGCCGTTCCTGATCGTCGTATCGGTCGTCGTGGGCGTGGCGGTGTTCGCCGGGCTGGTGCCTAAGGGGCTTCGCGCCATCCGGGCCGCCGCGCCTTCCGCTCCGCGATGGGCCGTCGGGTTCGGTGCCGTCGCCGTGGTGTCGTGCGCGGCGTTCTGGAGCGGGGTACCCATTGTGATTGGCGCAGCCGCGGCGTTGCTCGGCATCGAGGGGCGCCGAGGGGCCGCGACGGGAGCGACGACAGCCAGGCCGTACAACGTAGCGACGGTGCTGGCTGTGGTCACGATCGTGGCGAGCACGGCATTCGTCGTGCTGGGCAACACGGTGCTGTCCCATTCTTGAACCATCATGCCCGCCCCGTTCACTCCGTGTCGCCGCGATGTTCGCGTGCAGGTTGTGGGCGGCGAAGGGGTGCGATACTGGCCAGGTGGGCGAACCGGACCGGGCTGACTTCGCGTCCCGCACGGCCGTGTGGAGCCGGGCGCTCGCTGTGGCCGCTCTGGCGACGACCGTATGCCTGTGGGTGTTCGCCTGGGTCTTGGCCGGGCTCAACGGCCACGCCCTCG
Organism: Solirubrobacteraceae bacterium; assembly: GCA_035532195.1. Classification (GTDB taxonomy): domain Bacteria; phylum Actinomycetota; class Thermoleophilia; order Solirubrobacterales; family Solirubrobacteraceae; genus Palsa-465. The sequence goes on from DATKRM010000134.1 coordinate 5,554, forward strand.
CCGCGGCGTTCGGTGCTGGCCCGGTCGGCTTCGCCGTCGTCGGCACGCTGGTGGTCTGGCAGCGTCCGCAGAACCGGCTGGGTTGGCTGTTTTGTTTTGGTGCGGTGCTGATGGCCGTGCTGGGTTGTGGGGACGAGTACGCCAAGCGGGCGTTGGTGTACGCGCCCGGGTCGCTGCCGGCGGGAACCTTTGTCGCCTGGCTGGCCGACTTTGCGGCCCTACCGGTTGTCGGGCTGTTCGCCGGGGTACTACCCCAGCTGTTTCCCACCGGACGCCTGTTGTCGCGCCGTTGGCGTTGGCCGGTCTGGGCCGGCTTCGCCTACATGGTCTTCGGCGCGATCGGCAACGGGTTCTCGCCGGAGAAGTTGGAGAGTGTGTCCGGCCTCAACAACCCTTACGCGATCGGACAAGCTCGAGGTTTGTTCTCTGCGCTGATCGCGCTCAGCGCTCCGTGCGGTATCGCCGCGGTGGCCGGTGGGGTGGCCAGCCTGGTTGTGCGCTGGCGGCGCTACCGCGGCGAACAGCGCCAACAGCTCAAGTGGTTCCTGGCCGGGGTGGCGCTGCTGCCGGTGCCGATCGCCCTGCACGGGATCTCCAACACGGTCAGCGACGCCGGCTTCTCGATTCTGTTCGTGCTGATCCCCGCCACCATGGGAGTGGCGATCCTGCGCTACCGCCTCTACGACCTCGACCTGGTGGTCCGCCGCACGGTCGTCTACGCCGTGGTCAGCGGTCTGGTGGCCGGCGTGTACCTGGCCATCGTGGCTGCCGCCCAGGCCGCTGTGGGCGGCACGGTCAGCCTGGGTGTGCACGTCATCGCGGCGGTCGCCGCCGCCGCGGGGTTCCAGCCTCTGCGGGGATGGGTGCAGCGCGGTGTCGATCGGCTCTTCTACGGGGATCGTTCCCGGCCGTATGACGCTGTGGCCCGCATGGGCCGCCGTCTGGAGGGGGCACTTCTGCCCGAGGCTGTGCTGCCCGGGGTGGTCGAGGCGGTGGCCGAGGGGCTGCGGCTGCCGTACGTGGCCATCGAGTTGGCCGACGGAGACGGCTGGATGCCGGCGGCCGAACACGGCTTGGCCAAGGACGAGCCGGTCGGCTTCCCGATGAGCTACCAGGCGGAAACGGTCGGGCGGATGCTGGTCAGCCCCCGCAGCCCGGGAGAGGCGCTCAGCGAAGCGGACCGCCGGCTCCTCGCCGACCTGGCCCGCCAGGCCGGCGTCGCCGCCCACGCGGTGCGGACCACCGCCGCCTTGGCCCGATCCCGGGCCGAGCTGGTGGCCGCCCGAGAGGAAGAACGGCGCCGTCTGCGCCGCGATCTGCACGACGGGCTCGGACCGACCCTGGCCGGGGTAACCCTGGGGCTGCACGCGGCCGCCACCCACGTCGGCACCGACCCTGAGAAGGCCGGCCGGCTGCTGGTCGGGCTAGAAGCGCAGGTCGAGGAGGCGGTGGTCGATATCCGCCGTCTCGTCTACGGGCTGCGCCCGCCCGCCTTGGACGAGTTCGGCCTGATCCGAGCTGTCCAGCTACACGCCGGCCGCCTCGACGGCGGCAACGGGCTGG
>DATKRM010000135.1:0-4220 GCA_035532195.1 Solirubrobacteraceae bacterium
AGGCTTCCGGGCGCCTACACGGTCACCGGGGATTTCACCAACTTCACCGTTTCGCAGTATGCCCCGCGGGTCCTACGCTTTCTCCCGTTCGTCACGAACACTGGGCAGATGTTCGGGACTCCGTCCAAGGAGACCTTTCTCATCCGCGACAGCCGTGGGCGAGTCGTGTTCTCCAGTCCATGGACCGCGAACATCATCCTGCCGGGCGCGACGGTGCAGTTCCCGATCCTGCTCAGGAAGGTCCTTCCCGCCGGCCGCTACATCGCCACAGTGGGAATGGATTTCGGCGGGCGCCGCACGCGCTCACTTCCGTTCACGCTCGTCGGACCGAACCAGCTGGCCGCACCAGCGATCGCGGTGAAGGGGTTCCGGGCGAGCGGAACCGTGGGATCGCCTGCACACGTGAGGGCCAGCGTTCTCAGCAGCGGCACGGCGCCAGCCAGCGTCACATTCCATCTCTACCTGGGAGGTGCGAACGAGCTTCCGGGGCAGCCCGCGTTGGCCACCGGAACCGTCGTTTACCGCAATCTCGCGCCCGGCTCTACAACGCAGCTATCCCAGTCGCTCGGTGGGTCGCTCAAGAAGGGGACCTACAAAGTCATCCTGACGTGGGTCGACCTCAGCGGGACACAACGGACGCTGGAGGCTGGCTTCACCGCGGTGCCGAAGCGGTCCTTGTGGCAGAAGATCTGGGACTGGATCAAGCACCACTGGTGGCTGTTCCTCATCCTGCTGATCCTGGCCCTGATCGCAGCGGCCGCCTACGCGTACAGCAAGCAGCGCCAGCGCCAGCGCCAACTGGAGGCCGAGCTGGCCGCCACGCGGGCCGGGACTCAGGGGCCCGGAGGCGGAGAGGCTGGGCAACCGCCTGCGCGCGGACCACTCGTCGAGCCGCAGCCGGCTGCTGAGCCGGCCGCTCCGCCACAAGCCTCTCCGCCACCCGCCCAGCCAGCTTCTCCACCCGCGCAGCCGCCGCCTCCCGCACAACCGGATCCACCGGCACAACCGCCGCCGCCCGCTCAGCCGCCCGAAGCCTCCCCATGGGAACCGCCGCCGGCGCAACCCTCACCGTGGGAACCGTCGCCGCCCGCTCAGCCGGCTGAACCGGCGGCTCCGCAGCCCCAGCCTCCTCAGCCCGCCGCGCCACCTCAAGCCTCCCCTCCGCCCGCACAGCAGCCTCCGCCCCCACCGCCGGTCCCTCCACCTCCTCCTCCTGCTGCCCCGACGGCTCGAGACACGTTCAACCAGCTTCGGCGCAGGGCGGGCCGACGGGTTCGAGGGCGACCGCCGCGGCCGCCACAGGGCCCGCCGTCGTAAGCTGGACCGCGGGGTGACACCCGCCCACTGCACTCGCCGGGAGCTACATGGAGGGCGCAGTGCGCAGCGGGCGCCGGGGCGCCCTGGCCATCGCCGCCGGCCGCTAGCAGCTAGCGCTGCGGTCGACGCCTGGCCGGCGCCCGGCCCGGGGGCTGAGTCGGAGGGTCGATCATGGGCATCCGGGGGATCGCCTCGGTGCGCGGTTTGTCGGTGGTCAGCTTCAGCCGCCGGCCGTGGTGAGTGATGTCCAGCGGGTCGCCCTCCTCGAGGGTGTAGACCGCGTGTCTCTGAGTGACCTCCACTCGCAGGGTCCGGAGGCAGTACAGGATGCGGAACCTCAGCCTGGTCATCGGCCCGGGGAGCCTGGGAGCGAACATGAGATCCCCGTCGTTGATGCGGACTCCGCCAAAGCCCATGAGCGTGGCGATCACGCTGCCGGCCAGTGAGGCGATATGCACTCCGTCCCGAGTGTTGTGCTCCAGGTCGTCCAGGTCCATCAACGCGGCCTCGCCCAAATAGTCATAGGCCAGATCGAGGTGGCCCACCTCCGCCGCCATCACTGCCTGGCTACACGCCGACAGCGACGAGTCACGCACCGTGAGGCGCTCGTAGTAGTCGAAGTTGTGGAGCTTCTCCTCCGCGGTGAAGGCCTCTCCGCACAGCTGCATGGCCAGCGCCAGGTCGGCCTGCTTGACCACCTGCTTGCGATACAGGTCGAAGTAGGGAAAGTGCAGCAGCAGCGGATATTGGTCGGGTGAGGTGGAGGCGAAGTCCCACGTCTGGTGCGAGGTAAAGCCCTCGCTCTGACAATGCACCCCCAGCTCTGAGTCAAACGGGATCCTCATGGCCGCGGCGGCGTCGCGCCACCCGGCGGCTTCCTCCTCGTCCACACCCAGCTCGCCCGCCCGATCGGGGTGGCGCGCCACCATCTCGGCCGCCGCGCGGAGGTTTCGCGCGGCCATCAGGTTCGTATACACGTTGTTGTCGGCGATGGCGCTGTATTCGTCCGGCCCGGTCACGCCGTCGATCCGAAAGCTGCCTTTCGCGTCGTGGTGACCGAGGCCTCGCCACAACCGCGCGGTCTCCACCAGCAGCTCCATGCCAACTTCCCTCTCAAAGTCCTCGTCGCGGGTGGACATCTGGTACTGGTCCACGGCATAGGCGATGTCGGCGTTGACGTGAAACGCCGCGGTCCCCGCCGGCCAGTAGCTCGAGCACTCCTCTCCGGCGATCGTGCGCCAGGGAAACGCCGCGCCGGGCAGCCCGAGCTGCTTGGCTCGCTCGCGGGCCATTGGAAGCGTGGCGTGACGCCAGCGCAGGGCGTCGGCCGCCGCGTTGGGGAGCGTGTAGGTGAGGATCGGCAGCACGAAGCACTCGGTGTCCCAGAATGCGTGACCGTCGTACCCGGGCCCGGTGAGGCCCTTGGCCGCGATCGCCCGCTGCTCGCCGCGAAACCCAGCTTGGAGCGTGTGAAACATGGCGAACCGGACCGCTTGCTGGAGCTCTAAGTCGCCCTCAATCTCTACGTCAGCCCGCGTCCAGACGTCATCCAGAGTGGCCTGCTGCTCGTCGACCAACCCCTGCCATCCGCTGTGTTTGGCGCTGCGCAGCGCGGCCGAGACCTGATCGCGTAGAGCGGGAACCGAGCGCTCGGCCGACCAGCCGTAGGCCAGGAACTTGACCACGCGCAGCGACTGGCCAGGTTCGATGTCCGTGGTCACGATGACCCGGGCCAGGTCGGCGAAGCTCTCGTTCTCGACGTCGGTGCCCGGGGGCCCCTCCACCACGTGATCCATCGCCGCGGCCATCCGCAGCCGGCTGGCCCTGGTCCGGTGAACCAAGACCGCGCGCTGTTCGGTGGAGTCGAAGGACTCTGAGACCAGCGGCGCAGCCAGTGCCGCCGCCGCGCGCGGATCGTCGTGGATCACGGGCAGCGGCTCGTTGGCCACCAGCTCGGACTGGAGCACCACCGGCATCGGCCCGTCCAGCGGCTCGACCTCATACTGGATCGCCGCCACCGCGCGCTGCGTGAACGACACCAGCCGGGTCGAGGTCACGCGAACCCGGCGATCGGTGGGAGAGCGCCACTCCACGGTGCGGCGCAGCACCCCCGCTCGGAGGTCCAGCACCCGCTCGTGGCGCTCCAGCGTCCCGTAGCGCACGTCGAGCGGCTCATCCTCCACCAGCAGGCGCATGATCTTCCCGTTGGTCACGTTGACCACCGACTGGCCGGCCTCGGGATAGCCGTAACCGGATTCGGCATACGGCAACGGCCGCGTCTCGTAGAGGCCGGCCAGGTAGGTCCCAGGCAGACCGAACGGCTCGCCCTCGTCGAGGTTTCCCCGCAAGCCCAGATGTCCGTTGGACAGCGCGAACACTGACTCCAGCTGCGGCAGCCGCTCCAGATCGAGGTGGGTTTCCCGCACCGCCCACGGCTCGATCGGAAACGCCGGATGCTGGATCATCAGGCGTTCAGGAGCTCGGCCAGGTCCTGGACCACGATGTCCGCCCCGTGCTGGCGTAGCGCCTCGGCCTGGCCGGCCCGGTCCACCCCCACCACGATCCCGAAGTTGCCAGCCCGCCCCGCCTCGACGCCGGCCAACGCGTCCTCGAACACCGCGGCCTGAGCCGGCTCCAGGCCCAGCCCACGAGCGCCGGCCAAATAGGTGTCAGGGGCCGGCTTGCCTTTCAGGTGCTCGCGCTCGGTCACGTGACCATCGATCACCAGCTCGAACAGGTCGACGATCCCGGCGGCCACGAGCACGTCGTGACAGTTGGTGCTGGAGGACACGACAGCCCGGCGCAGTCCCGCCTCACGGGCCGCCTTGACGTAGCGCACCGACCCCTCGTAGGGCTCGACCCCCTGGGTATGGATCATCTCCAACACCAGGTCGTTCTTGCGG
>DATKRM010000136.1:0-2418 GCA_035532195.1 Solirubrobacteraceae bacterium
CGCGCTGATCGTCGACTCGGGCCCGCTCTACGCCTATGTCGACGGCGACGATGCGCACCACGCAGCGTGTCTCGAGCTGCTTGAGACCCATCGCGGGCCTCTGCTCGTCCCGACCCTCGTGATCACCGAGGTCGCCTACCTGCTCTCTACTCGTCTCGGCTGGCAACCCGAGGTCCGATTCCTCGGAGACCTGGCGGCCGGCGACTTCTCGCTTGAGCCGGTCCATCCCGCTGACCTGCTGAGGATCGCGGAGCTTGTTGCGGGCTACCGCAACCTGCCCCTCGGCAGCGTCGACGCTTCCGTGATTGCAGCCGCAGAGCGCCACGGCATCATGGAGATCGCAACCCTTGATCACCGACACTTCGGCGTCGTCCGTCCCAAGCACACCAAAGCCTTCCAGCTGCTTCCTTGAACCCGGGGGCTCGTGGGCCACTTCGGTGCCCGCGCGATGCACGTCTACGGGCCGGCTGCGCGCGGCCAGCGAGGTGTCCGCCGCCCTGCGACGTGGCTGATCCCTACCGCCGCGCGTGAACGCGTTGGATCTGGTTAGACGGCGGCTGGCTCAGAATGGACCGGCGCTCGTACCCGAGCCGCCCGCCCCGGCAGCACCATCGCGGCCACCATGGCCCAGCCCAGCGGCACCAGCAGCCAGAAGCTGATGATCCGGTAGAGCAGCACCGCGGCCAGGGCAGTGCTGTTGTGCATCCCGTAGGCCACGAGCATCAGCGTCAGCACGCCCTCGACCACGCCGATGCCGCCCGGAGTGATGGGGAGGTTCTCGGCCAGCTGGCCCACGGCGTAGGCCACCAGCACCCCCTGCCACGGGACGTGGCCGCCCACGGCCAGGATCGCCCCGATCAGGCAGATGCAATCGAGCACCCAGTTGGACGTGGCGGCCAGCCCCGCCGATACCAGCGTCCGGCGCGGGAACGCCCCCGCCAGCTCAGCCACCCGGGCGCGGCTTCCGGCCAGCAGCCCAGAGCGGCGCAGGCCGAGCACGACCCCGGTCACCAGCAGCGCCACGCCCGCCGCGATCCCGGTTATCAAAGGACCGATGCCGGCCACCGGTCCGCTGGCGCCGGCCAGGTCGAGGCCCACCAGTGCCAGCGTGGCCAGGGCCACGATCGACAGTACGGTGCTCACCACCAGCACTCGGGTCGCCACCGCTCGGGTCACTCCGCGGCGGCGCAGCGCGTTGAACGAGAAGGTGGTCGACCAGGCCAGGCCTCCGGGCAGCGAGACCAGCAACGCGTTGCCGGCCAGCGTCACCGCGATGATCGAGCCCAGGCTCAGCCTCGTCTCCCGCGCCCGCAGCAGCCGGGCCCAGAGCAAGGCGAAGGCCAGGATCGACCCCACCTCGGCGTAGATGCTCCAGCGGACGAAGCGCCAGTCGAGATGGTGCAGCTGATTGACCGCCTGGCTCAGTGTGCCCCACTGGTCGATGATCGTCACCGTGCCGGCGCCCAGCACAACCGGCGCGAGTACGCAGTGCAGCCGGCGCCGCCGGGCCCGCGGTCGGGGTGGCTCGATGAGCTGGCCGGCGGGCGTGGCCTCGGACGGTGGCCCGGCCCGCCCCCGCCGGATCGCCCAGGTGGTAAAGCCCACGGTGGCCAGGCCGCCGCACACCAGCCGCAGCCACCCCATGTGGTCGTTGGCGTCGGTGGCAAACCGCGCCAGGCAGCTGATCACGTCGATCGTCGCCAGGCCGGCCAGCGCCCACAGGGCGGTGGTGAGGCGGCCGGACGGGCGGGAGGAGCCGGTCATCGCTCGGGCGGGCGAGCGGCCTTTCTCAAACGCACCAACCAGGCCCGCCGGGTATCGAGCTCAGGCTGGTCCCGCGGCCGTCGGCTCCGCTCCGGGGGCGGGGTGCGCCCGGGAGCCCGGTACGGCGTCGGGGTGGAGTTCGATTCCGGGCTGGCGGCCATCCCAGCATTTCAAACCCCGGCTCTCGCAACCAGCTAAGACGGGCTGAAGAAGCTTCTAAGAGACTTGATGCGGAGCTGACGGGCTCGGAGCGGCATCGCCCCATGTCCGCATCCTCTGACACGATATCAGAATCGACTGATGTATCATCGGGTCGATGGCGTCCCAGAGCGTCCTGGCGTTAGCTCCTTTTGTGTTTCCCGAGCAGCCGGCCGAGCCTGATGTGGTTGCGAAGTACTTCCGCGGCCTCGGCGACGTAACTCGCGTTCGGATTCTCGGCTGGCTCGAGGAGCGCGGTGAGATGTCGGTGAGCGAGCTGGTCGCCGCGGTCGACCAGGCTCAGTCCAAGGTTTCAACCCGGATCGTGCAGTAGGCCTGGTGTTGGTGACGTCCGATGTCACCACGCTGCCGCAGATGCGCAGCGGGGTGGCTTGCGCCATCGATTGGTGTGCGATCGACCGGTTTGGAACTCGTGGTGCGACCGGGCGCTGGGTT
>DATKRM010000137.1:0-14258 GCA_035532195.1 Solirubrobacteraceae bacterium
ACCCGGCTGGTTCAGGCGATCAGACCGCTGCTGCCCCCCGCCAGCCAGGTGCGGACCGGCCAGCAGCAGGCCAATAAGGCCACGCAGGACACCAGCGGCTTCCTCACCATCTTCCAGGACTTCCTCCTGGCCTTCGGCGGCATCGCGCTGTTTGTCGGCAGCTTCGTCATCGCCAACACCCTGTCGATCACCATCGCCCAGCGCACCCGCGAGCTGGCCACGCTGCGCACGGTCGGGGCCAGCCAGCGTCAGGTGCTCGGCTCGGTGATGGTCGAGGCGCTGGTCATCGGAGTCGTCGCCTCAGTCGTGGGGCTGTTCCTGGGCTTCGGCCTGGCCAAGGGGCTGAACGCACTATTCGTGTCCTTCGGGATCGACCTGCCCCAGACCGGAACCGTGTTCAAGGCCCGCACCGTGATCGTTTCTCTGCTGGTGGGAGTGGTGATCACCCTCCTGGCCGCGCTACGACCGGCGCTCCGGGCCACCCGGGTACCGCCGATTGCGGCTGTGCGTGAGGGCGCCGTGCTGCCGCCGTCCCGCTTCGCCCGCTTCGGCCCGCAGGCCACCTATGCCACCATCGCGGTGGCCGTGGCGCTCATGCTGGTGGGGCTGTTCGTCGGCGGCCTGTCCACGGCCGTGTGCCTGCTCGGCGTGGGCCTAGGGGCGCTGGCCCTGTTCCTAGGCGTGGCCATGCTCGCGCCCAGGCTAGTGCCGCCCATGGCCCGGGTGCTCGGCTACCCGGCCACGCGGATCGGCGGCGCGGCCGGCGTGCTGGCCCGCGGCAACGCCCGGCGCAACCCCTCCCGCACGGCCTCCACCGCGTCGGCGCTGATGATCGGGCTGGCCCTGGTGACGTTCGTGGGGACCCTGGCCGCTGGCCTGCGAACCCGCTTCAAGAGCAATGTGAACCAGGCGTTCGTGGCCAACTACGCGGTGACCGCAACCAACAACTTCGCGCCGATCAGCGTCGCCTCGGCGCGGGCGCTACAGCCCGTTCCCGGCGTACTGGTCGTGTCGGGCGTGCGAGCCGGCAACGGGCGGGCATTCGGCCAGCGGATCAACCTGACCGGGGTCGACGGCAGCGTCAGCCAGGTGATCTCGATCAAATGGAAGGCCGGCGGCCCCCAAACGCCGGCCCAGCTGGGGCGAGACGGTGCCTTCGTGTCCAGCGACTACGCCAGCCAGCACCACCTGCGGGTCGGCTCGCCGCTCACGGTGGAGGCCCCGAGCGGGGCGATGCTCCATGTGCAGGTGCGGGGAATCACCGACCCACCGAAGAACGGGTCGCCCTACGGGCCGGTGACCATCTCCACCGGCCTGTTCGACGCCAACTATCAGAACCCCCAGAACCTGTTCACACTCGTGAACGTCCACGGTGGAGCAAATCCGGCCAACACGGCCCGGCTGGCGGCCGCCCTGGCCTCGTTCCCGGACGCAAAGCTGCAGACCAAATCCCAGTTCGTCACCAACCAGCTGTCCGGGCTGAACACGCTGCTGAACCTCCTCTACGTGCTGCTGTCGCTGTCCATCCTGGTCAGCCTGTTCGGGATCGTGAACACGCTGGTGCTGACCGTGTTCGAGCGCACGCGGGAGCTGGGGATGCTCCGGGCGGTGGGCATGACCCGGCGCCAGCTGCGACGCATGATCCGGCACGAGAGCGTGATCACCGCGCTGCTCGGCGCAGCGTTCGGCATTCCGCTGGGGGTAGTCCTGGCGCTCTTGGCCGGGGCGGCGATCAAGTACGCCGCGTTCACGATCCCGGTGGGCACGCTGGTGGTGTTCGTGATCGCGGCCGTCGTGGCCGGAATCGTGGCCGCCATCTTCCCGGCTCGCCGTGCGGCCCGGCTGAACGTGCTCGAGGCGCTCCAGTACGAGTAGGCGCCCGGGGCGCCTACTGCTCCGTCTCCAGCTGCCGCAGGCCAGCCTGATCGAGCGCGGTCCCGCGGTGGACATCGACCGTCGGCGGCAGCTCGACGTGAAGCTCGGTCACGCTATCGACGTGGACCACGCCTTCGGCCACCGTGCAGCCCAGCACGTGGCCGCCTACCCGCCGATCCTGGCTGGCGAAATGCAGGTGCCAGCCCAGCAGCTCGATGCCATCGAGTGCGTCGGGAAAGCAGAAGCCGACCATGGTCCCGGCCACATCGGTCAGCTCGCGGATGTGCTGGTGGGCGATCGCCTCGGCCAGCGGCGGGTAGGGCCGCGTCTGCCGGGGCACGGACCGCACCTGGACGCGCGTAAACCGGCCGTCGATGCGAACGGCCACCGGACGACCCGGCTCAGTCAGTGGCTTGGCCAGCCATGCCTCGAGGCCAGCCTCATCGAGCGGCCCTTCGAGGGCCAGCCGGGCACCGGGCGAAAATGGCACCACCACCGCATACGGCGTCCGGGCAGATGCGGGCGCGGGGACGAGGTCACAGGCCAGATCCGCCTTCCAGGCCTGCCCGTCGACCACGACCAGCTCGCCGTCGAGGCCGTTCAGCGTGCCCAGACCCAGGTCGCCGTGCTCGAGCAGTTCGTCCAGGGTCAGATCTCCGTCGAAGGCCCCGTCCAGCAGCGCCTCGACCGTCGAGCTCTGGAACGCCTGGTGCCGTGGGTGGGCGGGGTGGGCGGGCTCCATGTCGCGATGGCGTAGCAACTCGACCTGGAGCGCCCCCAGGAACTCGAGCTCGCTCACACCGCCCGCTCGATCCGGGCATCCAGGGCCCGGATCTCCCCCTGCACGTGCTCGCGCTCCCGGGCCAGATCGTTTACTCGCAGACCGCCTTCCTCCTGGGCCCGACGGATCGCCCGCTCGAGCCGGGCCCGCTCAAGGTACAGGCGCTGCTGCTCGAGCTGCTCGGGAGTGACCTCGCCGGCTCGGCCGGCGCGCTGAACCAGGTCGGCCATCACCCGGGCCAGCTCCTCGTCCTCCGGGTCCAGACCGGTGAGCGGCATCTCGGTCTGGCCGGACAGGTGCCGGGCCGCGCGACGCAGGCGTTGGCTGGTCAAGTGCTGGTCGGGGTCGATGGCCTGCAGCGCGCGCCGCCCGGCGCTGGGCAGGGCGATGCACAACACCAGGAATGCCCGCTCGGCGCGCACCGCGGGATCGAGCGGCGAGCTTTGGGGCGAAGCGGTCCCGCTACGCCTTGGCTGGGGGGCGGCGTCCAGAAGCGCCTTCAGCCGCCCCTCGGAAAGGCCAAGGTGGTTGGAGATCCGGCGTGGCAGCTCTTCGCGGAGGGCGCCAGACGTCAAGGGCACCTCTAGTACCGGCGCGAGCGCAGCCAGCGCTCGATCTCGGCCCTCTGCGCTGGACGTGTCCGAGCGTTCCAGGACGCGGTCAACCGCAAATTCGACGAAGTGGGTGGATCGCCTTACGCGCTCGCGCAACGCATCAGCGCCCGCTTGCTCGATGAGCTCCGCAGGGTCCTGGCCCTCGGGCAGCGGGACCACCCGCAGCTCCAGCTCACGCCCCGCGGCCAGCCGGGCCGCCCGCAGCATGGCCTCCTGACCGGCCCGGTCGGCGTCCAGGCACAGCTCCAGCACCCCCGAGGCACCCACCACACGCTCGAGCTCTCCCACCTGCTCCTCGGTCAACGAGGTGCCCATGATGCCCACGCAGTTGCGCAGCCCGGCCTGGTGCATGGCCAGCACGTCGGTGTAGCCCTCGGCCAGAACCACCCGGCCTGCCTTGGCTGCCGCGGACCGGGCCAGGTCGATCCCGAACAGGACCTCACGCTTGTGGTAGAGCTCTCCATCGGACGTGTTGAGGTACTTGGGCGGCTGGTTCTCCCGCATGGCCCGGGCCCCGAACCCCACCACCCGGCCCCGCGCGTCGGCGGCCGGGAACATGATCCGCTCGCGGAACCGGTCGTACACCCGCCCCGGCGTGGTCTTGGACCGCTGCACCAGCCCCACGGCCAGCAGTTCCTCCTCGCTGAACCCGGCTCGGCGGGAGGCCACCAGCATGCGGTCCCAAGCGCTGGGCGCGTAGCCCACGCGGAACTGCCGCAAGGTCTGCTCGTCCAGTCCACGTCCCACCAAGTAGTCACGGGCCGGCGCAGCTTCGCCGGACTCCCAGAGGTATCGGGCGTAGTAGCCCGCGGCCCGGTCCAGCAGCGAGTGGAGCCGATCGCGCCGTTCCCGGCGGGACGCCGCGGCCGGATCCTCCGCCTCGGTTTCCAGCTTGACCCCGAACCGGCCGGCCAGCGACTCCAAGGCGTCCTTGAACTCCAGGCCCTCGGTCTGCATCACGAACTCGAACGGGTCGCCTGAGGCCTGGCAGCCAAAGCAGTGGTAGTGCTTCTCGTCGGGCCGGACATGAAACGACCCTGTCCGCTCCGAGTGAAACGGGCACAGCCCGAAATAGCTGTTCACCCCGGCCCGCCGCAGCTCGGTGCGGGCCGATACCAGCGCGATCATGTCGACCGCGTCACGCACCCGGTCACGCGAATCGGCGGTGTATCTGGTCACCCGCCCACCCTCACCCGCCCGCCCTCACTGCGCGAACGCCACCGGCACGCTCAGCGCTTCGAACGCACGGATACAGAAGCGGTCGGTCATCCCGGCGATCCAATCCGTGACCCGGCGCTCCAGCGGGCCAGCCGGAATCGAGTCCGGGATCTCCTGGGGTCGGGCGCAGTAGTGCTCGAACAAGGACCGGACGACCAGGTGGATCTTGGCGTGCTCACCCGTCGCCTCAGGGCCGAGGTAGACCCGCTCGAACATGAACTCGCGCAGCTGGGCCATGGCCCGCCCCGCCACCTCTCCCTGCACGATGCCACCGGCCGACTCTGAGGTCTCGACCAGGTCATGGACTAGCGTGTCGATCCGCCGCGGGCCCGTGGGCCCGAGGATCTCGATCGGCTCGGCCGGCAGGTCAGCCGCGGACAGCACCCCGGCCCGCACGGCGTCGTCGATGTCGTGGTTTATGTAGGCCACGCGGTCGACCAGGCGCACGATCTTGCCCTCCAGCGTGGCGGGCTCGGGAGCCCGTCCGGAATGGCTCACGATGCCATCTCGTACCGGCTGGTTGAGATTCAGCCCCTGTCCATTCCGCTCCAGCACGTCGACCACTCGCAGCGACTGCTCGTGGTGCATGAACGAGACCCCGAATCGCTCCTGCAGGCACCGGTCCAGCGCCTCCTCGCCGATGTGTCCGAACGGGGGGTGTCCCAGGTCGTGGCCCAGCCCGATCGCCTCCACCAGGTCCTCGTTTAGCCGCAGCGCGCGCGCCACGGTGCGTGAGACCTGGGTGACTTCCAGCGTATGGGTCAGTCGGGTGCGGTAGTGATCGCCGCTCGGAGCCACGAACACCTGCGTCTTGTGCTTGAGTCGGCGGAACGCCTTGCTGTGCACGATCCGGTCGCGGTCGCGCTGAAACGGCGTGCGCAGCCCGCAGTCAGGCTCCGGCTGCGCCCGCTGCGGCGGGTACGAGCGGGTAGCCAGCGGCGACAGGTCGCGCGCCTCTCGCTCCTGCACGCGGGCCGCGAAGCCGTCGGCCACCGCACCCGTCGGATGGTCGGAGGGGCTGGTCAGCAGCTGTTCGCTCATGCAGAGCGATTCTGACATCCGATCACCTCAGCAGCGGGCGCAGCCGCACCTGAGCGTGGTGCTCGGCGGTCTCGGTGATCGCCCGTTCGGCCTGGCGCAGCGCCACCTCGGATGCCACGGGGGCCTGAGCCAGCGGACGGCCCAGCGCGTCGACCAGGAACTGGTAGCAGTCCTGGCCGATGGGAAACGCCGCGGACTCACAGGACGCGCACACCACACCGCCGTCGCTGGCCGAGAACCCGGCCAGCTGCTCCGCCTCGCCGCAGGCCGCGCAGCTGCCCAGCTGGGGCACGATCCCGGCGGCCAGAAGAAGCTTGAGGCGAAACGCCAAACCGTTGGCCGGGCTGGCCTGCGCGGGATCCGAGCTCAGGAGGGCGAGCTGGTTGCTCAGCAGGCGAAACACCTCCGGATGGGGCTCGGAGGTCTCGAACAGCCGGGCCACTGCGTCACAGGCTCGCGCCGCGGCGTCCAGCGTGGCCGCCTGCTCGCGCAGCGCCGGATGCGCGGCCACGGTGTCGGCGCTGGTCACCGTATGCAGGTCGCTGCGCCCCTCGTGCAGCACCAGGCGGACGTGAAAGAACGGTTCCAGGCGCGCGCCGAAGCGGCTGCGCGCCCGTCGAGCCCCCTTGGCGATGGCGCCGATCCGCCCGCGGTGGGGCGTATACAGGTGCAGGATCCGGTCCGCCTCGCCGTACCGGATAGAGCGCAGCACGATGGCTTCAGTTTTTAGCGGCGCGGGCATGATCTAAGCTGCCGGCCGCCGGCTGCGGCGGGGCCGCAGCCGACCCAATCCAAAGCTATGCTTTCTGAAGTAATGAAGAGCGTCATCGTGTACACGACCGATCACTGCTCGCTCTGCACGAGCGCCAAGGCGCTGCTGGAGCGCCGCGGGATCGCCTATCAGGAAGTGAATCTGGCACGCGACCCGGACAGTCGCGTGGAGCTCCAGCGCGTCACCGGGATGCTTTCCTTCCCCCAGATCGTGGTCGACGGCGAGTCCCTCGGCGGGTTTGCCGAGCTGCTGAGCGCCGACCGCGAAGGCCGGCTCACCGAGCTGCTGACGGTCTAGCCGCGGGGGGCCGCCGGTTTAATACGGGCAGCCACGGGCCGGACCGCGGTTGTGAGACGGCGGTGTCTGGCTGCGCTGCAGGCCAAAATCCTGGGTCCAGGTGGCCCGGCCACTGGCGAACCCCCGGACCGGGGCTGGACGCTCCCCGGTCCCCACGTCACGGATCGAGGGGTCGAGGATGTTAGTGCAGTGGTCGGGACTGGCCATCCAGCCGGCGACCACCTGTTTCGGGGTCATGTATCCGGTGGCGATGTTTTCCGCGACGGTCCGCCAGCGGTAATGAACGGCGTTGATCCGGGCCACGAACCGGGCGTGCGAGAACTCGCCGTGGGTCACCATGAAGTTGGTCCATCGCTGCGCGACGGTGTTCAGCTTGGGGGAGACCGTGAGCCGGGGCAGGCCCCGGCTGGTGCGCTGTTGGTTGATCAGGCACGCCACGGACTCACGCATCGCGGGGAGCGACGCGGATACGGCTGGCGTGTTGGCGTTAGGGCAGCCTCCGCCGGCCGCCGCCACCCCGGGCAGCATCGCCACCCACACCGCGCCCGCGCCCCCGAGCCCTAGGCTGCGTATGACCCTACGCATGGGGTTGACCTTACCGCCGGGGCTTCTTCTGACACCGCTCGCACACGTAGGTCCCGCGACCGCCGACCACGATCTTGCGCACCGACGTGCCGCAGCGCGGACACGGCTGGCCGCCCCGCCGGTGGACCAGGAACCGGTCTTGGAACGAGCCCCGGGCGCCATCCAGGTGGCGGAAGTCGTCGATGCTGGCCCCGTGGGCGTCGATCCCTTCCCGCAGCGCCTCCTCAATGCCCTGGCGCACGCACTCCCAATCACCCAGCGTCAGGCGCCCGGCGGGCCGCAGCGGGTGGACCCGGGCCCGGAACAGCGCCTCGTCGGCGTAGATGTTCCCGACCCCGGCGATCCGCCGCTGGTCGAGCACGAACGCCTTGACCGGCGCGGTCCGTCCCCGGGCCAGCCCGCGTAGATGCTGGGCCGTGAAGCCCGGCGTGAGGGGCTCAACCCCCAGCCGGGCCGCCAGATAGGCGTCACGCTCGGCCGCCCCCGTGAGCAGATGGCCGGTCCCGAACCGCCGCGGGTCGACATAGGCCAGGCGGCCCGAGTCATCGAGCTTTAGCCGCACTCGCGTGTGCGGCGGATCGGCCACCGGATCGAACAGCAGCGTGCCGGTCATCCGCAGGTGCATGAGCAGATACTGGTCCTCAGACAGCGACCAGATGAGATATTTGCCGGCCCGACTGACCCGTTTGACCTGTGCGCCCAGCAACCGCTGCTCGACCAGCTGGGGCGGCATCGGCCGGGTCCAGCGGGCATCCAGGATCTCAATCGCCGCGATCGTCCGCCCCTCCAACTGCGGGGCCAGTTGTCGGCGGATCGTCTCCACCTCAGGCAGTTCCGGCATGCACACCGAGCCTAGATGAACGATTGGCCGGGTAGGGCGGCTGCGCCGCGGCCGGCCAGCCAGTCCAGCACGCTGGCTCCCACATCGGCCAGCGGTCCGTCGTGCCGGCGCCCCTGGTGGCCGTCGAAGCGGGCCAGCACGGGGGCGTACTCCCGGGTGTGATCGGTCCGGGGCGAGGTGGGATCGCAGCCGTGATCTGCGGTCAGGACCAGCAGGTCGTCGGGCCGCAGCAGCTCGAGCCAGCGGGCGACGAATCGGTCGATCTCCTGCAGGGCGTAGTGAAATCCCTCGATGTCGTGGCGGTGACCGTAGACCTGGTCGGTCTCGACCAGATTGGTGAACACGAACCCGCCGTCCAGTCGCTCGATCAGCCTCGTCGTCTCCACCAGGGCGCGGGAGTTGGTGGCCCCGGGACGCTGTTCGTCCACTCCCACCCCGGAGAACAGCTGTCCCGTCTTGCCCACCGTGTGCACCTGGATCCCCCCCGACTGGAGCTCCTCCAGGTAGCTGCGAGTGGGAGGAGGTACCGAGAAGTCGCGCCGCCCGTCGGTGCGGCGGAACGCCCCGGGTGGGCCGGCGAACGGCCGCGCTATCACCCGTCCGACCGCGTGCTCGGCCGGCAGCGACTGGCGCAGACGGCCGCAGACCCGGTAAAGCTCGTCGGGTGCCATCACATCCACGTGGGTGGCGATCTGCAGCACCGAGTCTTGACTCGTGTACACAATCGGCCGGCCGGTTTCCAGGTGCTCGGCGCCGAACCGTTCGATCGCCTCGATCCCGTTGCAGGGACGGTTGCACAGGACCTGCCGTCCCGCCGCGGCCTCGACGATCAGGTCCAGGACCGGCGCCGGAAACCCTTCGGGGTAGGTGGGGAGCGCCTGGGGCATGACCACCCCCATCAGCTCCCAGTGCCCGGCGGTGGAGTCCTTGCCCGGCCCCAGGGGGTGCAGCCGCCCGTGAAGCACCGGCGTCCGGGCCGGGGCCACCCCGTCCAGCGATATCACCGACCCCAGCCCTAGCTCGGCCAGACACGGCAGGTGAAGCCCGCCCGCCCGCTCCGCCAGATGACCCAGCGTGTTGGCCCCGGCGTCCCCGTACGTAGATGCGTCCGGCAGCGCCCCCACCCCGCACGCGTCGAGCACCACCGCAAACGCACGCCTCACGGTGCCGTCGACCTCAACTGCTGGCCTTGATCTGCAGCGAGCGGCGTAACGGCGAGAACACCGAGTGATCGACCGAGTGGAACACACCGAGCGGCGCGTATTCCTCGAGCACGATCTCCATCCGTCCGGAGTACAGGTGCGTGGAGCGCACACGCCGGAGCTGGCCCCTGATCCGCTCCACCGCGTTGAGCTCGATGCCTCTGACACCGCTCAGATGCACGATCCGGGCCCGGACCACCCTGACCCCCGCCTGACGGCTCCGCACCGCGGAAATCAGGGCCTGGGTGGCCGCCGTCATCTCAGCCCGGCCGCGGGGCAGTGGCAGGTCTCGTGCGTAACGCCACACCGCGACCACCGCGTCGCCTGAGCTCAGCGTGGTGACCAGCGGCGCCTGCTCGTCGATCCGGGTCCAGCCTTGGGGCGCCTGCAGGGTCAATCCGTCGGCCGGGAAGCTCAGGGTGTGAAACCCCTGCGGGGGAGCTGGATTGCGCAGCGGAGGCGCCGGCGCGCGCGAGTAGCCGCAGCCGGCGACGATCGTCATCGCCAGCAGTCCGGAAATGATGACCCCTCCGCGCGCCACGCGGGGATTCTGGCAGCCGGTCAGCGACTATCGCCGGACAGTCGCGCGGGGATGGGCTTCGAAGTACACGTCCTTCAGTCGCTCAGCGGACAGGTGGGTGTAGATCTGGGTGGTTGCGATGTCGGCGTGGCCCAGCATCTCCTGCAGCGACCGCAGATCGCAGCCTCCGTTCAGCAGGTGGGTGGCGAAGCTGTGCCGCAGCGTGTGCGGGCTCATGCGGTGGTCCAGGCCGGCACTCTTAGCGTGGCGCTGCACGATCTTGTACAGGCCTTGGCGGGACAGCGGCCCGCCACGATGGTTCACGAACAGCCGGGTCTGGTCGGCCAGCCCCACCAGTCGCGGCCGGGCGCGCTCCAGGTAGACGCTCAGGCTGCTGATGGCCTTGCTCCCGATTGGCACGATCCGCTCCTTGGAGCCCTTGCCCCGGGCGCGCAGGATCCCAGCCTCCAGATCCAGGTCGGCCAGCTCCAGTCCGATCGTCTCCGAGGCTCGCAGGCCGCAGGCGTACATGGTCTCCAGCAGGGCCCGGTCCCTGACGTCGGTGGGTGAGCTGCCGTCGGGCTGGGCCAGCAGCCGGGCGATCTCGTCGCGGGTCAGCACCTGGGGCAGCCGTCCGCGCACCCGGGGCGACCGGAGCTCGGTGGCCGGATCGTGCTCGATCAGCTGCTCCCGGCGCAGGTGGCGGTAGAACGAGCGCAGGCAGGCGATCTTCCGCTGCAGGGTGGCCGGGGCCAGCGCCGACCGCCCCTCGCCGGGACCAGCTAGCTCGGAGATGAAGTCGGCCAGGTCACGCGGCGTGACCTGGAGCGGATCGAGCCCGCGGGCGGTCACGAACAGCTGAAACTGCTGCAGATCCGTGCGGTAGGCCTCCAGGGTGTTGCGAGCCAGCCCGCGCTCGATCTCCAGATAGGACAAGAAGTCCAGCATCAGGTCGGCGAGGCGGGTTTGCCCGGCCGGCGCCGGGGCCGGCTCAGGCAGCGCTTCGATGGCCATCTCGCCTACTTCGCGCCCCGGACGTGGGCTCCTTCAGCCCGCCGTGCTCTCGAGTTGAAGCGCAAGCCAGCCGGATGACTGTGGCGCGGCCCAATCAGGCGAGCCCGGATGGCGAGCGGGCCGCAAGCCACAGCAGAGCGATCAACGACTTCGAGTCCTCGCACTCTGAGATCGCCTCATCCAGGAGCTCCAGCGGCCACGGCACGATCTCGATCCGCTCGTCCTCGTCGGGCTCCGCTTCGGGCGCGTCGGATAAGCCTGTGGCCAGGTACAGCCATACCCGCTCGTCGGTGAACCCGGGGCTGGTGTAGAAGGCCACGATCTCGGTCCACGAGGCCGCCTGCTTGCCGATCTCCTCGGCCAGCTCGCGCTGGGCGGTGTGCAGCGGGGGTTCCCCGGCCACGTCGCGTTTGCCGGCCGGGATCTCGAGCGAATCCGGCGCACCGGCGGCCTCCCGCGGCTGGCGGGTCAGCCACACGTGGGCGTCGTCGCGGGCCAGGATTCCCACGGCTCCCGGGTGCCAGATCTTGTCTCGGGTGACCTCGGTGCCGTCGTCGTAGGCGAACCGCTCCACGCCGGCCCGGACGAATGACCCCTCCCACTTCACCTCTCCACCCAGGGATCGAAACCGGCTCACGAGCTCAGGAGTCCCTCGGCCTCCTCCACCAGCGCGATGGCCACCTCGAGCATCCCCTCCAGGGCCTCCACGCTCACCCGTTCGTCTGGCTGGTGGTTGCGCTCGGTCCCATTGGCCAGATTGGTACAGGGGAACCCGGCTAACTGCAGCGCGTTGGCGTCCGACCCGCCCCCGGTGACGATGTGGCTCGGCTCGTACCCGCAGCGCCGGAGCGCCGCCTCGGCCAGCGCCACCTGTGGCTCGCTGGGCCGGTTGCGGTAGCCAGCGAACATCCGCTGCACCTCCACGTCGAGATCGCACTCGGCGCTGTCGGCCCCGTCCTGGAAGTGATCGACCAGCTCGGTTGTGACGGCCTCGGCCCGCTCCGGGTCCAGGCTTCGGACCTCGGCCACGATCCGGCAGTGCTCGGGCACGACGTTCTGGGCGGTCCCGCCCGAGATGACGCCCACGTTGGCCGTGGTCTCGGGGTCGAGCCGGCCCAGCTCCATGGCGGCGATACCTTTGGCCGCGGCCAGGATCGCGCTGCGCCCATCCTCAGGCCGGATGCCGGCGTGCGCGGCGCGCCCCTGGACGTCAGCCACGATCCGGTAGTGGGTCGGCGACGCAAGCACGATTTCCCCGATCGGGGTGGCGTGGTCAAACGCGTAGCCGAACCGGCTCCGCAGCCCGCTGACGTCGAACGCCGCGGCGCCGTTCAGCCCCACCTCCTCGCACACGGTGAACAGCAGCTCGACCGACACCGGAGACGGCTCGGGACGGCTGGTCAGCCGCCGCGCCAGCTCGACCGCCACGGCCACGGCCGCCTTGTTGTCGGCGCCCAGGATCCCGTCGCCCGCGTTCTCCCAGCCTCCGCCCACCAGGACCGGCTCCACCGGAGCTCTCAGCGGCACGGTGTCCAGGTGCGTGCAGATCAGGATCGAGCCCGCCGCACCACGGCCGGTGGTGGTGAGCAGGTTGCCCGCGTCCGAGCCGGCCCGCGGCCCGGCGTCGTCCTCGGTCACCGCCAGCCCCATCCCGCCCAGCTCGCGCGCCACCCAGTCCGCGCAGGCCCGCTCAGCGCCGGACGGGCTCTCGATCCGGCACAGTGTCTGGAACGTCTGGTTCAGCCGCTCGCGCTCGGCCGGGCTGGCCCGCCTCACGAGCTGATGCCGGCCTCGAGCTCCCCTGAGGCAGTCGCCGCCTCCGACTGTGAGTGTGTGCGCGCCGCGCCCACGAACGCGTCGAACAGCGGCGCCGGGCGCTCGAGGCGGGACTTGAATTCCGGGTGGTACTGCGAAGCCACGTAGAACGGGTGCTGGACGGCCGGCAGCTCGACCGCTTCGACCAGCCGCTCGTCCGGCGAGGTGCCTGAGCAAACCAGCCCGGCCGACTCCAGCCGGCGCCGCAGGTGGTTGTTGACCTCGTAGCGATGCCGGTGTCGCTCGTAGATCACGGGTTCGGCGTACAGCTCGCGTATCGCCGTGTCGGGGTGGAGCTTGATCGGATCGGCGCCCAGGCGCATGGTCCCGCCCATGTCGGCGATCTCCTTCTGCTCCGGGAGCAGGTCGATCACCGGGAACGGAGTCTCCGGGTCGAACTCGGTGGAGTTGGCGCCCTCCATGCCCGCCACGTGCCGCGCGAACTCGGCTACGGCGATCTGCATACCCAAGCAGATACCGAGGTAGGGCACCCGCCGCTCGCGGGCGATCTGGGCGGCCCGGATCTTGCCCTCGATCCCTCGGCCGCCGAAGCCACCCGGAATCAGGATCCCGTCGGCCCGCTGCAGCCGCGCCGCAACCTCGGCCTCGCTCACGGACTCCGAATCCACCCAGTCGATCTCGACCCGGCACCCGTGGTGCACCGCGGCGTGCTTGAGCGCCTCGACCACCGACAGGTAGGCGTCCTCGAGCTGCACGTACTTGCCGACCAGCGCGATCCGCACCGCGTCCCGGGCCTGGCTGGCCTTCTCGGTGATGGCCTGCCAGGCCTCGAGGTCAGGCGGCGAGGCCTGCATCCCGAAGTGCTCGTCCAGGACGTAGTCGTCCACGCCCTCGGCCCGGAACACGAGCGGCACCTGGTAGATGTCGGGCACGTCGCGCGCCGACACCACGGCCTCGACCGGAAGGCTGGCGAACAGTGCGATCTTCTTGCGGATGTCCGGCGACAGCTCCGACTCCGAACGGCATAGCAGCATGTCGGGGGCGATACCGATCCGCCGCAGCTCGTTGACCGAGTGCTGCGTGGGTTTGGTCTTGAGCTCGCCGGCGTGGCTGATGTACGGCACGAACGTGAGGTGGATGAACATGCAGTGGCGTCGACCCACGTCCACCGGGAACTGGCGGATCGCCTCCAGGAACGGCAGCGACTCGATGTCTCCCACCGTGCCGCCGATCTCCGTGATCACGAAGTCGACCTCGGTGCTCTCGGCCATCAGCTGGATGCGGTGCTTGATCTCGTCGGTGATGTGAGGCACCACCTGCACGGTCGCGCCGAGATAGTCCCCGCGCCGTTCGCGACGGATCACGCTGTTGTAGATGCCGCCGGCGGTCACGTTGGAGGAACGGCTCGTGTTGGCGTCGGTGAACCGCTCGTAGTGACCCAGATCAAGGTCGGTCTCGGCTCCGTCCTCGGTCACGAATACCTCGCCGTGCTGGTAGGGCGACATCGTGCCCGGGTCCACGTTGATATAGGGATCGAACTTCTGCAGCTGGACCGCGAACCCCCGCGCGACCATCAGCCGGCCGATCGAGGCGGCCGCGATCCCCTTGCCCAACGAGGAGACGACTCCGCCAGTGATGAAGATGAAGCGTGTCTGGCTGGTGGGCGGCATCGTCGATCCTGGCTCTAATCTATTGCTGCACACCACGGTAGCGGCCCGCCCG
>DATKRM010000138.1:0-5174 GCA_035532195.1 Solirubrobacteraceae bacterium
CAGCGGGCTGGACCCCCGGATCGCACTGGGGGTGGCCACGCTGGTCACGGTGGTCCTGCTGTTCAGTCACAGCTGGCCCGTGCTGGGGGCGGTCACGGCGTGGCTCGCCGCGGCGCTGATCGCGACCCGCCACGGGGACCGTGACGTGCTGCGCGTCGGGCTCCTGCTCGCCCTCACGCTGGCCGCCGGAACTCTGATCGCCACCTTGATCGGCGGCCTGGGCGCGGAGGAGATCGCCAGCCGCACCGTCCGCGCCGCGCTGCTGGTCATGGTTCCCACCTGGCTGCGCCTGGCCGCCGGCAGCGCCGGCCTGCGGGAGACG
The DNA here is from genome assembly GCA_035532195.1 of Solirubrobacteraceae bacterium. Classification (GTDB taxonomy): domain Bacteria; phylum Actinomycetota; class Thermoleophilia; order Solirubrobacterales; family Solirubrobacteraceae; genus Palsa-465. The sequence continues at coordinate 323 of DATKRM010000138.1, forward strand.
TTTCGCCGCGCACTGCTGCGCCTGCGCCTGCCGATCGCGCGGGAAGCCGGCGAGATTCTCAGCGAGCTCGACTCCGGCCCGCTGCTCACTGGCTCCGCCAAGGCGCTCCGGGATCAGCTGCGCGGCGTGGAGCACCAGCCGCTCCCGATCGCCAACGCGGTCCTGACCTGGGCGGCCCAGGAAGCTCAGTCGGTGCCGATCCATGAGCCGCGGCCGGCCGCCGTGCTGCGGCTGCGCCCGGGCGACGCCATCCTGGCCGCGTCTGTGCTGCTCCCCGCCGGCGCGCTGGCGGCCATCCTCGTGCCATAGGCGGGCCGGGGCCGAGGCCGGGGGGCGGCCGGCTACTGCCCCGCCGCCCGGCGGTACCGCGCCACGGCTATCGGGCTGAAGAACGCCAGGATCACGAACGACCAGACGACGGCGCCCCACACGCTGTTGTGGGCGGGCGCACCCAGCCATAGATGGCGCACCGCGTCGACGACGATCGTGAACGGGTTTACCTGGGCGAACGCCTTCAGGGCCGCCGGCATGGTGTTGACCGGCACGAACGCCGAGGAGATGAAGGTCAGCGGGAAGACCGCGATGAACGCGACCGAGTTCGCTGACTCGGGAGTCGAGGTGAGCAGCCCCACGAATGCGAAGAACCACGAGAACGCGAAGCCGAACAGGAGCAGCAGCCCGACGCCCGCGATCGCATCGAGCGCGCTGGTGTGAAAGCTGAAGCCGATGATCACCCCGGTGATCAGCAGAATCCCCAGCGACAGTGCGTTGGTCACGATGTCGGACAGCGTCCGGCCGGCCAGCACGGCGGCCCGCGCCATCGGCAGCGAGCGGAAGCGGTCGATCAGGCCCTTATGCACGTCCTCGTTGAGCCCCAGCGCCGTGACGAAGCCGCCGAATGCGATGTTCTGGACGATGATCCCCGGGATCAGGAAGTCGACGTACGAGTAGCCGGGGGTCCGGATCGCGCCGCCGAACACGTAGCGGAAGAGCAGTACGAACATGATCGGCTGGATCGTGAACGCGATCAGCAGTTCCGGCGCGCGGGGCAGGCGGATCAGGTTTCGCTCGGCGATGATCAGCGTGTCGGAGGCCAGGCGTCTCACGCTGCGCGCTCCGCTTCCTCGCCCGGCTCCTCGACGGCCCGGCCGGTGAGCGACATGAACACGTCCTGGAGCGTCGGGCGGCGGAGCGCCAGGTCATCGACGCCCACCCCCGCTTCGCTTAACCGCTTCACGGCCTCCACGATGGCCCCGCGGTGCTCGCGCACGCTCAGCTTGACCACCGTCCGCTCGACGACCGGCGGGTCGTCGGACATCGGCGCCAGCGCGCGCACGGCGACAGCCGGGTCGGCGTCGGGTTCGAGCTGGACCTCGAGGCGTTCCCCGCCCAGACGGTCCTTCAGCTGATCCGAGGTTCCTTCGGCGATCAGCCGGCCGTGATCGATGACCGCGATCGTGTTGGCCAGCCGGTCGGCCTCATCCAGGTACTGGGTGGTCAGGAGCGCCGTCACCCCGCCGGCCACCAGCTGGTCGATCACGTCCCACAGGAGCAGCCGAGCTCGGGGGTCAAGCCCCGTGGTGGGCTCATCCAGGAACAGCACCGGCGGCTTGGCCACCAGGGCGGCGGCCAGGTCCAAGCGTCGCCGCATCCCGCCCGAGTAGGTCTTCGTCGGCCGCCGCCCGGCGTCGACCAGGTCGAACTGCTCCAGCAGCTCTGCGCCGCGAGCTTTGGCCGTTTTGCGATCGGCGCCGTACAGACGACCCACCATGACCAGGTTCTCCAGTCCGGTCAGGTTTTCGTCCACCGCCGCGTACTGGCCGGCCAGGCCGATCTGCTCGCGCAGCCGGGCGGCATCTCGGACCACGTCCAGCCCGCGCACCCGCGCGCTGCCCGAGTCCGGCTTGAGCAGGGTGGTGAGCACCCGCACGAGCGTCGTCTTGCCCGCCCCGTTCGGTCCCAGCAGGCCGAGCACCTCGCCCTCTTTGGCGGTCAGGTCGACGCTGTCGAGCGCCAGCACGTCGCCGAAGCGCTTGACCACGCCGCGCACCTCGATCGCATAGTCCGCCATGTGCTGCACGCTAGCGAGGCGAGTGCGCTCACCCTCAGACCGGGATGCCCTGGGCAAACCGGAACACGTCGTCGGGGTCATACCGGCGCTTGACCTCGGTCAGCCGGGGCAGATTGGCGCCGTAGTAGGCATGCGGCCAGTCGCTCAGCCGTGGGTCGATCAGGTTCTGGTAGGCGTAGCCCGACGCGTAGGGGCGCATCTGGGCGTAGCCGCGCTCGATCCACGCTTGGTTGGCCGCCACCCGGGCGGCGCTGTCCTGCGAGCTCCAGGTGCTGCCGAAGATGGCCAGGAACCGCGCGTTTCGGTGCACGAACGCGGTGGCCGAGCTCGGCACGCGGTCAATCGCGCCGCCCCAGGAGTTCAGCTCGACCCCCACCGAAGGGTTGGCCGCCGCGCTGCCCGGCCAGCGCTCGAGGTGCTCGATAGCGGCCTTGATCCCCGCCGCGGGCAGGTCGTCGGTAAAGAATGCCGATTTGACGGTGTAGGGGTTGGCCGCTCGTCCGCCGCAGTGGCCGGGCGCACAGCCCGCCCACACGTGCTGGGCCGCCAGAAACGATTGGGTTCTGACCGAGCGTTGAGTGGGATGGGCAGCGGCCTCGAGCGGCGCGAGCAGCGCGGCCAGGCGAGCGGCTGAGCCGAAGTATTGGCCTTGCGCGGTGATCGACGGACCGGACGGTCGGGGTCCGCCGGCCCGGCCAAGGTCACAGGTCGAGAACAGCTCGTCGGGCGCGTCCGGAGCCCAGCGCTGCCAGGCGTCGATCACCGCCGTGGCGTCGCTCCAGCGCCAGGCCAGCTCGAACACCGACACGTCTCCCACTGGATGCACCCGGAAGCGCAGCGAGGTGACCACGCCGAAGTTGCCCCCGCCTCCCCCGCGGCAGGCCCAGAAAAGGTCCGGGTGCTCTGTCGCGTTGCAGGTGAGGCGCTGGCCCGACGCGGTGACCAGTTCGAGCTCGAGCAGGCTGTCGACCATCAGCCCGAGCTTGCGCGAGCTGTACCCGAAGCCGCCGCCCGTGACCAATCCGCCCAGCCCGACCGTGGGGCACGTCCCGCCGGGGAGGGCCAGCCCGGCCCGTCCCAGGCCGGAGTACATATCGATGTTGATGGCTCCGGGACCCAGCACCGCAGTCTGCCGGTCGGGGGCGATCTGGATCTGGTGAATGCGGCTGAGGTCGGCGACCACGCCGCCGGTCGGGGCCGAGTAGCCGCCGAAGCTGTGCCGACCAGACCGGGCGGCGAACTGGATGCCGCGGCTGCGGGCAAAGCCAATCGTGGCCGCCACGTCCTCCGGGGTCTGGCAATACACGACGGCTTGGGGCCGGTTGCCGTCAAAGCTCGGATTGAAGAGAAGCTTGGCCTGGGCGTAGCGGGCCTCGCCCGGGACCACCACCGGGCCGCTGACCCGGCGCGCCAGGTGGCGGAGATCGGTTCCGCGACTTGCCGCCCCGCACCCGGCCAGGTTGACCAGTTCACCGACGCCCGCCACGGCCAGGGCGGCGCGGCCTCCGCGGACCATCAGCTCGCGGCGGTTCAGGCCGCGGGGGTTAGGTGCCGGGGCGGTGTCTGGCTCGATGCCGGGTGAGTGCGGCGGTTGGCTCGTGCGGGCAACCTACCGGCCGGCACGGAGACGTACCGCGATGCACGGCCCGAGGTTGGTCAGCTCACCAGTTGCAGTGCTGCGCTGGGCCGCACGGCGGAAGGGTCAGGTTGCCGTTCCCCTGCGAGCTGCTCGAGTTGCTGCCGGCGGACCCGCTGCCGGCGGAGCCGGCGCCCTGCGAACCGCTCGGCTGAGAGCCGCTTGACCCGCTGCTCGCCGATCCGGATGATCCGTTGTCGACGGGGCCGCTGCTGCCGGCTCCGCTACTGCCGTTCGGCGGTCCGGTGCTCCCGCCAGACCCGCTGCTCTGAGCAGCTGAGGCCGCGGAGCCGCTCGGCCCGTCGCTATTGGCGTTCGGATCCTGGCTTGAGCCGGACCCGCTGTTGGAGCCACCCGAGCCCTGATTCGGGTCAGGGGTGCTGTTGTTGGATGGCGCCGGTGTCCTGGCACCCGTCTGCGCGAAGCTCTCTGTGTTGCCCAGGGCCGTCTGATACGGCTGGGTGTTCGGGTTCGCGCCCGCGCACAGCGCCGCGATCTGGTTCTTGAACTCGCTGGACAGCCCGCTCTCGTCGATCCCGGCACCGACTGCGGCCTGACCACCTCCGCCGAAGTTGTTCGACGGATTGATGTACGGTGAGAAGGCGGGGTTCTCCATCGCGGCTTGCGCCATCACGTTCACGGCAGCGGCACTGCTGTTCAGGTCCTTGCACGTCAATTTCGTGGGGTCGCTCGTACACGCCGTGATCCCCAACGTCATGCCCGCGCAAGCGACCACCCCGAGCATCCGCCGTCCGATGTGAAGCTTGCTATCGACGGTCAACATTCCCAGTCCCTCTCCTTGAAGCGGTTAAGTTGCCGTACCAGCTTGGACCCCGCCTGGGCATGCGAATAGGCACCCTAGGGGTGAGATACCCAACACCTTCGGCGGTTCGCCGGCTTGGACCGGCCAGCCGGAGGCGACCGCGCGCGCCCCGGGGTCGGCTACCCCTCCACCTTGCCGGGGGGACCGCCGAGCGCCGCGATCAGCGCGGAGAAGTTCCTGCCGGCACCGCTGGCCACATTGCGTTGATCGTCGTCAGGGGTCCACTTGCCGATCTTTGCCGCATAGGTCTGTGTGTCTACGCCGGCGCCCCATCCGATTTCAAACCCAGTCGGGTATTGCGGAACGATCGTCGCGACTGCCT
>DATKRM010000139.1:0-2582 GCA_035532195.1 Solirubrobacteraceae bacterium
GATCTGGTCACGCTTCTATTGAAGAAGCGGCTGTTCTCCTCCCCGGCGGCGTTCGCCCAGACGATTTCGGTGCACCGCGAGTCCATGCTGGGGCAGGCCGCTTCCCGCCGGATTCCCGATGAGGTGCCGCCGTGGCTGGAGGACCTTATCGATGACGGCACGCTCGACGACGACGCGCTCGCCGACTCTGAGCATGACAACCTGACCCGCTCCGCGCGGCTGCAGCCCGCGCCCACCGCCGGGGAACTGGATCTGCTCGACCGGATGGAGCGCTGGGCGCTGGCACATGAGGCCCGCGCCGACGCCAAGGCCAAGGCACTGCTTGACTACCTGGCCGCAGTCTGCAAACCGGACGGCCTTCACTGGACGAACGAGCGGGTGGTGGTCTTCACCGAATACCGCGACACTCAGCGCTGGCTGGCTGACCTGCTCGTGCAGGCCGGGCTCGGCGATGGCCACCTGGCCCTGCTGCACGGCGGTATGGGGATCGAGGAACGGGAGCAACTGCGGGAGGCCTTCCAGGCCAGCCCGGCCGAGCACCCGGTCCGGATCTTGCTCGCTACCGATGCCGCGAGCGAGGGCATCGACCTGCAACGGCACTGCCACCGCCTGGTCAACTACGACATCCCGTTCAACCCGAACAAGCTGGAGCAGCGGATCGGCCGGATCGACCGGTACGGCCAGCGTGAGGTCGCCCAGATCCGCCACTTCGTCGGATCTGGGTATGAGAAGGCCCGGCCTGGGTCGTATGAGGAAGACCTGGAGTTCTTGTCCAGGGTGGCGATCAAGGTCGCCCGGATGGAGGAGGACCTGGGCGCGGTCAATGCGGTCCTCGCCGCCGCTGTGCAGGACCGTTTGCTGGGCCGGCTGCGCCCGGATTTCGACGTGGACCGTGCCACCGAAGACGAGGCCAAACGCAAGCGCCGTTCCGTCAACGTGGCCGGGGCAGTCCCCGCTGAGGGGAACGTAGGAGACCAGGTCCGCAGGCTGCGCGTCCAGCTCAACGAATCCATCGCCGAACTGCACATCGCCCCGGGCAACCTGGAACGCGTGGTCAGCACCGCCCTTGACCTCGACAGGCAGCTTGCGCTGGAGCCGGTGATCGACGAAATCGCCCTCGCCGAGGGCTTGTTCCGGGTGCCGACGCTGACCGGGTCCTGGGAGCGCACCACCCGTGGCCTGGCGTTCAAGCTCAGGGACAAGGCTGACCAGGAACGTCCCATCACTTTCGATCCGCAAGCCGCCGACGGACGCGACGACGTGGTTCTCGCCCACCTCGGTCACCCGCTCACGGCGATGGCGACAACCTTGCTGCGGGCGGCCATGTGGGGTGGCCGGCGAGACCTGAACCGGGTCACCGCCCTGGTCAGCGACGACCCCACCCTGGAGGCCACCGTCCTGGCCGCCTTCGCCCGCCTGGTGCTCGTGGGCCACGACGGCACCCAGCTGCACGAGGAGATCATCCACGCCGGCGGGTGGCTGCGTGAGACGGGCGGGGCTGCCAGGTTCACCCGGATCGAGGGCGTGGAAATGCTCGGCTCCATCCTCGACACCACGCTTGACGCATCCCGGTTGCGCGGTGCCTCCGAGGCCGTCCAGGCCCGGCTCGCCGCTGCGTGGCCGACCGCCCGCGGCGGGCTGCAGACCGCCATCGAGGCCCGCCGGCGGGCCAGGCGCGACTCACTGACCCGGGCGCTGGACCGCCGCCGTGACGAGGAGATCGACCGGATCACGGCGAACCTGGACCAGTTCGCCGCCAGCCTGCGCACCGCGATCGCAGCGGACGAGCCCGATGACGGTCAGCTCATCCTCCCCCTCGCCGAACTGGAACAGCACCGGCGCGACCGCGCATCCTGGAGGCGGCGTCTGGAGGAGATCGATGGGGAACGGGACCGGGAGGCAAGCGTGATCCGCGAGCGGTACCGGGTCGTGGATGACCACGTCTTCCCCGCCGCCGTCGTGTTCGTCGTGCCACATCAGGAGGCGATCCGGTGAGCCCACGGCCCGTCAACCGGCCACCGAGCGCGGGCGGGTTTGACCACAGCGGATGGCTCGGCCTCGTTGAGGTGTCTGGGCCGTTCCTGTCGATCCCGGTGTTGCGTCGCGCCTGGCCCGCCGGACTGGACGCGCTGGACCGTGCGGCCCGCGGCAGGCTGCGGGCCGAGCACGCCGACTACTTCGACGTGCCTGCCGCAGACCGCGACCGCGAGCACTGGATCACCTTCGTCCTCGGCGGCCTGCTCGACTGGGGCGGCCTGCTCCGCTGGGGTCATGACGTTCCGGGGGAACTCACCCTGGACGTTCCCGAGCACGGCGAAACGATCACCCCCACGTTCGCGCTGGCCGGCCCTGACGGCCCGCCCAGGCTCCTGGGACTTGTCTGTGACGGCCCTCCGGCTGGACGGGTCAGCGGCTCAGCGTGGAGTGCGTCGACCGCCGACCGCCTCGCGCTCCTGCTGCGCCAGCATGACGTACCGCTCGGCCTGGCCACTGACGGCCGATGGTGGGTGCTGGTGTGGGCACCACGCGGGAAGGCGACCACGCAGGCGGCATTCGACGCCAGCCTGTGGCGCGAGGAACGC
>DATKRM010000140.1:0-8414 GCA_035532195.1 Solirubrobacteraceae bacterium
CTGTGCGGCATGGCCAAGGCCAAGTACTACCTGCTCACCGGCGGCTTCATCGACGCGGTGGAGGCCGAGCGAATCGGGCTGGTCAGCCGGTGTGTGCCCCGCGATCAGGTCCTCCCCACCGCCATGGACATCGCCACCGGCCTGGCCACGGGGCCCCAGCACGCGGTGCGCTGGACCAAACGAACGCTCAATCACTGGGTACGGGCGGCCATCCCCGCCTTCGATGCCAGCGTGGCCTACGAGATGCTCACGTTCCTCGGCGAGGACGTGCGCGAGGGAGCCCAAGCCATCTCGGAGCGGAGGGCGCCCCGGTTTCCCAGCGGAACCCCTGAATTCCGGCGCTAACATGTCCGGCCTCCCCTAAAGGATTTCCCCGGGATGCGGAAGACTGCGAGGGGCCGAATGGCAACAGCCACAAGCGGCATGGCGCAACGAAGCACAACTCGCCTCAACCGATTCCTCCCGCAGGTTTTTCTGGCCACTGCGTTGGTTGTCGTGGTCCCGAGCGTGGTTGGTTGGGCCCTCCGGGACACGGGCCTCGTGCCCTCGGCCCTGGTGGCGATCGTCCTGGTCGTGGGCATTTCGCTGCTGCTCTCATACCTAGGAGGATTGTTCTGGCGATCCAGGTCGAACTCGAGCGACCTTCTGTTCAGCGAGCTGATGATCTGGGGCTGGCTCCGGCGCTCGTGGAAGGAGCGACGACTGTCGACGGTGCTTGGCCTGCTCGAAGGAGTGGATGCCGCAGGCTCGGCTGAGCAGCCCGACCGCGATCGCCGCACGCAGTTGCTGGTGGACCTGGCCGACGCCTTGGAGGCTCGGGACCCGTACACGCATGGTCATTCGCATCGGGTAGCCCGGCACGCGGAGATGATCGCGGAGGCGATGGGCCTATCCAGCGAAGAGATAGCCCGGATCCGCACCGCCGCCGCGTTGCACGACGTCGGCAAGATCAACACCCCGGTCTCCGTGCTGCACAAGCCAGGCCCGCTGACCGATGCCGAGTTCGGGCTGATCAAGCGCCACGCAGATGACGGGGCGGACATGGTGGCGACGCTCGGCGACCACCAGCTGACCAAGATGATCCGTCAGCACCACGAGCGCCTGGACGGCAGCGGTTATCCCGCCCGGATGTCCGGCGAGGTGATCTGCGTTGGTGCGCGGATCATCTCGGTGGCCGACACCTTCGACGCCATCACGTCCACCCGCCCCTACCGGTCAGCCATGACTCACGCGCAGGCGCTGGAGATCATCAAGGGCGAAGCCGGCACCAAGCTGGACGCCGAGGTGGTCGGGGCGTTCGAGAGCTACTACTGGGGTCGCCGGCCGCTGGCCCTGTGGGTTGGCCTCACAAACCTTTCCGGCCGCCTGGTTTCCGGCCTGGGTGGCGGGGCGAACGCCACCGCCGCTTCGCTGACCCGCGTGATGGCGGCCTCGGCCATTACCAGCGCGAGTGCCCTAGCGATCAGCTTGCCGCTGCTGCGCGTCGGCCACTCGCCCGCGGCGCCCGCCAGCGCGGTGGCGGCGACACCAGCCGCGCTGAGGTTCTCGGTGAATCCCCTCTCGCTGGCCGACACTCCGGGACCGGCGACGGCTGCCGGCAGTACTGGTGAACCCGCGAAGCACAATGAGCGCGGCGTTGCCTCGGCCGCGGCGTTCCTGGGAGGACGTTCCGGTGCCGTCGGCTTCGGGCTCACGCCGGCGTTCTCGAACGGATCAGCCCCCCATCCCGGAGTCCTTTCCGCCGGTGCCAGCCCCGCTGCGCCGGTTGGGGTGGTGCCCACGACGCCGGCGAGTGGATCGGGCAACCCGACCACCGCGGGTAACTCGACCACGGCCACAGTGAGCCCCGTCGGTGGCGCGCCCAGTTCGGGGACCGGCAGCGCAGGTTCCAGCCCCGCCAGCAGCGGCTCCGGTAAGAGCGGCTCCGGCTCCGGGAGCAGCGGCGGTCACGGCGGCGGCAGCGGCAGCGGCAGCAGCGGCAGCGGCGGTGGCGGCAGCGGCGGTGGCGGCGGCAGCGGCAGCAGCGGCAGCGGCGGTGGTGGTGGCGGCAGCAGCAGTGGCGGCAGCGGCAGCGGCGGCGGCAGCGGCGGCGGCGGCGGCAGCGGCGGCAGCGGCGGCGGCGGCAGCGGCGGCGGCAGCGGCGGCAGCGGCAGCGGCAGCGGCGGCGGCGGCGGCGGCAGCGGCAGCGGCGGCGGCAGCGGTCACGGCCATTAGCCTTCGATAACCAGCTGCGCGTTGGATTAACCACCCGGCAGCCGGGTACACACCGCGGCAAGATGTGGCACATGACGAACAAGGGAACCTGGCGCGCTGCGCACAGTGGCTGACCAACCAGGCCCGAGCCGGAGGCTGGTCCTGGAACGGACTGGCGCATTTCCACAGCGGCCCGTTGGCCCGGCGGCCGGGCTGGCCCACGAGCCGGCGCGTGAGCTGGGGCACCGCAACCCGGTCAAACTGGCCCACGGCGTACGGGGCTGGGTGGGCAGCGTGGGCTGCGGCTTCAACCCCGGACCCGGCTGGGGACCGGTGTACTGCGGAATGAACGTCATCGTCTGGCACGCCGACGGGATCAACTACGCGATCCAGGAGCCCGACGCCGACAACTCGCTGCTGATCACGTATGCCGACCAGATGATCCGCCACGGCTGACCGACCCGATCGGTCCGCGGGCCGCGACCGAGCCGACCGGATTCTGGCCCGCATCGCGGCGATCCCGGAAGGATTCGTCCAGACCTACGGCGACATCGACCCCGCGGCGCCACGCCTGGTCGGGCGGGTCCTGGCCAACACCACGGCCACTGACATCCCCTGGCAGCGGGTCGTCCGCGCCGACGGAACCGCGGCGCAGGGCGCGCGACAGCTTGATCTCCTGCGTCGCGAGGGGGTGCCGATACGGGGTGGCCGGGTTGACCTGGCCCGGGCCCGCCTACCGCGCGAGTATCTAGACGCTTAGCGCCACCACGGTCGGCGACGGATCTCGGCCACCTGAGCGGCCGGCTCCGCCACCTCGGGCAGATGCTCCCGCAGATGCTCCAGATGCTCACCGAGCCAGATCGCCCCTGAGGATCGGAGCGACATCGTCAGACCATCGTCGGGAAAGCTGGGGGCGGGGAGGACGGCGAGCGACTGACCGCGCGGGCCGTCCAGCTGCGCCGACAGGCGCTCATAGAACCCGACCAGGATCTCGGCTCGATGGCTGAGCATCGCACCCGCGGGATCGGTGTGGTGCAAACGCGGACGCGGGAGCTTGGCGATCGAGTAGGCGGTCAGACGCAGCCGCACCGCGCCTCCCACCACTCGCCAGAGCTCGTCCTGGCGCAGATGCTTGGCCCCCCGTTCCGCGAGAAAGCTACGCAGCGCGGCGTCGAGCCGTAGGCCGGCCGCCACTGCGGACTTGGCTTCATCCGGCGGGTCGGCCCGCAGACCGCTAACCCAGCCCACCGTGTGTGACAGATAGGCCGCGCCGGCGCGGTACCCGTCGGCCAGGTCTTTGGCCACCACCGCCGCCATTCCTCGGGGCCAGAACAAGCCGCCCACCACAATGCTGACCGCACAACCCAGCGCTACGTCCTCAACTCGCAGTAGTCCGACGTGCCAGCCCACGGGAACCAGCAGGTTGAACAGGATTGCCACCGTGACGGTGAACGCGGCCTGCCCGACGGCAAAGGAGAACGCGCCCGGGGCGTATGCAGCCACCAGGACCACCACCGGCAGTACCGCCCAGAGGGCGGCCGTGTCTGTGCCTATCGCGAGCAGCAGGAGCGCCCCCACGACAAAGCCAGCGGTCGTGCCCAGCACGGCTCGGATGGCCGTGGACCCGGTCGACATGGCGTTGGTCCGCAGCACGGACAGCGCCGCCAGCACCACCCAGAAGCCGTGCTGCACGTTGCTCACGTCGGCCACGGCGACCGCCCCGGCCAGGGCGAGCGACCCCCGGGCGCTGTTGATGAACCACGTGGAGCGCAGGCTCGTGTGGCGCCGAGCGATACCCGCATACTTGGACACGCCGGTCAGCTGACCGCTGCCCACGACTCGAGTCGAGTCCCCAAACCAGCGAGCCCGGGTATGGGCCAGCCAATCGGCGCCGGCCAGCCGCGCCGCCACAACACTGTCGCCGCCGAACGCCAGGGTGGCCGCGGCGAACGCGTGAGCGTGGAACGAGAGCTGAGCCTGCTGCTCGAACTCGGCGCTGTCCGGCGCGATCTCTTCCAGCCGCGTGACCTCGTCCTGGCGGCGCGCTTCCAGCTCCTCAAGGCGGGGCCAGGCACTGCCGCCGGCGAACAGCGCCGCACTGCCGCGCAACACCGCCGCGGCCGCCTGCCATACCGCCCGTACCTGCGGCGGAGCCCGGCTCACGTCGCAGCCCTCGCGCAAGGTGTCCACGACCAGCGACGCGCACCAGCCGGCTAGCTCCACGGCGTTGGCGGTGGCTTGGGCGGCCACGGCCAAGCCGGTCGGCCGGTAGGGCGTGGAGTTGAACTCCGCCAGCAGTGCGTGCTTGGCCTCCACGCAGGCGGCCAGCCGAGCCTGGCTGGGCGGCGAGGATAGGAACCGAGCAATCTCATCGGCCAGCTGCGCTGCGAGCGAAGAAATCGCCGCCCGCAGCCGATCGCCACTCCTCGGCGTGGGGATGGCCAGGACGGCGGTCGTTCCCACCACCGAGGCCAGCCACCAGCCGGCCAGGCGGTCTGGGATCGTGCTGATGGCGCCTGGCGTTGCCGCCGGCAGCACATAGGCCAAAAGCGCCGCTGTGACGCCGCCAGCCGCGTTAGGCCCAGCGACGCCGGCGAAGAAGACCGCGAACGTCACGGGAATCGTCACCGCCACCGCGAGCACCGTCGAATGAGTCACCGCCGTGCCGATGACCAGGAGGACGCTCCCGGCCAGCGCAAGACCGGTATGCGCGCCCAGTTTCTCGCGAGCCGTTCCCTCGAAGTTGGCCAGGACCAGGATGGCGAACGCGCCGAATGCGGCGAACAGCGCCATCTGCAGGTTCCCGATCACCTGATCAGTGAGGGCAAACAGCGCGGGCATAACCACCGCCGCACGCACGGCGCGAATCGCTGCAGCCCGAGACCAGGCTTCTCGCAGCCGCGCCGGCCCGGCGACGTGCGGCGACGGCCATCTCAGCCGTGCGGCCCACGATGTACTGGCGCCGCTGGCCACTGGCGCCGAGTCTAGCTTCAGGATTTCGCAGCCCATCGCGGATGAATTGGCCATGGCCTGTGAGCCAGCGGAGGCGGCGCACGGCCGGGTGCGCACTATGGTTGAGGCATCGCCAAGACCTGGGTCTTACATACAGAAACCAAGGGCACCGGCGCCCAGGTGGTGCCGCTGGAAAGTGTGACCAAGCGCTCGTCCACGGTCGAGCCGGTCCTGGTGCCCCGCGAACCGCGGGCCAAGCCGAAACCACCTGAGCCCCAGACCCGGCCCCCCCGCAAGTTCAAGATCGTGGATCTGATGACGCGGCAGGCGCTGGTGGCAGACGCCGGCATCCGAGAGACCGTCGAGGTGCTGGAGGGCGTCCGCAGCATCGTCGACGTGAACGTCTACGTCTGGCAGGAAGAGCACCAGCGGTGGTGGCTGATGACTTTCGGACAGAAGCGCACCCTGTGGGACCTGTCACGTGAGCGGGCCGCCGAGTCAGCGGGTTAGCCCCTCCAAGGTCTGGACGATCGATTCGTAGCGCCGGCCGGTGTGCTCCTGGAGCGCCAACTCGCAGGTCCGGTTGCTGGACACACAGGCATCAAACCGCTGATCCTGGAGCTCGGCCGCGATGTCACGCAGGGCGGACGCGGGCAGCTCTGGGTGGATCCAACCACGGTCGCCGGCCATGCCACAGCAGCCGCTCGACGCCGGGACCACCGCCTCATGAGCGATCGCCTCCGCCACCTCCAAGAGTTCGTCCACCAGACCTAGGTGCCGAGTGGCACAGGTCGGGTGCACGGCGATCCGGTTCAGCTGGCGTCCGACGTTCAAACTCGGGAGCAGGTGATCGTGGACCCAGGCAATCGAGTCGAGCACCTCGATCTGATCGGTGTCCGCCTCTCGCAGGGCGTGGCTGCACGAGGACGCGTCCACGACCACCGGAAGCCGACCGCCGTCCGACCAGCGCGAAAGCGCCTCAGCCATCCGCTGGGATGCGATCTCGGCCCCAAGCCGGTAGCCCTTGGAGCTCCATGGGGTGCCGCAGCAGTGGCCGGCCACGTCAGCGGGGATCCACACCGGCAGGCCGGCTCGAGCCGACACTGTGACCATCGCCTGGGGCAGCGATATGCCGTTCCGGTCGCCGGCACCGGCGCCGAAGATGCGGTTGATGCAGGCCGGCACGTACACCGCGGAGGCCGCGTCCCGCGAGGTGGGGGGAAGCGCAGCCGCGGGCTGGGGTATCGACGTACGCACCTGCCGGGCCAGCGGCCCGGCGAACCGCAACCCGGCGCGCGCTGCCCGCTCGGCTACCGCGTAGTGGCGGGCCGCGGTCGTGGCCAACCGGTTGCTCGGCCTCGAATGCTCCTGCTGGCGCAGCTGCTTGATCAGCTCGCCGGTATCGATCGCCACCGGACAGGCGTGCCGGCAGGAGCCGTCGACCGCGCAGGTCGCGATGCCGTCGTACTGGTACTGGTCACGCAGCGCGCGCGCCACCGGCGAATCCGGGAGCTGGCGTGCGATTTCCCTCCGGATCACGATGCGTTGACGCGGCGTCAGCGTGACGTTGCGCGATGGGCACACCGGCTCGCAGAACCCACACTCGATGCACTTCGTCACCGTCTCCTCGACCTCTGGTGTCGACTTGAGCGCCGCGAGATGGATCTTCGGGTCGCGGTTGAGCACCACCCCGGGATTGAGGATCCCTTCCGGATCGGCCAGCCGCTTGACCCGCCACATCATCTCGGTCGCCCGGGGCCCCCACTCGCGCTCCACGAACGGCGCCATGTTCACCCCGGTGCCGTGTTCGGCCTTGAGCGATCCGTCGTATTTGCCCACGATCAACTCCACGAGCTCAGCCATGAACGCGTCATAGCGCTGCAGCTCCGATTCTTGGGTGAAGTTGGCGGTGAGCAAGAAATGCAGATTCCCGGCCGAGGCGTGGCCGGCCAGGCCCTGGAGGAAGCCGTACTGGCCCAGCAGCGCCTGGAGATCCTGGGCCGCCTCCGCCACCCGCGCCGGATCGACGCACACGTCCTCAAAGATCAGGGCGATTCCCGGAGGCCGCATGGCCGCGATCAGGCCCTGCATGCCCTCGCGGACCCGCCAGTGCAGCTCGATTTCCTCGGCATCACGGGTGAAGCGGGGCGGTTCGACCAGGTCGGCGTCCTGCAGGATCTCCAGGGCGCGCCGCTCTGGCCCGTCCAGGCCCTGTGGGTCGTCGTCCCGGAACTCCACCATCAGCGCGGCCGACCCGGGCGGTAGTTCCTTCCAGCGTTCCGGAGCTCCGGGAAAGTTGTACCCGGCGGCGATCAGCGTGGCGGCGACCATCAGCTCGGTCGCGGTCGCACCGGCGGCCACCAGCTCGCCGACCTTGGCGCACGCGGCGTCGACACTCTGGAAGAACACCAGCCCCAGTGCAGCGTGACGGCCGAACGGAACGGTCTGAAGTTCCGCCTCGGCCACGAAGGCCAGCGTCCCCTCCGAGCCGATGACCAGCCGCCGGAAGATCTCCAGCGGCGTGTCGGCGTCCAGAAACGCGCACAGGCGATAGCCGGTGGTGTTCTTGATCTGGAACTTGTGCCGGACTCGCTGCGCCAGTTCCGGATCGGCGCGCAGCTCGTCACGCAGCTGCTCAAGGCCGGCCGCCAGCTCAGGCGCGGCGGCGGCGAACTCGGCTTCGGCGTCGGGCGCGGCCGTGTCGATCACCGCGCCATTTGCCAGCACGAGCTTCATCGCCGTGACCGTGCTGTAGGAGTCGGCATGGGTGCCGCACCGCATCCCGCCCGAATTGTTGGCCAGCACCCCACCGATGCAGGCGATCTCGCTGGAAGCCGGGTCGGGCCCCAGCTTGCGCCCGTAGCGCGCGAGCATCCGGTTGACCAGTCCCAGGACCACGCCGGGCTGAACTCTCACCCGCTCACCCTGGTCGAGGATCTGCACCCGGTGCCAGTGCCGGCGGATGTCCACCAGCAGTTCCTCCGTTCCCGCTTGGCCGTTCAACGATGTGCCGCCCGCCCGGAACGTGACGGGCGTCTTACGTTCGCGGGCAAACCTCAGCAGGGCGACAACGTCGTCGATACCCCGCGGGGTCAGGACCGCCTTGGGGATGCGGCGATAGGGCCCTGCGTCGGAGGCGTAGGCGATCAGATCAAGCGCGCGCCCATGAAGCTGGTCCGGCCCCAGCAGACCGACCAGCTGCGAGCGCAGCGGCTCGGGGGTCCCCCCCGCCACCCACTCGGCGGCGCGATCAGCGTATGCGGGACTCG
>DATKRM010000141.1:0-3851 GCA_035532195.1 Solirubrobacteraceae bacterium
TAGTTGATGCGCGTGAGATGCCCTACGAGGAGGAATTCGCTGCCGTTGGCGCGTTCGATGTGCTCGAACATATCGATGACGACTTCGCTGCTCTGCGTGGGCTTCATCGAGCAGTAAAGCCTGGAGGCCACGTCTTCATCACTGTTCCGCAGCATCCTTGGCTCTGGAGCGCATTCGACAATCATTCCCAGCACGTCCGCCGCTACCGGCGGGCCGAGCTCGTAGACCGCGTGATGCAAGCCGGGCTTACGCCTCTTCGAGTGACGTCATTCGTTACGGTGTTGCTGCCGCTGATGGCTCTCTCTCGCTTGGGTCAACGGATCAGGCGGCGTGATTACGACCCGATTGCGGATCTCTTGCTACCTGCACGAGTCGATCGTTTCTTGGAGAAAGTTCTCATTGCTGAGCTCCGCCTGATCCAACGCGGTGTCGACCTGCCTGCCGGCGGCTCACTCCTCCTCGTCGCGCGCCGGGAACGGGGGTAAGGGAGCCCATAGCCCCGCTTGATTACTCGCCCCCGGGTGGACCGGCTGGGTTCGCACGGCTCGTTCGACGCCCTCCGCGATCTCAGCATCGACCACGTACAGCGGCCGGCCCTTGACCTGGTCGAAGATCTTGCCAATGTAAAGACTTGTCACCCCGCCGGCAATCATCATGACGCCGGTCATGAGCAAGATCAGTATGGCCAGCACGTTCCACACAGGCAGCCGGTCTCCCCCGATGACCAGCGCAAGTGCGTAGACCAACAAGGCCAATCCCCCCCCGGCGATCAAGAACCCGGCATACACAATCCAACGCAAGATCCGCGTCGACTGGAAGAAGAGCCCGTCGATTGCCACCCGCAGCAAGGTGCCCCAGGTGTAGGCGCTCTTGCCGATGTAGCGTTCATCCTGCTCAATATCGATGACCGTGTGACGAAATCCCAGCCAGTCCACGATTAGCAAGTACTGGCGGTTTTGCTCCCCGAGCCTAAGGTACGCGTCCACCACTTTGTGGGACAACACGCTGAGGTTGGGCATGTTGTTCTCAAGACCGCCTCCGACCAGAGCCTTCCGGACTCGGAAATAAATGCTCCCGGAAATCCGGCGAAGCAGCGGTTGGCGCCGACGCGGACGCCGCGTCAGTACAACGTCAAAGCCCGCGAGGGCTTTTGAATAGAGCCGCGGTATCTCCTCAGGGGGATCTTGAAGGTCGCAGTCCATGACGACCGTAAAGCGAGCCTTGCTGTGCGCGAGGCCGGCAGTGATGGCTGCGTGCTGGCCAAAGTTGCGCGACAAACGGATCGCCCTGACGTGGGGATCGGTGACCGCCAGCTCTGACAGCAATTCCCAAGCCCCGTCCGGACTGCCGTCATCTACCAACACGATCTCGTAAGACGACGTTAGCGAGTCAAGCACCTGAGAAATCCGGCCGTGGAGCGGGCGCAGCGAAGCAGCGCATCCATAGACGGGTATGACGACGCTCAGCTCAACCATGGCTTCCGCTGCGGTCCAGACCTGGCTCACCGTACCACGGCAAGAATCGGCCCCGGCGGCGGCTACGTTGGACGCGCCAGGATCAGGATCAGATCCCCCCGCCGCCTGGAGTTGAGAAAGAAGATCAGGTAGAGAATCCGGGCGATCACCCGGGCCCGAGCCGGCAGCTGGCTCTGCGCGGTCATCCGGTTCTGCAGGGTCCGAGCGATCGGACTGAAGAACGGAAACCCCCAGTAGACGGCCCGCTCGATCTCGAATCCGGCCGCCCGCAGCTTGCCCTCCAGCTCACCGGGACCGTAGTTGCGGACGTGACCCACCTGCCGCTCCCAAGGCGCGTAGCGCTCGTAATCACCGCCGATCGTGGTCAGCAGCAGGTGCCCGGACGTCATGGCGCGCAGGCTGCGCAGCGCGGCGGCGTCGTCGTCCACGTGCTCCATGACCAGGGCACAGCACACCAGGTCGAAATGCTCAGGCAGCCGCTCGGTCGCGATGTCCAGGCGGCCAAAGCTGCCCGGCCAGCGCTGGCGGACGTGGTCCAGGGCCCGCTCGGACAGGTCCACTCCGGCCAGGCGCTCGAGCTGCCGCCCGTCCGTGAGCAGCGGCAGGTTGTGCCCGTAGCCCACCCCCACTTCGAGCGCGCTGGCGTAGTCCAGCGGCCGGAGCAGCTCTCGCATGATCCGCCACATGTGCCGGTGGGTGGGCCCGATGTCCTGGAGGTCGCCGTAGACCTCCGCCCACACCCGGTCGTAGTCGGTGCTCACTGCTGCGGCCAGTTCTCCACCGCCAGGAGCTCCGAGCGCGGGTCGTCCAGGCGCCCCGACCTCGATAGCTCCGCCTCGGCCCGGGGGCTGACGTAGATCTCGCTCCAGTAGCGCAGGGCCACGGCGTCTCCCGTCGCGGCGAGCGGGGGCACGGGCTCGCCGAGCCCGAAGTGCCGCAGCGCCGCCTCGACCTCGTTGAAGCCCAGCCGGGCGCGGAGGGCGGTGGTGCCGGAGAACCGCGGGTTGATCTCGAACGGGACCGGCCGTCCCTCGTGCAGGCGCAGCTGCACGTTGCACGGCCCGGCCGGCGCCAGCGCGCTCACGATCCGTCCGGCCACCTCCCGCACTTCCGGGAAGTCGCCCAGTTGGGCGGCCACGGTGGTGCCGGCCTGAAGTCGCCGGCGCAGCGCGATCGTCCCCTGAAGTCGCCCCTCCCGATCGCAGAAGCACCCCACGGTGTACTCGTCGCCGTCCCGGCCCAGGTACTTCTGCAGCAGAAGGTCGCCGGGCTCCACCGGCCGGTCGATCACGTCGCGCAGCGACAGGTCCTCGGCGAACACGATCCGCTCCAGGTCGGCCTCGTCACGCACGGTGAGCACGCCATCGCTTCCCTTGCCCAGTCGCGGCTTGGCGATGAGCGGGAACCCGTGCGACGCCACCAGCCGCGCCACGGCATCGGTGTCGCCCACCGGGGCGTAGGGCGGGCCAGGCAGTCCTTGCGACTCCAGCCACCGGCCGGTGAGAAGCTTGTCGCGCCCGGTCTGCAGGACCTGGGGCGAGGAAACCACGCAGGTGGCCTGGGCCTGCTCGCGCAGGAGCTCTGCTTGGCCACTCAGGACCTCCAGCACGATCTCGCTGCCCGACATCACGATGTCGATCGCCTCGGCCTGGCAAATCCCGATCAGCCAGGGCATGAACTCGGAGTCGCGAGCCAGTGGGGAGAGGTATGCCCGATCGGCGGCGTACAGGCCCATCGAGCTCGGGCTGATGCAGGCCGCGACCACGCGCGTCGGCGTCGGGGCCAGGGCCAGCGCCTTGAGGATGCTCTGGCTGACGTTTCCCCCCACCCCCAGCACGAGCGCGTTCAGCGGTCGTGTCACGCCGGTCACCGTACCGTAACCACCTAGACCAACAACGCCCCGGCCCGGGCGCTCCCGGCGATCAGCGCCAGCGCGCCCACCGCGTCGGCCGCCAGCCCGGCGAGCGCCACCGGCAGGGCCGATCGCAGCCCCCAGGGCCGGGCGTCCGAGGCCACCAGCCACAGGTAGGGCGCCGCCCCGGCCAGCGCGGCCGGGCGCTTGGCGGCCAGTCCCGCGGCCACGGCGGCCGCAGCCAGATCGAAGCTGGCCGAGCGCTGGCTGAAGAACACGCGCCGGTAGAAGAACGCCTCCCGAAGCTCGGGCACCTCTCGGGCCAGGCCGGGGAACAGGGCCAGCCGGGTGCGCTCCCGGATGAAGCCGGTGGCCGTGCGGGATCGGACCTCGTGATAGGCCAGGGCCTGGGCACAGAACGAGGTGCGGGCACCGCTGCGCTGGGCCTGCCAGCCGAACAACACGTCCTCTCCGAATGGGGCGCCGGTGCGCTCCAGCCCCGCCGGGAAGCCCCCCAAGCTCTC
>DATKRM010000142.1:0-3338 GCA_035532195.1 Solirubrobacteraceae bacterium
GTACCGGGCCACCGGAGTCAGGTGGGCAAACAGATCGGGCAGCGACGCGATGGTGTCGTTCAGGGACGAGCCGCGCGCGGTGAACGTGTCGCCGAAGCCGACCAGGTCCTGCTGGACCGCCGGCCGGGTCCTGGCGTCGAACAGCCGGTTGATGTCGTCGAACTGGACCGGGATGTTGGTCTGCGACTGCGGCAACACACCCCCGTCGGGAATCGTCTGCGTTGAGGTGCCCCGCTCCAGGTCCACGTACTTGGTCCCGAACAGGTTCCGCGGAGTGAGGGCCGCCGTCGAGTTGATCGGCACCGGCCCGAACGAGCGATCCAGCTTCACGTTCGCCTCGGCACAAGGCAACCCAGACGGGCAGCGGACGGCTCGGGTCGACGACACCACCCCGATCCGAAAGCCGCCGGTGGAGGTGACCTGATCGCCGGGGCCCAGCGCGGAGCCGTTGGAGAACTGGATCCGCAGCAACCGGGTGGGGACGAACGGAAGGCCGTTGTTGGCGTTGTAGGCCAGGAACACCGCCACGAGGGCCACCAGCACGGTGACCGCGCCGATCAGGACCGGGTTGGCGAACGGAGCCTGTTGACGGGTGCGGGGCTTCATGGCGCCAGGAGGTAGTTGAGGAGCTGCTGGGCCTGGTTGGCCGCGCCGCCCGCGCTGGGCGGACCGCCGGGGGCCGGCGCGCCCTTCTTGACCCCGCCCGTGGGCAGCTGGCGCGTGACCGCGCCGGTGCCCCCGGTGAGCTGGGACAGAATCTGGCCGAGCGTCGTGCCCAGCGAGCTGCCGGGCGCGACCAGGGGGCTGCTGGCGCCACCCGCCCCCGCTGGGGCGCCAGAGCCGGGGCTCCCTCCGCCCCCGCCGCCGCTCTGGGTCCCCGCGGCCGCGTACGCCCTGGACGACTTGTCCGACGCCGGGCTGCTGGCCGCGGCGAGCTTGCAGGCGCTCGTCGACCCGCCGCGGTACGAGCTGCCAAAGCCCTCCACCGGAGCGCCGCCCGGGTCCGGCACGCAGCCGTTGGTGCCGCTGGGCTGCCCGGGCAGCGACGAGGCGAGCGCCGAGTTGAACGACGGATCAGGCTGGGTCACTCCGGGTTGGTTGGGACCCAGGAACGCGTAGCAGGAGCGCGGGTTGACGCTGCCGTTGGTGTTGGGGACGTTGAGGTTGCCGCCGCCCTTGACGTAGCTGGCCAGGTTGTTGGCGATGGTCTGCGGGGTGGCGTACGGGGCGCAGGTCTGATCCACGTACGCGTCGACGCCCAGCAGGTGACCCCAGCTGGAGAAGTAGCTGACGGCGTTGGTGATGTTGAACACGTACTGGAGGAGCCCCTCTAGCCCGGTGTAGCCCTTGCCGCCCGGGCTGCGCAGGTCTGACTCGACGGCGCGGGAGCGGTCGTCCAGGTCGTGGAGCACGATCGCCAGGTTTCCGGCCAGCTCGGGGGTGCCCTTGGCGAACCGGTTCAGATCAGCCACCGTGGGCGCGGCCGCCTGCACGGCGGGGATGCCCGTCTTGGACGCCTGGCCCAAGGACTGCAGGGAGGGCACCGACTCGTGCGAGAACGGGACCAGGTCGACGAAGAACCGGTTGAGGTTCGAGGCGGCCTGGTTGAGGTTGACCAGCACCGGGTCCTGGGAGTCGGCGGCGGCGCCGAGCTTGGCTAGCGCCGGGCGCAGTTGCTCCAGGAAGGCCGGGAGCTTCTGCCAGGTGGCCTGGATGTTCGAGGCCTGGACCGCGGACGCGGTCGACGCGTTGTTGGCCTGCTCGACGAACCGCTGCACGTCGCCCGACCCGTGGGCCAGCGCGGTGATCACCGAGTCGGCGTTCACGTTCAGCGACTTGATCGTCTGGGCGTCGTCGGCCAGCAGCTTCAGCAGGTTGTCGGTCTCGGCCAGCGCCGGGTCGGCTCGGCGCAGTGCCGTCTGCAGGTCCTCCGAGCGCGCGGCCACCGCCGCGCCCAGCTCGTTGATCAGGATCGTGAACCGCTGCCGGTAGGGCAGCCGCAGGATGTTCTGGACCAGGTCGGCCGGGATCGTGCTCTGGGTGTGGCTGGCCGGGATCGTGCTGCCGGAGGGCAGGACCGGGCCCTGGCTCCCGGGCGCGCAGTCGATGAAGTACTCGCCGATCAGCGACTGCGGCCGGGACTGGCAGAACACGTCGGAGTGGAACTGGCCGAACCCCTTCTGGTTCACGCTCACGGTGATCACCGCGTGCAGCGGGTTCTGGCAGTGGGCGCCTGCTTCGTACTGGCAGAGCTCGATCTTCTTGATCGAGCCCACCGGCACTCCGGCCACCTTGAAATCCGATCCCAGCACCAGGCCGAAGGTGTTGTCGATCTCGATCTTGTACGTGGTCCCCGAGTTGTTGCTGTTGGACGCACCCAGGGTCACGGCCAGGAACGCGCCGACCAGGACCACCACCGCTGCACCGACCAGGATCCGTCTCATTTGCCCGTCGGTACCTCGTTGGGATCACACGGGAAGCCCGACTCGGGGAAGAACGCTGCGCTCGAGCCGGCGGTGGGGCCGCGCTCCATCGAGCCTGGGCAGCGGTCGCCCTGACCGGTGGTGATCGCGGCGGCGGCGAAGCCGTTGCGCCCCGGGCCGAACGCCGGGTTGGTCAGCAGGTTGCTCAGCGGGTTGCCCAGGATGTTCAGCACCCCGTTCTCGATCGAGCCGACTCCGACCGTCGCGGCGACCCGGCTCATCGCACCGTTGGCGTCGTATATGCCGGGGTGCGAGTAGCCCTCGAACCAGCCGGTGAGGTCGACGGCGTACGGGCGGGCCACCGCCAGCTCAGGGACGGCCTGGGTCAGCGCCTGCTTGGACACGATGAACGCGCCGGGGCGCAGCTTGCCGTTGGCCTGGACCTTGCCCACCGTGGCCTGGGCCAGCGGCACGGCCAGCTTGTTCAGCTCGATCAGGTCATTGTTGGGGCCGGGCCGGCTGATGACGTTGGACAGGTCGCGGACCGTGGGTACCGCGTCGACGGCCAGCGGGCGCAGCTGAATCAACAGCTGCTGGAGCTTGGGCGCCACCGGGCGGCTGGCGTTGACCAGCTGGGTGATGTCGGGCAGGGCATTGCGCACGTTCACGAACGTGGTGTTGGCCAGCCGCATGAACGGAGGCAGCCGTTGCAGCGAGCTGCCGAGGTTGGCCTGCTGGTTGGCCAGCGCGCTGAACAGCTGCGAGGCGTTCGACACCAGCCCGCTGAGGTCGGCCTGGCGGCTGGCCAGGTCGGTGACCAGGTTGTTCGAGGTGGTGATGAAGGTGGTGAACTTGGACGTGTCGCGGTTCAGCTCGTGGAACAGGACGCTGGCCGTGGCGATCGACGGGTTCAGG
>DATKRM010000143.1:0-2709 GCA_035532195.1 Solirubrobacteraceae bacterium
AAAACACGCGATTCCGCGGAAAGGTTTTTCCGCGGGAAGTAGCTAGGGCGCGGTGGCCGCGCCCGCATCCAGCAACCCATATCCATAGCTGGAGTTGGGCCGGGTGCCGCCGAGCGGTTGGGCGGTGGCTTCCAGGCGAGCCAGCACCGCGCTGGGGCTGGGATGTGGGCCGAGCACGCCACTGGCGATCACCAGCGCCGCCACGCCGGCGACATGGGCCGCGGCCATCGAGGTACCGAACCAGCCGCCGGGGAAGCCGAACCGGTCGGGGTGCGCCGGGTTGCCGAACGTCATCTGGAAGATCGGAGGCAGGCTGCGCTCCGAATGACAGTTGGGATCGGAGCCGATGGTCGCGTCCTGCCCGCCCCCGGGCGCCACCAGGTCGAGGCCGTGGCCGCCGTTGGAGTAGTCGGCCAGGCACCGGTCGCGGGTGGTGGCCCCAACCGAGATCACCGAGTGGTCACGCGCCGGGTAGGCCATCTGGTTCTCCCCCTCGTTCCCCGATGCGCCCACCACCACCACCCCGCGGCGGTGGGCGTAGTCGATCGCCGACAGGATGCTGGGGATCTCGCCTGCCGTCACCGACGGATCGAACTCCAGGCTCAGGTTGATCACCCGAGCCCGGTGCCCGACCGCGTACCGGATCCCGCGGCCGATCGTGGCCGCGTCGCCGAAGCCGCTGGCGTCGAGCACGCGAACCGGCATGATCGTGGCCCCGTAGGCGATGCCGGTCAGCCCGATGCCGTTCCCGGTCGATTCGGCGATCGTCCCGGTCACGAACGTACCGTGTCCCTGCCGGTCGAGCGGGTAGGCGTTGCGGGCCACGAAGTCATACGGAGCCGCGAACCGGGTCGTGTTGAAGTCAGGCGAGCGGCGGAACTGATGCCAGTCGCGATACGCCACGCCGGTGTCCAACACCGCCACGACGACGCCCCGCCCGCCCGGGCGCCCGTCGGCTCTGAGGTTGGCCCAGGCGTTGGGGACGTTGATCCCAAACCCGGGCAGGAAGTTCCATTGCATCTGCTCCCAGCCGCCGGGGCTGTGCGTCTTGCCCGGATCGTTGGGCACCCATTGGCCGGGAGTGGTCCCGGCGATGTGAGCCAGGTAGTTCGGCACCGCATAGGCGATCCCCGGGCGTCTCTGCAGGCGGGCCACGGCCTGGGGCACGCTTTCGCCGGCCGATAGGTGGAGCACGTCCTCCTGGCTGGCGGCGGAGGTGGGGGCAGTCGGCGGGGCTCCCCAGGCCCCGGCCACGGCCCGGGTGGCCATCAGCAACGGACCCGGCTGGTAGCCGACGATCACCTCACCGGCCCGGTACGGCGCCGCACTGGCGCCAGCGCTGGGGCCAGCGCTGGCGGCGAGCGCCACCAGGGCAACCAGCGTGGCTGCGGTTAACCGCCTGATCGTCAGCAATGTAGTCATGGCTCCTGACCGATCGACGACCCGCCGCCGCCACTTAACATCGTCGGCCCACATCTGTCTCAGACGGTACCGCGCCCCACTAGCCATGCCCCCGCACTTCTTCCCTCGTGATGAGTACTTCATGCGCCTGGCGATCCGTGAAGCCGAACGTGCACTAGAACACGACGACGTGCCGATCGGCGCGGTGGTCGTGCAGGACGGCGAGGTGTTGGGTCTGGGGCACAACGAGCGGGAACTCCGGTCGGACCCCACCGCCCACGCGGAGATGATCGCGCTGCGGGAGGCGGCGCAGGGCCTGGGTAGCTGGCGTGTGCTGGACGCCGTGATCTACGTGACGCTCGAACCGTGTGGCATGTGCGCCGGCGCGATCGTCCTGGCCAGGGTCCCGCGGGTGGTGTACGGGGCCGCCGATCCCAAGGCCGGCGCAGCGGGCAGCGTGCTCAACGTCCTGGACGTACCCCAGCTCAACCATCGCCCCCAGGTCGAGGCCGGCCTGCTGGCCGAGGACTGCGCCGACCTTCTGCGGGCATTCTTCGCCCAGCGCCGGCGCTAGCCTGTCGGGGCCGTTTTGCCTGCGGCAGGGCGCGGATGGCGCGGCCGGCCCGCGGGGACGAACTTCTGCGCTCCGGTTGAGCATAGGTCAACTGAATTGCGAAAGTTGGGCTCGGTTCGGCGCGCTTGCCGGCGCTAGCCTGTCTGCTGCCTACACCGGAGAGGTGGCAGAGCGGTTGAATGCGCCGGTCTCGAAAACCGGTATGGGCGGTTTCGTCCATCGAGGGTTCGAATCCCTCCCTCTCCGCTTCGACGCAGGGATTTCGCGCCCGGCCACTCGAAGCCGGATTCCTGCACGATAGTCGCCGTGGACAAACTGTGGACAACGGAGGCATCGACGATGAGAGAACACGATCACCGCGCAATCGAGCAAGAGCTGCGCCGCCGCTTCGCGGGTGAGCTGCCGAACGACCTGGTGGACGAGCTCGATCGGACGCTGGAAATACTCCCGGACGGTGACTGGAGCGTCGCTGAGAACAAGCCCCCGGTCGTGTTCCTCCTCGCAGACGCCGGGCCCCTTTTCACCGTGACGCTCAACCCCGAGACGGGCAAAATCGCCCTCTCCAGTCAGCCCCTCGACGGCGAGAAGATCATCGTTGGGCTCGAGTGGGGGAAACGAAGCGGTTTCGGGATACCGAGACCTGGCGCGAGACGAGTTGGACCTTCCGGCTCCAGGATCAGCACGAGGACACCCTGGAGCGGTGGCAGCGCGTGACCGGCAGCCTGCGGCTTTCA
>DATKRM010000144.1:0-20233 GCA_035532195.1 Solirubrobacteraceae bacterium
TCCCGCCCCAAGCGCGGGTGGTGGCCAAGGCGCTGAAGCAGTACGGCCTGATCCTGGCCGATAACGGGTCAGACTGGTACATCTCCGGCGCGCCCAACCCGCGGTGGAGCGACGATCAGCTGCACCAGCTAGACGGCCTGAGCGGCCGCGATTTCGAGGTCGTGGACACGAGCTCGCTCCCGCACCCGTCCTGACGCGCCGGGGGGCGAATTTCCGCCCCCCAAACCCTCATCACTATGTGGAGCACCGCCGCCGCCGGCTACGCCTGACCGACCGCGACCAGGAGCTGCTGGCCTTCATGGCCGAGCACCGGCTGGTCAAGGCCGCCCACGTTCAGGCGCTCCTGGGCACCTCCGCCGCAGCGGCGGCGTCCCGCCTGCGCTCGCTGGGCGGAGCCGGTTACGTCCGCGCCGAACGCATCTTTAACGCCCAGCCCGCGGCGCACCAGATCACCCGCCAGGGCCTGGAGGCCCTCGGCAGCGATCTCCCCGCACCCCGGATCGACCTGCGCTGCTACCAGCACGACATCGGCCTGGCCTGGCTATGGCTGGCCGCGCGCAGCGGGCGGTTCGGGCCGATGCGGGAGGTGATCGGCGAGCGCCAGATGCGTTCGCGGGACGCCAACCCAGGCCGGACCGGGGAGCCCCTGGGCGTGCGCCTGGGGGGCGTGGGCCCGCACGGGCGTGACCGGCTGCACTACCCGGACCTCATCCTGGTGACCCCACAGGGGCGCCGGATCGGGGTCGAGCTTGAGCTGTCAGCCAAGGGACAGGTCCGGCGGGAAAAGATCCTGGCCGGCTACGGCTCCGACCCGCGCTTTGACGCGGTCCTCTACCTGGTCAAGGACCGGGCCGTGGGCGAGTCCCTCCAGGCCTCGGCCCGCCGCCTGGGCATCGCCTCACGGGTTCACGTGCAGCGGGCACGCTTCACCGGCCCGGCGGCCGGCGCCCCAGCCAGCCGCGCGGCAGAGCGGGCGCGACCGCGGGCCCGGGCCGAGGCCACGCGATGAGGCCGGCCAACTGGCGCCAGCTCGGCATGCTGATCACGTTCGCCGCGGTGATGGGGGCTCCCGTGCCCTGGGCCGTGCCGGCGTTTCTCGGATTCGCGGTTGCGCTGACCGCGTTCCGCCTGAGCCGCTACGTGGCTCGCCGGGTCCCGACCGCGGGCCCGACGCCGCCCGGCCAGGCGATCGTGCTGGGCACTGACGGCCGCGGGCGGGAAGTGGCCGTGACCGACCGCGAGCTCTCGGCCCACGGCCTGATCCTGGGCGCCAGCGGCGCCGGCAAGACCACCAGCCTGTTGCGGATCCTCACCGAGCAGATCCGCCGGGGCCAGCCGGTGATCGCCGTCGACCTCAAGGGCTCGCCCTCGTTCACCGCGCAGCTCCAGGCCGCCGCGGACGCGGCCGGGCGCCCGTTCCGGGTCTGGACCCCGGACGGCCCGGCAGCCTGGAACCCGCTGGGTCACGGCAACGCCACCGAGCTCAAGGACAAGCTGATCGCCACCGAGCGTTTCACCGAGCCCCACTACCAGCGGGCGGCTGAGCGCTACCTGCTGAACGCACTCCAGGTGGCTCAGGCGCGGCATCCCTCGGTCCCACCGACGCTCCAGGAGGTGACCCGGCTGATGGATACCCACCGCCTGCGCGCCAGCCTCCGGGGGGTGGAGCCAGGACTCCGCGAGCGCGTCTCGGACTACCTGGCCTCGCTGACCCCAGATCAGCTCAGCGCGGTGCGCGGCCTCCAGACCCGCCTGGCCATCCTCACCGAGTCGCACACCGGGCCGTATCTCTCGCCGTCTGGGGGCCCGGGCGACATCGATCTGCGCGACGCGCTGGCCGGCCGTGAGGTGGTCGTGTTCAGCCTCAACTCGGGCCGCTACGGCCAGCTGGCCTCGCAGCTCGGCCGGCTGGTGGTCCAGGACTTGATCTGCGCGGCCGGCGAGCGCCTGGCCCAGCCCGGGCCGCACCCCCAGGCCACGGTCGCGATCGACGAGTTCGCCGGGGTGGGTGCCCAGAACATCTTGGCCCTGTTCTCCCGCGGCCGCGAGTCGGGGTTCGTCGTGCTCCTGGCCACCCAGGAGATGGCCGACCTGGACCGCGCGGCCCACGGTCTCCGCGACCAGGTGCTCGGCAACACCGCGCTGAAGCTGGCGCACCGGCAGGACGTCCCGGGCTCAGCTCAGCTGATCGCCCAGATGATCGGCACCGAGAAGCAATGGGAGGAGACAGAGCAGCTGAGCGGCTCCCCGCTCGGTGGCTTCGGAACCCGGAGCCGCACCCGGCGCCAGGCCGAGCAATTCATCGTCCACCCCAACGACATCAAAACGCTCGGCACCGGCGACGCGATCCTGATCTCCAAGCTGCGTGGCGAGCCGGCGGGGAGGATCCGGGTGGCGCCGCCGGAGCGCGGCCAGGCTCGCCCACCGGCTCCGCGCCATGGACCCGAGCTCGGCTGAGTCCCTCCCTCCCGCCCGCTCGGCGCCGCGCGAGGCCTACGCCGCCCCGGGGGTGACGCGGTAGGCGTCGAACACCGAGTCGATGTTGCGCAGGCGGCCGATCGCCTGGTCCAGCGTCCGGGTGTCGGCGACCTCGACCACGAATCGGTTCTTGACCATCGGGTGGTTGACGGTGCACCGCGCATCCAGGATGTTGATGCCGGCCTCGGCGAACGTCCGTGACATGTCCTCCAGCAGCCGGTGGCGGTCCCAGCCGTCGACTTGGAGCTCCACCCGGAACGCCGTCTCGGCGTCGCCGTCCCAGGCCACGGGAGTGAAGCGCTCCGAGTCCTTCTTGAGCACTCGGACGTTGGGGCAGTCCTCGCGGTGGATCGTGATGCCGCGACCCAGCGAGATGTAGCCCACGATCGGGTCGCCGGGCACGGGCCGGCAGCACTTGGCCAGGCGGAGCATGACCTCGTCGATCCCCTTGACCTGGATCCCGTACTGGGACGAAGAAACGGTGGCCCGGGTGCGCCGGCGCCGGGTCTGCAGCAGGTCGTCGGCCGCGGTGGGTTCGGTCGCCGCTGACTCTCCCTGCTTGAGGAGCTGGAGCACCTTGTTGACCACGACCTTGCTGGAGATCTTGGCCGCGCCCAGGGCGATGTAGAAGTCGTCGGCCTTGCGGAACCCCATCTCCCGGATCACGTCGGCCAGCAGTGACGAACCGACGATCTTCTGGGCCGGCAGCCCCTGCTTGCGCAGGCTGTCCTGCAGCGCCTCGCGCCCGGCGTGTTCGGTGTCCCGCCGCGACTCGGCCTTGAACCAAGCCTTGATCTTGTTGCGGGCCCGGGTCGTCTTGACCAGGGCCAGCCAGTCCCGTGAGGGGCCCCGCTCGCGCTTGGAGGTCAGCACCTCGACGATGTCGCCGGAGCGCAACTGATAGGACAGCGGGACGATCTTGCCGTTGACCTTGGACCCCACACAGCGGTGGCCCACGTCGGTGTGGATCTCGTAGGCGAAGTCCAACGGCGTGGAGCCGGCGGACAGTGACTTGACCTCGCCCTTGGGGGTGAACACGAAGACCTCGTCCTCGAACAGGTCGACCTTGAGCGTCTCGATGAACTCGCGGGAGTCGGACTCCTCCTGCTGCCAGTCCAGCAGCGAGCGCAGCCACTTGAGCTTGTCCTCGGGGTCGTCGGCTCGCGCGCCCCTGGCCGCCCCCTCCTTGTACATCCAGTGGGCGGCGATTCCGTACTCGGCCAGATCGTGCATCTCCCGAGTACGGATCTGGATTTCCAGCGGCCGGCCCTCGGGCCCGATCACCGTGGTGTGCAGCGACTGGTACATGTTCGCCTTGG
Source organism: Solirubrobacteraceae bacterium (assembly GCA_035532195.1). GTDB lineage: Bacteria > Actinomycetota > Thermoleophilia > Solirubrobacterales > Solirubrobacteraceae > Palsa-465. Next base: position 3,798 of record DATKRM010000144.1, read on the forward strand.
GCATGGCGATGAAGTCCTTGAACCGTCCGGGCAGCGGCTTCCACAGCGAGTGGATCACGCCCACCGCGCCGTAGCAGTCCTTCACCGAGTCGACGGTGACCCGCATGGCCGTGAGGTCGTAGATCTCGTTGAACTCGCGCCCCTTCTTGGTCATCTTGGAGTAGATCGAGTAGAAGTGCTTGGCCCGGCCGGAGATCTCGGCCGCGATGCCCAGCTCCTCGAGCTCCTTGGACACGTAGGCGCCGGCCTGGTTGACATAGCGCTCGCGCTCGGCCCGCTGCTGGGCCACCAGGCCCTTGATGTCCTTGTACTTGCGCGGGTGCAGCGTCGAGAAGGCCAGGTCCTCCAGCTCCCACTTGATGGCGTGAATACCCAGCCGGTGGGCGATCGGCGCGTAGATGTCCAGCGTCTCCCGCGACTTCTCGATCTGCTTCTGCTTGGGCAGCGCGTCGATCGTCCGCATGTTGTGCAGGCGATCGGCCAACTTGATCAGGATGACCCGGATGTCCGTGGCCATCGCCACCATCATCTTGCGGTAGTTCTCGGCCTGCGCCTCGTCGCGAGACTGGAAGGTCAGGCCGGTGAGCTTGGTCACGCCGTCCACCAGGCCGGCGATCTCCTCACCGAAGGCCTCCTCCACCTCCTCCAGCGAGGCTGAGGTGTCCTCCACCGTGTCGTGCAGCAGCGCGGCACACAGCGTCTCGGTGTCCAGCCGCATGCCGGCGCAGATCTTGGCCACCCCGACCGGGTGGATGATGAAGTCCTCTCCCGTCTTGCGGCGCTGGTCGGCGTGGTGCAGGCACGCGTAGATGAACGCTTCCTTGACCCGCTGGCGGTCGACCGTCATCGCCGCCTCGTGGGCGTGCTCCTCGACGATCGCAAACAGGTCTGACAGGAGCCGCTGCTGAACGGGCGACAGCTCGGGGTGCTCGACCGCCCCGGGGCCGGCGCCCTGGGCCACCTGATCCACCGGCGCTCGCGAGGCCGGCACCAGCGTGCCAGGGCCCCCGCGCTGCCGCGCGGCGCCGTCAGCGTTGCCTGAGCCTCGGCTCAGCCGCTTGGTTGGGGACTTGCGCTGCTCAGGAATAGCCGACCGTCCTGGTATCGCTTGGCATAGGCCCGATACGCCGGCGAGCGCTCGAGCGTGGTGCGCGCGGCGCCGGATGTGGCCAGCGCCGGCCGGTCCGGATCGAGCTGGACCAGCTCCAGCTCCGTCAGGACGCGGACCAGGCGACCGGCCAGCCGCGGCGGGCGGGCGTGAGTCCCGTCGCCACGCAACAGCCGCTCCACCTCCTCGCCGGCTACCCGGCGCAGGGGTCGCAGCGCCCGGTACAGGGCGGTCAGCGACCGGCGGAGACCGTATTCCAGCTCGTGCATGTGCTTAGCAAAGCGTAGCTCAGCTTCTCCCCAGGCCAGGTGGGTAAATCCTGCCCCCAGCTGAAGCAGGTTTGCCTGAGCTTCGCCGGCCGGCGGGTCCAGGGCCACCAGGTGCGCCGCCCGCAGCCCAGGGGTCGGATCATGCTCCAGGGCGTGGTAGGAGACCAGGGCAAAGCCGCCGCAGCGAGCCCGCAGTCCCTCCAACCGTCGTGGGATGTCGGCGCACACCGCCACCACCCCGCCATCGGCGGCCTGGGCGTCGGCGAGCACGCTCAGCGGGCTCTGGCCCCGGCGGTCGAGCACCGTGCGGCTTCGCTCAACCTCGCCGGGTGACGGCGGCTCCTCGAGCGGCCGCTCCAGCTCGGCCAGGGCGGCGGCCAGATAGTCCTGATCTGGATCCAGCAGCGCGATCGGTTCCGGCGCGCACGGCCAGGCGTGGCGCAGCAGCAATCGCGGCTCGACCGCGCCGTTCCAGCAGTTGCGCTCCAGGCGGAACGAAGCGTCAACCGCCTCCCCCGGCTTGGCGTCCAGGCTCCCACCGCAACCGAAGGCCACCGCGGGGGTCCGGCTGCCACCAGCCAGCACGGTGAACCGGGCGTGCTTGCCCTCGCCCATGGCGCGGCAGTCCGCAAAGCGCCCCGCGGGAATCAGCAACCGCGGCCGGGGAGCACCGATCCCGCTGGGCTCCAAGCGCTCGAGCTCCTCAGCCAGCCCCAGGCCCATGTCCGAGCCCGACACGATGGCGTCGACCACCTCTCGCGGCGCCAGCAGCTCTGGCGTCAGCTCAGACGCCGCGTGAGCCTCCAGCGCGGCCCGGAAGGACTCGAGGGCCGCCGGGCGGATGGTCAGGCCCGCCGCGGCACGGTGGCCGCCATAGCGCCCCAGGTGCTCCGAACAAGCGTGCAGCGCACCCAGCAGGTCGAACCCCGGAATGCTCCGGCCCGAGCCCTGGGCGCGCCCCGGGCCCGACAGCGCCACCAGTACGGCCGGCCGGTGGTAGCGCTCGACGATCCGCGAGGCCACGATCCCGATGATCCCGGGATGCCAGCCCTCGGCCGCCAGAACGTAGGCGTCGCGCTGCCCCAGCTCGGCCACCTGGGCCTCGGCCTGCCAGGTCATCCGTTCCTCGATGGCCCGGCGCTCAGCGTTCAGCCGGTCGAGCTCGCGGGCGATCTCCTGCGCCCGATCCGCGTCCGGGCAGAGCAGCAGCTCGACACCCGCGTCGGCCCGGGCCAGCCGGCCGGCGGCGTTGATTCTCGGAGCCAGCCGAAAGCCGAGGCTGCCAGCATCGAGGTCACTGGGATCGCATCTGGACACGGCCATCAGGGCCCGCAGCCCAGGCTTCTCGGTGTGCCCCAGCGCCCGCAGGCCGGCTCGGACCAGGCGCCGGTTCTCGCCACTGAGCGGGACCAGATCCGCCACCGTGGCCAGGGCCACGAGCTCCAAGTCCGCTTCGGCGCTGGCCGCGCCGAGGGCACAGGACAGCTTGTAGGCCACGCCGGTGCCGCACAGATGCGGGCAGGGATAACCGCAGATCTCGGGATGAACGACCGGGCAGCCGGGCAGCTGCCCGTCGGACCGGGGCCGATGGTGGTCGGTCACCACCACCTCCAGGCCGGCCCGCCTGGCCTCGGCCACCTCCTCCACGGCAGTGATCCCGCAGTCGACGGTGATCACCAGTCGCGTGTTGCGCGCCACCAGGCGGTCGACCGTGGCCGTGGTGAAGCCGTAGCCGTCCTCGGTGCGCGAGGGCAAGAACCAATCCACCCGTCCCCCTAACTCCCGCAGCGCCCGCACCATCACGGTGGTCGCACAAACGCCGTCGACGTCGTAATCGCCGTGGACCGTGATCGGGTCCCCGGCGGCCACGTGGCGCTCGATCAGCCTCACCGCGTCCGCCAGGCCGGCGAACGCTTGCGGCGAGTGCGACTCGCCGGCCTCCAGGAATCCGCGCGCCTGGGCGGGATCGCTCAGACCGCGGCGCACCAAGACCTGCGCCAGGACGTGGCTCACGCCGAGCTCCCGCTCCAAGGCCAGCGCCGCCGGCAGGTCGTAGCTCGGGACCTCCAGGCGAGGCACCGGCGCGGTTGGCACCGGGTGCAGCCGCCCGCCGACGCCTGCGGGCTCCGCGGGAGTCGGGGCAAGGGCCGGCTCAGACATCCTGAGCAGCGTAAGCGGCGGTCCCGACGGATCCGGGGGCCCCGGGTGCCGGGTAAACGAAGTTGATGCGCGACGTTGGAGATTTGAGGCAACTGGCGCTCAAGTGGCGGCGCGTCGGCGACGATGCAAAGCGCATGCGCCGAGCCATGCTGCCGCTCCTGCTGTCCCTGGTGCCGATTCCCGCCGGCTGGCCCCAGCACCTGGCCCTGGGGGTCATGGACGGACCAGGCGGCGCCGCGAAGCTGGTCAGCCACGCCCGTCTGGACGCACGCTACGCCTATCTGGCCGGCGGGGTGAACACCGGCTCCGGCTGGGCCACGTGGAACCCCAACGGCGCATACGCGTCCAACTACGTCAAGGAGTCGCTGGACCGGCGGCTCATCCCGGTGTTCACCTACTACCAGCTGCTGCAGTCAAAGCCGTCGCGGGGAAGCGATGAGCTCCACCGGGACATCTCGAATCTCCGCGACCCCCAGATCATGAACGCCTACTGGGCCGACTGGCAGCTGCTGCTGCGCCGGGTGTCCGCCGCGGGGGGCCAGCGGACGGTGGTGATCCACGTAGAGCCCGACTTGTGGGGCTATCTCCAGCAGGCGGGTGAGGTCAGCCTGGCCCGGCGGTTCGCACAGCGGTTGCTGGCCCTGCGCAACCAGCTGGCCCCTCATGTCCTGCTGGCCTGGCATCTCAGTGTCTGGGGCACACGTGAAGACCCCACGTACAGCAAGCCCTCGCTGGCCCACATGGACGCGCTGGCGGCCAGCTCGGCCCGCTTCTACCGGTCACTGCGAGCCCACTTCGACCTGGTGTTCAACGACGTCACCGACCGCGACGCCGGGTTCTACAAGGTGATCGAGGGAAACCCCCGCACGGCCTGGGGTCCCGGCGACTTCCGGCGACATGACACGTACATCAAAGGCTTCACCCGGCGGGCGCACCTGCCGGTCGTGCTGTGGCAGCTGCCATTGGGCGATACCCACCTAAACAACACCTGGGATCAGTTCCGCGACAACCGCTTGCAGTGGTGGCTCTCGGACCCGGCAGGGCTTCACCTGCGGGCCACCCGCGACTCAGGCGTGATCGGGTTGCTGTTCGGCGGTGGCGCGGCCGGAACCACCGGGCCGTACACCGACCACGGCTTCTTCTGGGGGCTGGCCCGCCACTACGAGTCGCGGCCGCTCGGCCTGGGCTAGGTCCTGGGCTGAGGCTGCCGCTGCCCGCGCATGACGCCGATGGCGTAGACCACCGCCATGCCGATCAGCGCCCCCGGGATCCCCTCGAGGGCCGTACCCAGGTGGGTGGTGTGCCGTCCCGGAATCGTGAACCCCGCGATGATCAGACCGACCAGCGCGGCGCCGGCCACAGCCCCCACGAACGCGCCCACAATCCCGCCCCAGTAGCGGTCGGGGAGCCAGATCGTGAAGTGCCACAGGGCGAGTCCCATCATTACCCAGGCGAGCAGTCCCATGGTTAGCGACGCCTCCCGTGGCGGCGGCGTGACTTCGAGGTGCGCTTGGGCTTTGAATCACGCGGGGACATGCCCTCGTTCTCCGCGACGTCCGGAGCGGGAGCCGGCGGCTCGCCGTCGCCCGCTGGTGGGGGCCCGGCCCGGCCGTCGCCGGCCGGCTTGGGCGTGGCGGCTCGCTCGCGCTTCGGCGCCGGGGCGGTCTCGGGGCCGTGCGACATCCGTTTGGTCAGGGTCGAGGTGCCGCGGGCCGGCGCCCCACGCTCGATGTCGAGGTCGCGCTTCATCTGCTCGAACTCGGCCGTTGACACAGCCTCCGGCTCGGGCGTGGTCAGCCGCCCGGGACGCCGCGGGCTCCTGGCCTGAGGCTCCACGTCGGCCGCCCCCCCGGCGTAGGCGGGCACCATCCCCTGCTCGGCCTCGATGCGCCGGTGCCGGGCGCGGTACTGAGGCTCGCGCTCCTTCCAGCGGGTGAGCACGGGCGAGGCGATGAAGATCGAGGAATAGGCACCCGAAGCCACGCCGATGAGCAGCGCGAAGGCGAAGTCCCGCAGGGTGGCGCCACCGAATATCAGCAGGGCGATGATCGGCATCAGCGTGCACGAGGTGGTCGCGATCGACCGCGTTAGCACCTCAGCCATCGACCGGTTGACGATCTGCGAGAACGCAGCTCGCGGCATTCGTGGGATGTTTTCCCGCACCCGGTCGAACACGATGATCGTGTCGTAGAGCGAGTAGCCCAAGATGGTCAGCAGCGCGGCCACAGTCGCTGTCGTCACCTCCCGGCCGGTCAGCGAGTACACGCCGCTGGTGATCAGCAGGTCGTGCGCCAGTGCGATCAGCACCGGGACCGCGAACTTCCACTCGAACCTCAGCGCGACGTACAGCGTGATCACCAGCAGCGAGACGATGATCGCGATCACCGCGCTGTTGGCGACCGTCTTTCCAAACGTGGGACCGACCGACTTCGAATCAAACGCGTTGAGCCCGCCGAACCGGGTCGTCAGAGCGGTCTTCACCTGCTGCACCTTGGTCGGCGGCAGCTGCTTGGCCGAGATCTGGAATGTGTTTGCCGGGCTGCCCAGCCGCTGTATGGTCGCGCCGGGCGCCCCGGCGCTCGCCAGCAGTGAGAGCACCTGCGCCTCGGTCGCGGCGTGTGGGACCGTGGCCACGATCCGCGTCCCTGAGGTGAAGTCGATGCCCAGGTTGAGCCCGCGCCCCCCGACGGCGAGCGCCCCCACGAGCAGGATGACCCCGGACATCGTGAAGAAGTAGCGGGAGGCGCCCATGAAGTCGAACCGCCACTCGCGCTTCTTGCCGCCGGCGCCGAGCATCGATGGACGGGAGATGAGCCGCGACCCGCCCATGCTCGAGAGGATGGCCTGGGTGGCCATCACCGCGGTGAACAGGGAGACGAACGTTCCGATGCCCAGGGTGAAGGCGAACCCTTTGACCTCTGCCGTGGCCAGCACGAACAGGATGAACGCGGTCATGATCGTGACCACGTTGGCGTCGATGATCGCGGTCAGGCCCTTGCGGTAGCCGGTGGCGACCCCCTGGCGGATCGATCTCCCTAATCGGATCTCCTCCTTGACCCGTTCGAAGATCACGATGTTGGCGTCGGCGGCCACACCGATGGTCAGGATCAGTCCAGCGATCCCGGGCAGCGTCAGCGTGATTGGGATGACCTTGATCAGCGCGTAGAAGTAGACGGCGTAAACGATCAGGCCCGCGGTGGCGATCACGCCCAGCAGCCGGTAGTAGAGGATCAGGAACAGGGCCACGATGGCCAGTCCGGCCCCGCCCGCGATCAGGCCCTGGTGCAGGGCCTGCTTACCCAGTGTGGCCGAGACCTGTGACTCCGAGATCAGCTTCAGGCCGATGGGCAACGCGCCCAACCGCAGCTGCGTGGCCAGGTCCTGGGCCGTGGTGATGGTGAAGCCGCCGGTGATGTCGGCGCCGTTGTCTCCCGGGATGCCGTCCGGATAGGTCTTGAAGTCAATCTGGGGCACCGTGACCAGCTGGGTGTCCAGCGCCACGGCGAAATGCTGGTTCAGTGCCTGCCCCAAGCCGCTGACCAGGTTGCCGCGCCGGGCGATCTGCGCCGTTACCAGCTGGAACGCCTTGGCTCCCTGCGAGGTGAAGCCGAAGGTCACGTCGGGCTGTCCCGACTGGTCGGTGGACTGCTGGGGGTTGGTGATCTCGTTGCCGAACAGGGCGACGTGGTCGTGGAGCACAAAGAACTGCGCCGTGGGATCCGCAAAAGCCAGCTGGTGGTTGAAACTCGACGGAACGGCCTCGGCCACGGTCGTGCCCTGGTGGACCACGAGCGTCTGACCCTGAGAGGCGCTGACCCCGGACGGCAGCCCGGCGACGAGGTCCTGGACCGACGAGACCCCGGGGCCGCCGGACAACAGGCAATGTTGACCCGGCACGGGAGCCTTGCCCTGGTCGCGCGCGGCGATCGCGCAGGCCTGGCTCCCCGGTGCGCCGAACATGAAGTACTCGGGGCCCAGCCGCGCGTTGTCGGCCGACACCTGCCGGGGCTGCTTGGCCGCCAGCTTGACCGCGTTGTACAGCGGCGTGCTCCCAGCGCCGGGATTTCCGGAGGGTGCCGACGCGGCCCCCTGGCTGAACGCCACGGCCGTCGGATCCTGGAGCTTCAGCTGGTCGGCGACCGACTTACCGGAGGGGCTGATGCCATTGGCCTCCCAGTCGTAGAACTCGAGTCTGGCGGTGGTACCTACCAGCTTCTCGGCCCGCGCCGTGTCCTTGACGTTGGGCAGGCTGGCCACGATCTGGTTGCCGCTCGAGGTCTGAATCTGCGGCGAGGCGACCCCCAGCTGGTCGACGCGCTGACGCATGATGTTGACCGCGCGGGACAGTGCGTCCTGCGTGACCACCGGGGTTTGCGCCGTGGGCAGACCCTGATAGGTCAGCTGGACGCCGCCTTGGAGGTCGAGGCCCAGCTGCGTCTTCATCGACGCGATCACCACCGCTGATGCGGCGATCAGACCGAAGACCAGGACTAGGATGAACGCGTTCCGCTGCCGGTCGCTCATGAGCTCGGCTGGATGCTAGTGGTAGTGGTCGCGGGCCGAAGCCGTTACCGGCCGTTGGCCGGCGTGAGCACCACGAGAACCCCGCCGTCCTCGTCATCGTAGGCGGGGAAGATGTCCGCGGTCGCCCGGGCCGGTGCATCGCCGTTGCGCTGGATTTCGGCCGATTTGCCCTGGACCCGCACCTCCCACTCCAGCGCCGTCTGCACGTGGTCAGTGCCGTCCTCGAACGTAAGGGCCAGGGCGCTGGCGAGCGGCTGCCCGATCGCCTTCTCGGTGGTCAGCCCGGTCAGCTCGAACGAGCCCTTGCCGCAGTCCACGATCCGGCCGTCGGCGTCGCAGGCGAAAAACGCGGCGTTGGGCGCCGGGTAATAGTCGTCCAGAAGCTCGAACAGGTAGGCGAACCCGCACTTCTCACAGCCTCGGACCTCGTCACGGCGAAACGCCACGTTGCGCTCGGTGGCCATGGACCGGTGCCCGCAGTGCGGGCAGATGAAGTAGTGCTCGCGGCTCATCGCCGCTGAGGATAGCCAGCCCCTGAGCTCGCCAGATCAGGTCAGGCCGCCGCGACAGGACGACTGGCCGAAGCCACGCGGTTGCGCCCCGCCCGCTTGGCCTCGTACAACGCGCGGTCAGCTCTCTCCAGCAGCCGGTCCGAGCGTTCCTGGTCGCCCGGCTCGACCGTGGCCACTCCGGCGCTCACCGTCACCCGTCCATCTCCGTGGGGAAGCGCCAGCCGCTCCACGTGGGCTCGGATCCGCTCGGCCGCGGCCACCGCGTCGTCCAGCCCGGTCTCGGGCAGCGCCAGCAGCAGCTCCTCGCCGCCGTAGCGATATGCCCGGTCGACCTCGCGGCACTGCGCGGACAGCGCGTCGGCGATGGTCCGGAGCACCTCGTCGCCCGCCACATGACCGAGGCTGTCGTTGTAGTGCTTGAACCGGTCCACGTCGAACAGCGCGACCGAGAACGAGCCGCCGTAGCGGGCATAGCGGGCCAGGAGCTCGTCCAGCGCTTCGTCCTGGCATCTCCGGTTCAGCAGCCCGGTCAGATGGTCGCGCCGCGAGGACTCCAGCAGGCGGGCACCCCGCCGCTCCAGCTCGGCCTGCTGGGCGCTCAGGCGGCGGTGCAGTGCCACCACACGCTGGACGCCGATCAGCCGGGCTTCCAGCTCATCGGGGCTGAACGGCTTGACCAGATAGTCGTCGGCCCCCGCCCGCATGCCCTCCATCACGTACCGCGGCTCGTCGAGGGAGGTCAGCATGATGAAGTACGTGTACGGTCCGTCGTCCTCGCGCAGCCGGCGGCACAGCTCGGGGCCCTCGATCCCGGGCATCAGCCAGTTGCTGATCACCACGTCGACATGAGCCTCCTGCAACGCGGCCAGGGCCTGGGCCCCGTCGGCCGCCAGCACGTAGTCGTGGCCCAAACGCTTCAGCTCGCGGGCCAGCACCAGCCGCGAGGTCGGCGAGTCGTCGGCCGCTAGGACCCTCATCGGTTCTAGATCGGCCCGCGGCCGCGGGGGCTTGACGCTGGCCGGCCGGGCGTGGACGTCCTAGAGCAGGGACAGCGGGCCCGGGGGCTCGATCCCCAGATGCTCGAACGCCCGCCGCGTGGCCGCCCGCCCCCGGGGGGTGCGCTCCAGCAGGCCGCGCTGCAGCAGGTAGGGCTCGTAGACGTCCTCGATCGTGTCCCGCTCCTCCCCCACCGCGACGGCCAGCGTGGACAGGCCGACCGGGCCGCCACCGAACTTCTCGCACACGGCCCGCAGGATCTCCCGGTCGAGCCGGTCGAGTCCTTCGTGATCCACTTCGAGCAGATCGAGCGCCGCCGTGCCGGCTGCGGCGGTGATCACCCCGTCGCTGCGCACCTGAACGTAGTCGCGCACCCGTTTGAGCAGGCGGTTGGCCACCCGCGGGGTGCCCCGGCTGCGCGCGGCGATGGCCCGTGCGCCGCCCGCGTCGATCTCCACCGACAGGAGGCGGGCCGAGCGGTGGACGATCTGGGCCAGCTCGTCGGCTCCGTAGTGCTCGAGGCGGTGCTGGATCCCGAACCGGTCACGCAGCGGCGTGGTGAGCAGGCCGGCTCGGGTGGTCGCCCCCACCAGCGTGAAAGGGGGTAGCTCCAGCGTGACCACCCGGGCTCCGGCGCCCTGGCCCACGGTGATGGGCAGGCTGCGGTCCTCCATGGCCGGGTAGAACGTCTCCTCCAGGGCTCGGGGCAGGCGGTGGATTTCATCCACAAAGAACACGGCCCGCGGCTCCAGCGCGGTCAGGAACGCCGCGATGTCGCCTTTTCGCTCCAGCGCCGGCCCGGCCGTCTGCACGAACGGGACGTCGAGCTCGGCGGCCACGATCTGGGCCAGCGAGGTCTTGCCCAGCCCGGGTGGCCCGGCCAGGAGCACATGGTCCAGGGCTTCGCCGCGGCTGGCCGCCGCCGTGATCGAGACCGCCAGCTGGTCCTTGACCGTCCCCTGACCGACAAAGTCCTCGAGCCGGCGCGGGCGCAGCGAGCGGTCGAGCTCGTCCTCGGGCAGCTCATCCGGAGCCTGAATGCGGGCTTGGGCCGAGCTCACTTGCGGGCCGACCTCAAGGCTTCGGTGATCAGATCCTCGGGCCGCTCACCGCTCAGCCCATCCAGCAGCTGGTCGGCCTCTGGCAGCGCGTACCCCAGCTCCAGGAGGCCCTGACGGGCCAGCGCGACCGGATCGTCGGTCCGGCTGATCTGGATTGCCCCCTCGGGCAGGCTGGCCCCCACCTTCTCCCGCAGCTCCACGATGATCCGCTCGGCCGTGCGCTTGCCGACGCCGGGCACCGCTTGCAGCCGGGCACCGTCGCCGGCGGCCAGGGCGGCCAGCAGCTCCCGCGGCGGGCCGCCGGACAGCACGGCCAGGGCCACCTTTGGCCCTACGGACTGGACCCCCAGCAGCATCAGAAACAGCTCTCGCTCCTCCTCGGTGGCGAACCCGTAGAGGGCCAGCGCGTCGTCGCGCACCACCAGGTGGGTGTGCAGGACCACACGCTCACCCACGGCCGGCACCTGGCGCAGGGTCTGGGCGGACACGGCCAGCCGGTAGCCCACGCCCCCGGTGTCCACTACCACGTGGTCGACGCGACGGACCGCCACGCGGCCTGTGAGCAGGGCGATCAACTGGCTGCCACCGCCTGAGCCAGCGGCGCCCGGTTGCATTGGCAGATGGCCACGGCCAGCGCGTCAGCCGCGTGGTCGGAGTCCGGCGGGACGCTCAGCCCCAGCAGCCGGGCCACCATCCGGGCCACCTGGTGCTTGTCGGCCCGGCCGTGGCCGCACACCGCGGCCTTGACCTGCTGAGGGGTGTAGGAGTGGGTCGGGAGGCCGCGTTGACCGGCGGCCAGCAGAACCACCCCGCGGGCCTGGCCAACCGCGAAAGCCGTGCGCGCGTTGGCACCGAAGTAGAGCTCCTCGATCGCCACAGCGTCCGGCCGGTGCTGGTCGAGCAGTTCGCCCACGGCGGAGTGGATGTCGGCCAGCCGGCGCTCCACCGGGACTCCGGCCCGCGTCTGGATAACCCCGTTGGCCAGCGCGCGCAGGCGGGAGCCGGTGCTGTGCACCACGCCAAAGCCGGTATCGGCAGTACCCGGGTCGATCCCCAGCACGATCATCGCTGGGGGTCCATTCTGCGTGCTGATCCGGACGCCTTCCCCGAATCGGGTGTTGTAGCCACATTGCAGGGTTTTTAGCTACGGCGGGCTGGTGCCGATACTGGAGTTGCATGTTCGGTAAGGGTTCTCAGCGGGCCGAGCTGATGGTCGAGCTCGAGCGCCTGCGCCAGCGCGTGAGCGAGGTGGAGTCCCTGCGAGCGCGCGAGCGCCGGTTCGACACTCTGACCGGCGTCCTCTCGGCACACGGGTTTCGCGTCTGCCTGGCCGACGAGGTGACCCGGTCCCGGCGCTACCAGCGGCTGCTGTCGCTCGCCGTGGTGGGGATCGACGACTTTGCGGCCATCGAAGCCTCGCACGGGTTTGCCGCCGGCGACGAGCTGGTGTCACGGCTGGCTGAGCGGCTGGTCGCCGGCACGCTGGCGCATGACCTGGTGGGACGCACGGCGGCGGCCGAGTTTGCCGTGCTGCTCCCGGAAACCGCGCCGCTTCAAGCGCAGGAGGACCTGGAACGACTCCTGCTCGACCTGGAGGGGGTCAGAGCCGGTCCGGTCAGCGCCACGGGGATCTCGATCGGCGTGGCCGGGCTGACGGCCAACCGGGGCGCGGAGGCGCTGGTCGACGCGGCCCGCCGGGCCTGCGCCGACGGGCAGCACGCCGGGGGCGGACGGGTAATGGTGGCCGACGCCCAGCCAGCTGTGGACATTCCGCGCGGCGATCCGGAGCACTCCGACGCGATCGAGGCCCTGGCCGCCACCCTCACCGAACGCGACCGTTACACCGGCGAGCACTCAGCGGCGGTGATCGAGATGTCCGCCGCCGTGGCCCGCAACCTCGGCCTGCGGGACGCCGAGGTGGATTGGATCCGCTCCGCGGCGCTGCTGCACGACATCGGCAAGGTGGCTATCCCCGACGAGATTCTGCACAAGCCCGGGCCGCTCAGCGACGCCGAGTGGGTTCTCATGAAACAGCACCCCGTGATCGGCGAGCGCATCCTGCGCGCCCTGCCCGGCATGGGCGTGGTGGCCCGCATCGTCCGCCACGAGCACGAACGCTGGGATGGCACCGGCTATCCCGACCGGCTGGCCGGCGAGCAGATCCCACTGGGCAGCCGGATCATCCTCGCAGCCGACACCTACCACGCCATCACCTCCGACCGGCCGTACCGCACCGCCCGCTCGCACGCAGACGCGATCGACGAGCTGAGCCAGGGCTCGGGCAGCCAGTTCGACCCTGCCGTCACCGCCGCTCTGATCGGCCACTTATACGGCCGCCGCCAGGCGGGCGTGGTGAGCGTTTAGGGGGGCGGGCGGGCGCGAGCAACGGCGGCGGCGCCCGCCGCGTCGCCGGCCGGGACCTGGCCGAAAGAGCGCCCCATAGCGTGCAAAATCGACATCTCGCTCGGTGCACGGTGCGCGACGTGGGAGATTTGGTTCCTACCGCGACCCTTTTATCGCGCCGCGCCCGGCGAATCGACCGCCGCTCAGCCCGAAACGCCGGCCGCCAACCTGCGGCCGCCCACGCACCGCGTCGACGCGCCCGGCACGGTGAGCCGGTAGACCTGCCACGCGCCCACGGTCGCGATCAGCTGGCGCCGAGTGAGCCGGCGGTTGATGGCCGGGGCTCCGCCGTCGATCGAGTCGTGGGGGCCCAGGAACAACAGACCTTGATGGCGCATGGCGGTGCCCACCCGGCCCAGGGTGACGTGCAGCTTGAACGCCAGCGCGGTCTGCGCCGAGTGGTTGACCGAGGCGAAGCTCGAGCGGCAGGGATACACGCCACGGTGGCCGCCCACCGCCGCCACGGCGGCTGACAGCTGATCCAACCGCGTCACCGCGCGCGAGGCGATCCGCTCCTGGGACCGGACCTCGGCGGCTCGACTCCTGGTGGCCGGAACCGCGACCGACACTCCTACCAGGACCAGGGTCAGGGCCGCCGGGACAACCCACGCGGGGAAGCGGGCCCCACGCACCCGGGCCCCACGCACCCGGGCCCCACCCACCCGGCCGCCTACGCCCCGCACGGCCTCCCCGCCCAGTTGAGCCAGGCCCACCACGCCCACCCCGGCCAGCACGCAGATCAGCGCCGCGGCCGGCAGGTAGAAGCGCTCGAGCCCGGGATAGCCGACCAGGGTCATGCCCACGACCACCACCCACCAGGCCACCACCAGCCCGGCCAGCCACAGCACCAGACGATCCACCCGCCGCCACCTGGCGAGGCCGAGCGCCGCCACCGCGGCGATCAGCGCCGGCAGCACCTGGATGTCCACCCCGCGGTGCAGGACGGTGATGAACGGGCTGGACCCCAGATGCCCGTTGTACTGGTGGGCATGCGAGGCGGCCAGGAACGGATGTCCGGTGCTGATCCAGGGCGGCACGAACCAGAAGAAGGGAACCGCTGCCAGCCCGAGCACCAGCAGCGCCCGCGTGCGCAGCGAAGGCTCGCGAAGCCACAACCAGATGGCGTAGATGCCCAGGAACGGCCAGGCCTCAGGACGCATCAGCGAGGTGGCCACGCCGAGCACGAACGCCGATTCCCGGTGTCCGGCCAGGTGCCGGTCGACAGCCCACAGCGAGGTGGCGATGAGCAGCGGCTCGGACGTGCCGCGGTACATGTAATAGAACCAATCCTGGGTCAGCACGACCCCGGCCACGGCAATCAGCCCGGCGGTCACCCCGGCCCACGCGGGAGCGCCGGGCAGCAGACGCCGAGCCAGGCGATAGGCGGCGGGCAGGGCCAGGAGGCCCCCGGCCCGGGCGGCGGCCACCCACAGCGTGGGCGCCGCGCCCCCGAACAGGCCGAACACCGTCGTGAAGATCACCGGCAGCGGCTTCCAGGACGGGCCGCCGCCCAGCGAGAAGCTCAGGTGCGGATCGACGACCTCGCGTCCCCACACCACCCACGACCAGGGGTCATAGCTCGGCACCGTGGGCAGCACCGCCACCGACAGCGCGGCCAGGGCCACACAGGCGGCGACGGAGAGGGTCAGCGGGGAGCGAAGCCACTCGCGCCACGGTGGCGCGGTCGGGCCGCGACCCGGCTCGGGACCGGTGGCGCTCGGCGGGGATCCGGTCTGGCGCTCGGTGAGGGTGTGCGCCTCCATCGAGGCCGTCCTCAGCTGGCGCTGAACCGGCAGCGCAACAGGGTGGCGATCACGCGAAAGCCGTCCGTCGCGTTCAGCTTCTTGCCCTCGTCCGTCGACCGCGCGCGGTAGTGGACGGGCACCTCGAAGATGCGCTCCCGGTGCTGGACCAGCCGCGCGGTGATCTCGGGCTCGATGGCGAAGCCTTGGGCCTGCAGCGGCAGGCTGCGGAACAGATCGGTGCGGATCATCTTGTGCATGGTCATGATGTCGTGTAAGTAGACGTTGAACAGCAGGTTGCAGGCGAGAGTAACGCCCTTGTTCCCGAGCACGTAAAGGAACGAGTGGCTGGTGTAGCCGTCGAACGCGCGCACCCCGAAGCAGGCGTTGGCGCGGCCGTCCAGCAGCGGGGGCATGAGCAGCGCCAGGTCGGCGGGGTCGTACTCCAGATCGGCGTCGAAGATGGCCGAGTACTCGCCCTGGGCCTGGGCCAGGGCGGTCTGTACGGCCGCGCCCTTGCCCCGGTTCTGGGGGTGCTCGATCAGCCGCACGCGCGAGCCCCAATCCCGGCCGCGCAGGATGTCCAGGGACCCGTCGGTCGACCCGTCATCGACCACGATCACCTCGAAGTCGGTCGGCAGCTCCGTGCCCAGCACCTCGTCGATCGCGCGCTCTACGCGTTCGCGTTCGTTGTAGACCGGCATCAGAATCGAGAGCATGGGCGCGTGCGTAAGGGGTAATGAGGCGGAACGCGACCGACCGGCGGCCCGCGAGGACGCGCGGATGCTAGCGAACCCTCCGGGTTTCAGAGAGGATGCAGGGCATGGACTTTGCCGGTGTCGGGCTGCTCGACGGCCTGAAGGGCAAGCAGCGAGAGGACCGGCTGCGCTATCTGGAGGGGCTGGCCGACGAGGGTTTCTCGCTGGACGAGATGGTGGCCGCGGCAGCCGAGAACCGGCTGGCCCTACTACCCGTGGAGCGGGCGCTGGGCGGTCAGTACACCGGGGAGGAGTTCGAGCAGCGAGCCGGCGTGCCCGTGGAGCTGATGCTCAGCCTCCGCCGCCAGATAGGGTTGCCGGACGCCGACCCGGAGGAGCGGATCTTCACCGACGAGGACGTGGTCGCGGCCCGTTCGGTGCAGCAGTTCCTCGATTCGGGGTTCAGCGAGAAGTCGATCGACGAGATCAACCGCGTGCTGGGCGAGGCGATGGCCCGGGTCAGCTCGGTCACGGTCCGAGGCTTCGGCGAGTCATTCCTCAAACCCGGCGACACCGAACAGGAGGTGGCCTGGCGGTTCGCCGAGCTGTCCCAGAAACTCGTGCCGGCGCTCGACCCGGTGCTCACCGCCGCGTATCGGGCCCACCTGCGCGACTGGGTCCGGGTGGCCATGCTCAGCCCCGACGAGCTGGCCACGGGACAGCTGGCGGGCGAGATCGAGATGGCGGTTTCCTTCGCCGACCTGGTGGGATTCACCCGGCTGGGCGGCGAGCTGCAGGCGGGTGAGCTGGACGAGGTTGTCTCGACCTTCGCCCGGCTGGCCGCCGAGGTGGCCGGAAGCCGAGTCCGGCTGGTCAAGACGATCGGCGACGCCGCCATGTTCGCGTCCAGCGAGCCCGACCGGCTGGTAGATACAGCGCTAGAGCTGCTGGAGGCCGCCGAGC
>DATKRM010000145.1:0-15670 GCA_035532195.1 Solirubrobacteraceae bacterium
GGTCCCCGAGGCCCGGCCGATCCCCAGGTCGATGCGTCCGGGGTACAGCGCGGCCAGCACCGTGAACGCCTCGGCCACCTTGAGCGGGCTGTAGTGCGGGAGCATCACGCCGCCCGAGCCCACCCGGATCCGCTCGGTGGCCGCCGCGATCGGCCCGATCAGCACCTCCGGGCTGGCGCTGGCCAGCATCGGCCCGCCGTGGTGCTCGGCCACCCAGTAGCGGTGGTAGCCCAACTGGTCGCACAGGATGGCCAGATCGAGCGTGTTGCGCAGCGCGTCGGCGCCGGTCCGTCCCTCCGAGATGGGCGACTGATCGAGGGCGGATAGCCGCATGGGTCAAATGTTAGGCGGGCGCCGGGGGAGCCCGGCGCGCCGGGCGGGGGCCGCGCTGGCCCCGGTGTCGATTTTCCTCGTATAGCGTGGGTTAACGACAACGCGGGAGCCCCGCACCGGGGCCGTGCGGTCGACTGTGCGCCCACATCGAACACGCTCGCCGCGCCGCGGTCATGTGGAGACCGTGGGCGCCCTAACCCCTAATCCCTGGCCCCCTCAGCGAAGCCAGCCCGGCCCCACCCCGAAGATCGCCGCGATGATGAGCCCGGCCACCAGCAGGGCGCCAGCCCGTCGGGTATGGGTGAACACGAACGCGGCGAACCACAGCGGCCACACGGGAAATCCGCGCGGTGGGTGGGAGGGGCGCGGACGGTTCAGAGCGCGCAGGGCGCGCGCCAGCAGTGGGACCGCGCCCAGCACGGCCAGGCAGGGCCAGGGGAGGATGCCGACGATCACGAACAGCACGATCGACACGTAGAAGCCGACCATCAGCCACTTGGTCACGGTCCGGGCGGCGGCCTCGCCCAGCAGCACCGGCAGGGTGTGCACGTCCGCCTTCTCGTCCCACGGGAGCTTGTCGACGTGCTTGGCCATGAGCACCGCGGTGCACAGCAGGCCGTAGGGGATCGACGCCAGCCAGGCCTGCGCGGGCAGGTGCCCGACGGCGGAGTAGTAGGTACCGGCGATCATCAGCGGGCCCCAGACCACGAACACGTCCAGCTCTCCGAGCCCACGCTTTTTCAGCCGCAGCGGCGGCGCGGTGTACGCCACGTTGAGCACCAGCCCGGCCACGGCGAACACCAGCACGAGGCCGCCTCGCGCTCCGATCAGGATGGCCAGGATCAGCAGGTCGGCCACGTTGACCGCGATCGCCGCGCGGATCAGGCCCTCGCGACCGATCATCCCGGACAGGATGGGGTGCGGGGCGTACAGCGCCCGGGGGTAATCGCCGGTGTCCAGCCCCTCGTCGGTGTCGAACAGGTCGTTGAGCAGGTTGTTGGAGACGTGGGCCAGGACGATGCCGATGAAAGCCAGCAGGAACCAGCCGAAGGCAAAGCCGGGCCGGCGCACGGCCAGCAGCCCGGCCACGCCGCCCGCGGTCAGGGTCATCGGCAGCACGCCGGCGCGGGTGATGACCAGCCAGCGCGATACCTCGTCGAGCTCGCCCGACGGCGGGTTCACCGTGCTCAGCGCGTGGCGCCAGCGGCCCAGCCGTCCGGGGTCGGCTACACGCGGAGCGGTCTGGCTCATGCCGTCAGAAGCTACCGGTTAGAGGGTTCGATCCGCCAACCGTTAGGGTGCAGGCGGGACTATCGGACGCTCGGACACACCGGCGTGAAGGTCAGCCCCCTGTGCCTGGGCGCGATGATGTTCGGCGCCTGGGGCAACACGGACCAGGAGGACAGCGTGCGCATCATCCACCGGGCTCTGGATGCCGGCATCAACTTCATCGACACCGCCGACGTCTACTCGCGCGGCGGGTCGGAGGAGATCGTGGGCCAGGCTCTGGCGGGCGGCCGGCGCGACAACGTGATCCTGGCCACCAAGGTGCACGGGACGATGGGCGATGATCCAAACGAGTTCGGCAACTCCCGGCGCTGGATCATCAAGGAGGTGGAGAACAGCCTCCGTCGCCTGCGCACGGACTGGATCGACCTGTACCAGATCCACCGCCCCGAGCCTGACACCGACATCGACGACACGCTCTCAGCACTCAGCGATCTGGTCCACGCCGGCAAGGTCCGCTACATCGGCTCCTCGACGTTCCCGGCCAGCCAGATCGTGGAGGCGCAGTGGGTGGCACAGCGGCGGGGCCGGGAGCGCTTCGTATGCGAGCAGCCGCCGTACTCGATCCTGGCTCGTGCGGTTGAGGCCGACGTCCTGCCCACGTGCCGGCGCTACGGCATGGGCGTCATCCCCTGGAGCCCGCTGGGCGGCGGCTGGCTGAGCGGCCGCTATCGCCAGGGGCAGGACGTGCCGGAGTCGCGGCGGGCCGCGATGCTGCCCCAGCGTTACGACATGTCGTTGCCCGGCAACCAGCTCAAGCTCGAGGCGGCCGACGCGCTGGCCACGGTGGCTGATGAGGCCGGGCTGACGCTGATCGAGCTGGCGTTGGCGTTTGTGATCAACCACCCGGCGGTGACCGCCGCGATCATCGGGCCCCGCACCATGGAGCACCTGGAGTCGCAGCTCACGGCAGCCGACGTGAGGCTGTCCACCGAGGTGCTCGACCGGATCGACGAGATCGTGCCGCCCGGGGTCAACCTGAACCACACCGACGTGGGCTGGCAGAACCCGGACCTGGCGCCGGAACGGCGCCGCCGGTAGGGCTCCGACTCGGGGCCGGTGGGGACGACAAGTCGGCCGCCGTGGGACGGCAACTCGCCGCCGTAGGGCGCAACTCGCGGCAGTTTTCTGGGTTCCGGTCCGTTGGGTGATGAAACACACCCGGATGGTGTCCGAAAAGACCCCCGGTCTGTCCGCCACGAGGTCCATGCTTCTCATGGGTATACGGAGGAAGGAGCCGACGTGCAGAACACCGACGTGAGCAGTGAGATGGCAGTTGATCAACTGAGCCAGCTGGTGTACGAGCTGCTGGACGCGCACACGGACACAATCTGTATGGGCGACGACTTCTGCCGGGACTTGGAGTGGGAGGCCCACCTCGAGTACCTGCGCAGCCTCCAGCGAGTCAGCCGCGAGATGCTGGCCAGCCTGGACATTAAGGTCGCGATCTCCTAACTGCAGGTCGGAGACGTGGCCGCCGTGCGGTCGTAGGCCGCGACGAGCGCTCGCCAGATCCGGTCCGACGTCGTGTCCGGCGCCGAGTCCGCTTCGGTCAGGTCGGTGGTCACGGCCAGCGTGAGGTGGCGGGCCGGGTCGGTCCAGTTCTCGCTCTCGAAGCCCCCGTAGTCACCGTCGTGGCCCAGCCAGCGGCGGCCGTCGAAGCGCTGGTCGAAGATGCCGAGCCCGTAGTCAAACGGTCCCATGACCGTCATCTGGGCCAGCGTCTTGCGGTTGATCAGGCGGCCGGCGAACAGGGCCTGCCCGAACCGGGCCAGGTCGGTCGAGGTGGAGGCCAGGCCACCATCGGTCCACACCGGCCCCCAGTAGTCCGAGGAGATGCCCAGACCGGGAACCCAGTTGTCGGTGAGCGAGCCGTCATTGTTCTGGTCGTACGGGTGGGGCAGCCAGGACGAGCGAGCCGGGCGGTAGGTGAACGTGGACTGCTGCATCCCGGCCGGCCGGGCCACCGCCCGCTGGAAGTTGGACTCGATCGAGCGGCCTGTGACCTGCTCCAGGATTCCCCCCAACACCACGTAGTTGGTGTTCGTGTACTTGTAACGGGCCCCGGGGCGGAACTGCGGCCGGCCGATGGCGGCGATGATCTGCTGACGAGTCCAGCGATGCCGTGGCTGGTTGTTGATGATCGAGTTGATCCGCGGGTTGTTGAAGTAGTCGGCCAGCCCGCTGGTGTGGTTGAGCAGCATCCGCAGGGTGATCTGGCCGGCGTTGGCCAGCTGGGGATAGAACGCCGACAGCCGGGTGGTCAACGACAGCCGCCCGGCCTGCACCTGCTGCATGATCATCGGGGCGGTGACCGTCTTGGTGGCGCTGGCCAGGATGAATCGGGTGCTGGGGGTCACGCTACGACGAGACCCTGTGGCGTACACGCCGCTGGCCCCGGACCACAGCACCCGCCCGCAGGACATCACCGTCGCGGTGGCCGCCGGCGCACCGACACTGGCCCGGGCCTGGCCCAGCGAGGCGTCGAGCGTGGCCGCGCGGGCGGAGCCGCATATTGCCGCCAGCGCCAGAACCAGCCCAACGGCAGGTAAACGAAGTGACCGCATCAGACCCCGGCCAGACAATACGCTGCCCTCCCGCCCTCCGAGCAGAAAGGCCGAACATGCCCCAACGCGCCGCAATCGTCACCGGAGCCTCCCGAGGAATCGGCTACGCCCTGGCCGAGACACTGGGCGAGAAGGGCTATGGGCTGACGCTGACCTCACGCAAGCCCGAGGGGATTGAGCAGGCGGCCAACCAGCTGCGCGAGCGGGGTTATGAGGTCAACTTTCTGGCCGGCAACATGGCCGATGAAGAGGCCATCCGCGCGGTGGTCAACCAGCACCGCGAGCGCTACGGCCGCCTCGACGTGCTGGTTAATAACGCCGGGCTGGGCATCGGCGCAGCCGCCGGCGAGGCGCAGACCAAGCACATCGACCTCCAGCTGGACGTCAACCTGCGGGCGATCATCCTGTTCTACCGGGAGGGCGCGGAGATGCTGCGCGCGGCGGCGGCCGAGAGCGGGCAGGCGCTGGTGGTGAACCTGGCCTCGATCGCCGGCAAGAACCCTCAACCGTGGCTGGCCGTGTACTCGGCCACCAAGGCCGCGGTCGTCGCCTATACCCAGGCGATGAACAAGGAGCTGAACGGCGACGGGATCAAGTCAGTGGCCTTCTGCCCGGCGTTCGTGGACACCGACATGACCGAGTTCGTGCGCGGCCAGGTCCCGCAGGAGGAGATGCTCACGACGAGCGACATCGCCCAGGCGCTGCGGTTCATGCTGAGCGTCTCACGAGCGTGCGTGGTACCGGAGATCATCTTCCAGCGTCCGGGTGAGACCACGTAGAGGGAGTCGCGCGCGCGCCCGCGCGCGAAGCGAAGCTGCACTCACGTACCGCGCGGCGGGGTAGGATCGCCGCCTGAGATGAGCGCCGAGCCTCGTATCGCCCCCGGCACCCGCGCGCAGGTGGGCTGGCTGAACTCGCTGATCCTGGCCGCCCTGGCCCGGGGCGCCGGGACGGGGCGTCCCCCAAACCTGTTCGCGACGCTGGCTCGCCACCGGCGTCTGTTCCGGGGTTGGCTGTGGTTCGCCGGTTCGCTCATGCCAGGCGGATCGCTGCCCCGGATCGACACCGAGCTGGTGATCCTGCGGGTGGCGCACAACTGCCGCTCGGAATACGAGTGGCGCCACCACGTGCGCCTGGGTGGCCAGGCCGGCCTGAGTGAAGTGGACATCACCCGGATCATGGACGGCCCTGAGGCGCCGGGCTGGTCGGAGCGCCAGTCGCTGCTGCTCGAGGCCTCCGACCAGCTGCACCACCTCAGGGTGGTCACGGACGACACGTGGCGGCAGCTGACCGAGCACCTGTCCCAGCTTGAGCTGATCGAGCTCGTGCTGCTGATCGGCCACTACGAGATGCTGTCCATGACCCTGGCCAGCCTGGGGGTTCAGGAAGACCCGGTGCCCGACGGTGACGGCCGCGCGACGCCCCTGACCGGCCGCCGGGTGCTGATCACCGGCGCCGCGCGGGGGATCGGGGCGGCCACGGCCCGGCGCCTGCACTCGCGGGGTGCCCGGCTGGTGCTGGCCGGGATCGAGCCCGACCAGCTGGCGCAGGTGGCGGAGGAGTGCGGTCAGGCCCTGGCGGTGGTGTGCGACGTGCGCGATCTGGGACAGGTCGAGGCCGCGGTGGAGGCCGCGGTGGAGGAGATGGGCGGGCTGGACGTGGTGATCGCCAATGCCGGCGTGGCCGCGCAGCTGCCGGTGCTGGGCGGCGACGCGGAGATCTTCGACCGAACCCTGGACGTGAACCTGCGGGGCGCCTACTACACGCTGCGATCCGCGGCCCCGCACATCGCCCACCCGGGTGGCTACGCGCTGGCCATCTCATCGCTGGCCGCGGCGGTTCATCCGCCCCTGCTGGGCGCCTACAGCGCGTCCAAGGCCGGGGTCGAGGCGCTGGCCGACGCGTTCCGAGTGGAGCTTATGTCGAGTGGGGCGCGGGTCGGCGTGGCCTACTTCGCGGAGCTGGACACCGACATGACCAGTCGCGGCTTTGGTACCGAGGCGGCAGGGGCCATCAACACCGGACCCCGTCGCATCGTGGCCCCTCTTTCGGCCGGCGTGAACGCGATCGAGCGGGGGGTCGCTCGCCGCTCGCGCCGCGTGGTGGCCCCGAGCTGGGTCGCTGCGGTGCTGCCGATCCGGATGATCGCCCAGCGGGTAGTGGAGGCGGTGAGCAGCCGCGGCCTGGACCGGGCGCTGGAGATCGCCCGGCGCGAGCACGCGCCGCTGACCACCGCGCTACCCCACCTGGCTGAGGCGCCGTCGCCGGACGGCGGCGGTCAGGCTCCGGGTGTGCAGTCGCCCCTGCGAGACCGCGATTCCGGTCAGTAGCAGCGCGGTGCCCGCCGGCTGATTCCAGCGCAGCGGCTCGCCCAGCACGACCACGCCGAGGATGGTGGCGAACACGGGGATCAGATAGGTCACGGTTGAGGCCACGGCTGCTCCCCGCGCCCGCACGATGGCGAAGTTCAGCGCATAGGCCACCCCGCTGCCCAGGACGCCCAGCGCCAGCAGGCTGGCCAGCGCCTGCCAGCTCAGGGCCAGACTGGGGCCGCGGCTGAGCGGGATGAACAGGGCCAGCATGGCCGTGGCCGACACGAGCTGCATTGCCGACAACGCGGCTCCGCTCTCCGGGCGCCAGGACAGGAAACGGCGCATGTAGGGAAACCCCAGGCCGTAGCAGAGGCCGGCACCCGCGCAGGCCAGCTGGCCGGTCAACGCCCCTCCGGCGAGGCCCCGCCAGGGACCGAGCAGCAGGACCACACCGGCAAACCCGACCGCCAGCCCGCCCACCCGGGACGCCGTGGGCCGTTCCTCGCCGAACGCGATCAGCGAGATGACGAGCACCCACAGGGGCGTGGTGGCGTTCCACAGCCCGGCCACGATCGAGGACGTGTGCTGCTCGCCGTAGGCGAACAGCGTGAATGGCGCGGCGTTGAAGAACACGGCCACCACGGCACAGTGCAGCCACAGTCGCGGATCGCGTGACAGCCGCGCCCGGCCCGCGCGCGTGATGACCAGCAGCGTCAGCGCCCCCAACGTCACCCGGCCCAGCGCCACCCACAGCGGCGGCCAACGCTCTCCCAGCACCTTGATGAACAGGAAGCTCGATCCCCAGATGGCAGACAGCAGCACGAATTGCAGCTGCCAGGGCACGGGCGGACGCTGGGTCCTCATGAATGCCAAACGCTGGCACACCCCGGTTCGTGATACGGCCTTCCCAGCTGGCCGGCCAGCCAGTAGCATCGGCGCTTGGCTCGCGACCAACCCAGATGGAGAGGAACATGACATCAACCCGCAGCGACCTGGATCAGGTGGACGTCAACGACATCCTGGTCACCGAGCGAGAGCTGTGGGAGCAGGGGCCGCCGCACGAGGTGTTCACGCGCCTGCGCAACGAGTGCCCGGTGCACTGGACCTCGAAGCTGACTGAGTTCCCCACCGAGAAGGGCTACTGGTCGATCACCCGGGCCGAGGACATCCACACGGTCAGCCGGGACTTCACGACCTACTCCTCCGAGCTGGGCGGCGTGACCGCGGCCACGGTGGGGTTCCCGATTGAGCTCTCGCGAGCCATGTTCATCGGCATGGATCCGCCCAAGCACGACCGGCTCAAGATGCTGTTCCAGGCCGGGTTCACGCCCAAGCGGATCGCCGCTCACGAGCCGGCGATTCGACAGATCACCAACCGCGTGCTCGACCGGCTGGACGGTCGCGAGACCTGCGAGCTGGTCAACGAGGTGGCGCAGCCGGTGGTGTCACGCGTGATCGGCAGCTTCATGGGCATCACGCCCGAGGACGACCGGATGTGGGCCGAGATCATGAACGCCACCCTGGGCGCCGGGGACTACGACCTCAACCCGGAGGGTCCCGAGGCGGTCCAGGAGAAGTACATCCCTCTGATCTTCGAGCGCTGCGGCACGATGATCTCCGAGCGCCGCGAAAATCCGACCAACGATCTCCTCTCGGTGCTGGTGCACGCCGAGATCGAGGGCCAGAAGCTCGAGGAGCACGAGATCGTGATGGGGTTCTTCCTGCTCGTGGCCGCGGGCAACGACTCGACCAAGGCCACCTACTGCAGCGGGATGCGGGCGATGATGGAGAACCCGGATCAGAAGCAGCTAGTGGTGCAGGACCCGTCACTGGTGCCCAGCCTGGTGGAGGAGTCGCTGCGCATGTTCCCGGCGTTCGCCCACTTCCGCCGCACGGCCACCGAAGACACCGAGCTGAACGGCCAGAAGATCAAGCGCGGCGACAAGGTCGTGATGTGGTACGTGGCGTCCAATCGGGACGAGTCCCGATACGAGGACCCCGACCGCTTCGACGTAACCCGGAACCCGGAGCACCAGGCGTTCGGGGCCGGCGGCCGCCACTTCTGCCTCGGCACCGCGCTGGCTCGGCTGGAGCTCAACATCCTGTTCGAGGAGACGCTCAAGCGCTACCCAAACATGGCGCTGGACGGCGACCCGACGGTGGTCGAGTCGGCGTTCATCAACCAGCTGAAGACGCTGCCGGTCCGGCTGGGCCCGCGGGCGGCGTAGCGCTTCGCTGACCCGCCGAGGCCCGCGCGCCTCAGGGCCGCGAAGCCGCGACACACCCCCCGCGTGGGCCGGTGGTCCGTCGCGCGTTCGCGCTCCAGTGTCGGTGACACGACCGACCCCTCCGCGCGGCCGGGGGTGTGTCGCGGTTTGGCTACCCCCGCTGTTTCCACGACTGCCGCCGCGGGCACGAGGCGACTTACCCCCTAGTCCGGGTGGGGGGTGTGCCTTCCCGCGCCCGGAGGGCGCGCGCAGCATGACTTGGCTTGCCCGCGACGCCGGGGTGCGTCGCGTGGCGCCAGCCCACGCCGGCCGGCCGCAACAGCCCTACCGCCAGTCAGCCCAGGGGGAACGCTGCTCGGACTCCTCATCGTCGGTCTCGATCACGTGCATGACCGCGTTGATCAGGGCCAGGTGCGTGAAGGCTTGAGGGAAGTTGCCCAGGTGGCGGCCCGTCCGCGCGTCGACTTCCTCCGCGTATAGCCCGAGCGGGCTGGCGTACCCAAGCACCCGCTCGCACAGGTCGCGAGCCTTCTCGTGCTCGCCGATCTCGCTCAGCGCCGACACCAGCCAGAACGAGCAGATGAGGAAGCTGCCCTCCCGCCCGCTGAGGCCATCATCGGTCTCCTCGGTCCGGTAGCGCAGGACTAGGCCACCGTCGGTCAGCTCCTCCGAGATGGCCATGACCGTGTTGCGGATCCGCTCGTCGTCGGGGGGCAGGAATCGGACCAGCGGCATCAGCAGCAGCGACGCGTCCAGGGCGGTGGTGTCGTAGTGCTGGACGAACACGCCGCGGTCGTCGACGCCGTGCTCGCAGATGTCGGCATGGATCTCGTCGGCCGTGGCCCTCCACTGCTCCGCGGTCTCCTCGTCTTCCCGCAGCAGGGCCAGCCGGGCGCCGCGGTCGCAGGCCACCCAGCAGAACATCTTGGAGGAGGTGAAATGCTGGGGCTCGCCGCGGACCTCCCAGATCCCGCGGTCGGGCTCCCGCCAGTGCTCGGTGGCGTGCTCCACCTGCCGGGCCAGCAGGGGCCACACCCGCTCATCTAGTGAGTCGCGTGAGCGAGTGTGCAGATACACCGAGTCCAGCAGGGTCCCCCACACGTCGTGCTGGTTCTGCTTGTACGCGTCGTTGCCGATACGCACCGGGCGGGCTCCCTCGTAGCCGTCGAGGTGATCGAGCACATGCTCGTCGAGTTGCCGTTCACCGCCCACGCCGTACATCACCTGAAGATCGGCCTCGCCGTCGGCCACGTCGGCGATGAAATAGAAGAAGTCGTTGGCCTCCCAGTCAAAGCCCAGCGTGTACAGCCCCCAAAGCATGAACGTGGAGTCGCGGATCCAGGTGTAGCGGTAGTCCCAGTTGCGTTCCCCGCCCGGGCTCTCGGGCAGCGAGGTGGTGGCGGCGGCGAATAGCGCCCCGGTGGGTGCGTAGGTCAGGCCTTTGAGGGTCAGGGCGCTGCGCTGCAGGTAGGACCGCCAAGGGTGATCGGGAAACCTGCCCCCGTCCAGCCAGTGCTGCCAGTGGTGGGCCGTCCACACCAGGCGCCGATACGCCTCGTCGAAGTCGCGGGGCGGCTGGTGCTCTGACCAGGACAGGGCGCAGTACACCTTCTCGCCCTCCTTCATCCGGTGCCGGGCGGTGGCCCGGGGGCCTTCGAACCCCAGGTTGAGGTCGGTGGTCAGCCGCAACTGGAGCTCCGGCTTCTCGCAGCGGACGACTCCCTCGTGGTACGTGTCCCCGGTGTACTCCCAGTCGATCCGGGTCCGGCCGTAGTCGAACGCGGGGTCGCACTCGAGCACGACCTCGACCTCGCCGTTCACGCACCGGACGGTCCGCAGCAGCACGTGGTGGGCGTCGTAGTCGGTGGGAGCCCGATGGTGGGTATGCGAGCGCTCGTCCTCGTGGTGCCAGGGTCCGATCAGCAGGAGGTCGCGGACGATGACCCAGCCCGATCCGCTGGCCCAGCTGGTCTCCAGCACATTGGTTCCCGGCAGGTAGCGCCGGGAGGTCGGCACGTTGATCCCCGCCGGGGCGATTCGGAAGTGGCCAGCCGCGCGGTCGAGCATCGCGCCGAACACGCTGGGCGAGTCGGGTCGGGGTAGGCACAGCCACTCCACGTTGCCCGAGGGCGCCACCAGGGCCACGGTCTCGCAGTCCGACAGGAAGCCGTAGTCGGCGATCGGGGGGAACGGGCTCCCGCTCAGGCTGGCGTCGGGGGCCAGCTGGCGCAGCGCGGCGGAGGGCTGTCCCCGGGGGACGAGCGGAGTCTGGTCTGACTGCTGGGTCCGAACGCCGTCGCCGCCCGCGCCGTTGGGACCGTGTCCATCCCGGTCTTCCATCGGTGCAGTATTCCGCTTCTCCGCGCCCCGGTGGGGGATTGACACAGCGATTGCGCGGCCGTGGGGTCCTAGGATCAACCCATGAGTTTTGCCGACGGACACCCGTCTCCCGGATCCCGGCGGGCGCTGGGGCGCGGCCGAGACAAGCCGCCACCGCCGCTGATGGATCCCAGCCGCCAGCGCGACCGCCATCGCATCCTGGCCTTGTTCCGCCGCTACCGCTTACGCCTGGCCTCGGTGCTGGGGCTGATTGTCCTCTCCTCGATCCTCAGCATGGTCAACCCGTTCCTGGTCCGGGCGGCGCTGGACAAGGGAATCTTCAAGCACCAGACCACGTTGCTCACCGAGGTGGTCCTGGGCATGATCTTCATCGCCGTGGCCACCGGTGCGTTTGCGGTGTGGCAGACCTACATCTCGAACTCGATCGGGCAGCGCGTGATGCACGACCTGCGGGCCGCGGTGTACCGGCACCTGCAGCGCATGTCGCTGGCCTTCTTCACGCGCACGCGCACGGGTGAGGTTCAGTCGCGGATCGCCAACGACATCGGCGGGCTGGACAGCGTGGTCACCACCACGGCTACCAGCATCGCCCAGAACGCCACAACGGTGATCGCCACGATCGTGGCCATGTCGCTGCTCGACTGGCGGCTGGCTGCGATCTCACTGGTGTTCGTCCCGCTGTTCGTGTGGCTGACCCGCCGGGTGGGCAAGGTGCGACGCCGGATCACGTCGGAACAGCAGGGCCGTCTGGCCGATCTCTCCGCGCTGGTGGCCGAATCGCTGTCGGTCTCCGGGATCATGCTGGGCAAGACCATGGGCCGCAGCCGGGACCTGGCCGGCCGGTTCACCAACGAGTCCCAGGAGATCGCCGACCTGGAGGTGCGGTCCCGGATGGCTGGCCGCTGGGTCATGTCCACGATCCAGATGACGTTCGCCGTGCAGCCGGCGATCGTCTACTGGCTGGCCGGGCAGAGCTTCATCGGCCATTCGATCTCGATCGGCACGGTGGTGGCGTTCACCACGCTGCAGACCCGCCTGCTGTTCCCCATCCAGAACCTGCTCGGGGTGGGCGCCGACGTTGAGGCCTCGCTGGCGCTGTTCGACCGCATCTTCGAATACCTGGACCTGCCGGAGGACATTGTGGAGGCGCCGCACCCGGTCGAGCTGCGCCCGGACGAGCTGCTGGGCGAGGTCAGATTCGACCACGTGTGGTTCCGCTACCGGGCCGACGCGCACGACGAGCCCTGGACGGTGCGAGACGTCGACCTGGTGGTCCCGGCGGGCACCCGAACCGCGATCGTCGGGGAGACCGGCGCGGGTAAGACCACGCTGGGCTACCTGGTGGCGCGACTGTACGAACCCCAGCAGGGCCGGGTGACGATCGACGGAGTCGACGTGCGGCAGGCCTCGCTGGCCTCGCTGGCCGCGACCGTGGGCGTGGTGTCCCAGGAGACCTACCTGTTTCACGCCAGCGTGCGGGAGAACCTGCGCTTCGCCAAGCCATCGGCATCAGACGAGGAGATCGAGGCGGCGGCCGGTACCGCGCGGATCCACGACCTGATCGCGTCGCTGCCCGAGGGCTACGACACGGTGGTGGGCGAGCGGGGCTACCGGTTCTCCGGCGGCGAGAAGCAGCGCATGGCCATCGCCCGGACGATCCTGCGCAACCCGCCGGTGCTGGTGCTGGACGAGGCCACGAGCTCGCTGGACACCCAGACCGAGGCGGCGATCCAGTCAGAGCTCGAGCGCCTGGCCGAGGGCCGGACCACGATTACCATCGCCCACCGGCTGTCCACCGTGCGGGACGCCGACCAGATCGTGGTCCTGGACGGTGGGCAGATCGTCGAGCGGGGCCGGCACGACGAGCTGATGGCGCTGGCCGGGATCTACGCCGGGTTGGTGGCGCGCGACGTCACCGAGGAGCCCGTCGGCTAGCCGGAGGACGAGGTTCTGGCCGCCAGGGCCTGGCGGCTGGATGAGCCGCGCTGGAACGCGATCAGCGGCTGGCCGTCAAGCGCCGCGATGGGGAGCGGCTGGATGCCCGCCAGTGGATGGTTCGGGCTGGTGGCCACCGCCCGAGCGGTCGGGATGCACAAGCTCCAGCTGCAGACGTTCAGCGCGCTGCGGGAGGCGGCGCACCTGTATCGCTCCGTGGATTTCACGGTGGTGTGGGAGCGAACTCGCGATGACTGGGGCCCGACCACCACCTACCAACGAGCTGAGGCTCAGGTAGATTCGGCCGGCGTGGCCAGCCGACGATTCAGCGCCGGAATTCTCATGTACCGCCGAGGCGAGGCTGGCCGGGAGGTACTGCTGGTCCACCCTGGCGGCCCGATGTGGGCCCGCCGGGACGCGGGTGTGTGGTCGATCCCCAAGGGGGAGTGCGAGGCCGACGAGGCGCCGGAGGCGGCGGCTCGCCGCGAGTTCGCCGAGGAGCTCGGCGTGGCGCCCCCGGACGGACCCGCCCGGGACCTGGGGGAGATCACCCAGAGAGCGGGCAAGGTGGTGCGAGCGTTCGCGCTGGAGGGCGATCTGGATACTGACGCGGTGGTCAGCAACGCCACCGAGATCCAGTGGCCGCCGCACTCGGGGCGGACGATCGAGATCCCGGAGATCGATCGGGCCGAGTGGTTCAACCTGACGCACGCGGCCGAGAAGCTGATTCCAGGCCAGGTGCCGCTGCTCGACCGGCTGACCCAGGTCCCGGAGTGAGCGACTCGAGCCCGATCAGCCCCACCGCCCACTACACCGGCTACGTGTGGGCCCGCAACCACCTGTCCCACCCGGAGCTCGAGACAATCCAGGGCCGGATCATGTTCGAGTCACTGCAGCCGGCCATGCTGGTCCGCCGGGCGCTCGGCCAGGGGACGCTCGAGAGCTACCTACTGGCCCGCCACCGCGCCATCGACCTGCTGCTGGAGCGGGCGATCGAGCAGCACGGGGTGAGCCAGGTGATCGAGGTGGCGGCCGGCCTGTCGGCCCGGGGTTGGCGCTTCGTCCAGCGCTACGGGGACCGGCTGACCTACGTGGAGACCGACCTTCCGGACATGGCCGACCGCAAGCGCCGGGCGCTGGAGCGCATGGGCAGCCTGTCCGAGCGCCATCGGGTGGTGACCATGGACGCGCTCAGCGACTCTGGGCCGGATAGCGTCCAGGCCGTGGCCGGCGAACTCGACCCGACGGCCGGCCTGGCCATCGTGACCGAGGGCCTGGTCGGCTACCTGCCCCAGGAGGCGACCGAACGGATGTGGCACCGGTTCGCTGACACGCTGAGCGGCTTCGCCGCCGGGCGCCACATCTGTCACGTCCACCTGCGCGACGTGGATGCGCTCCAGGTGGAGGCGCTGAGCCTGGTGCTGTCGGTGTTCGTGCGCGGGCGGGTGCGAGTGCACTACCGCGACCCGGCCGCGGTCGAGCGGGTGCTGCGGGACGCCGGATTCGCCCGGGCCGAGGTTCATTCCGCCGCCAACCTGCTGGGCCAGAAGCCCAACCCGGCCAGCCGGCACGCGCACGTGGTCGAGGCGTCGGTGTGATCTCGGCCACCCTGTACAGCGACGCCGCCTGCCCCTGGGCCTACTCCGAGAGCCCGGCGTTGCGCGTGATCGAATGGCGCTATCGAGATCAGCTGGATTGGCGCCTGGTGCTCATCGGCCTGACCGAGGATCGCACGCAATACGAGGCCCGCGGCTACACCCCGGTGCGGGGAGCGCTGGGCCAGATGTTCTTTCGCGATCGCTACGGGATGCCGTTCTCCTCCGCGCCCAAGGCGCGGCTCAGCGCCACCGCCCGGGCCTGCCGGCTAGTGGTGGCGGCGCGGCTCGATGACCCGGGGAGCGAGTGGCGGGTGTTCCGCGCGCTGCAGCTGGCCAACTTCACCACACCGCTGCTGCTCGACGACGACGCGATGCTGGCCGACGCGCTGGGCCAGGTCGAGGGGCTCGACGGACCGGGCCTGGTGGCACGGATCGACGATCCCGACGTGGTCGAGGCCTACCAGCGCGACCGGGAGGAGACTCGGAGCGCCGCCGGGTCGGCGGCCGAGCTCCAGGGCAAGACCCGGGTGACCGACGGGCCGGTGCGGTTCACGGCGCCCTCGGTGGTGTTCGAGCGGGATGGCCTGCGCCTGGTGGCCGGCGGATTTCAGCCGGTCGAGGCCTACGACCTGCTGGTGGCCAACCTCGATCCGAACCTGGATCGGCAGCCGCCGCCGGAGACCCCGGCCCCGTTGCTCGACTACTTCCCCGATGGCTTGACCACCGAGGAGGTGGGGGCGCTTCTGGCCGGCAACAACCAGACGCCGGACCGCGCGGCGGCCGAGCGAGGCCTTCTGGAGCTGGTGGCCTCCGGGCAGGCGACGCGCCGGTCGCTGGGTGACGACGCGCTGTGGCGCTCTAGCTGAGCTCCAGCTGGAGCGGCAGCCGCTCCAGCTGGTAGATCCCGGCCGGGGTGCCGAACTCGGGCTCCCCGGCCAGGGATACCTTCTTCACCCGCTCGGCCAGGAACGCCACCGCTTCCTGCATCTCCGTCCGGGCCAGGTTCTGCCCCACGCAGAAGTGGATGCCTGCGCCGAAGGTCAGCACGCGCGCCCGTCCGCGGTCGGCCA
>DATKRM010000146.1:0-3246 GCA_035532195.1 Solirubrobacteraceae bacterium
TGGGCCCGAACGGCGCCGGGAAGTCGACCACCGTGCTGATGCTGACCACGCTGCTGCCGCCGACCAGCGGGCGGGCCACGGTGGGCGGGTTTGACATCGTCAAGCAGGGCTCCGAGGTCCGCGCATCGATCGGCGCCGCGCTCCAGGAGGCGGCACTGGACCCCGTCCTCACCGGTCGTGAGCATTTGCTGCTCCAGGCCACGCTTCAGGGGCTGGGCAAGGTCGATCGCGAGCGCCGGGCCCAGGAGCTGCTCGAGCGCGTGGGGTTGACCGAGGCGGCCAACCGGCGGGTGGGCGGGTACTCCGGCGGGATGAAGCGCCGGCTGGATCTGGCCATGGCGCTGGTTCACGGTCCGCGGATCCTGTTTCTCGACGAGCCCACGACCGGCTTGGACCCCCAGAGCCGTAGCGCGCTGTGGGAGGAGGTCGCTCGCCTGGCCCGCGAGGACGGCATGACCGTGTTTCTCACCACCCAGTACCTGGAGGAGGCCGATGTGCTGGCCGGCCGGATCGGGATCATCGACCACGGGCACATCGTCGCCGAGGGCACCCCAGCGCAGCTCAAGGCTGAGGTAGGGCTGCCCAGCGTGGAGATCGTTCCGGCGGAGGGCAGCAACGCTGAGGCGGTGAGGCAGCTGCTCCGTGACTTCGGTGATTGCCCCCAGGACGGCCAGGGCCCGGTCAGGGTCCAGCTGCCTAGGGGCGAGGCTCAGCTGGCGGACGTAATCCGGGCGCTTGACCAAGCCAACCTGCACGTCGAATCGCTGCACCTGCACCAGCCCTCGCTGGACGATGTATTCCTGGCCAAGACCGGGCGCAAGCTCGAGGGTGCCCAGGAGGAGGGAGTGCAAGCCGAAACGACGGTCGGTCGGAGGGGGCGGCGTCGTGGTCGCTGAGGCCGCGCTGGCCCCACCTGCCGGAGCCGGCATCCTCGAGCAGATCGCGGTGGTTGCCCGCCGCTCAGCGGTCAGGACCCTGCGCCAACGCGCGCTCCTGGTGTTCCCGATCCTGTTCCCGCTGATCCTGTTTGCCATCAACGGCAGCGCGCTCAGCTCGGCGAGCAAGATCCCGGGCTTCCCGGCGCCGAGTTACCGCGACTTTGCGCTCGGGCTGCCGTTCATGCAGGGCGCCCTGTTCGTGGCCGTCACGGCCGGCGTCGATCTGGCCAAGGACATCGAGACCGGATTCTTCAACCGCCTGGCGCTGACGCCACTGCGCGGCCCGTCGCTCCTGGTCGGGCAGCTCGGCGGCGCCCTGGTGGTGGCCAGCGTTCAGTCGGTCGTCTACCTGCTGGTGGGGCTGGCCAGCGGCGTGGGAATCAAGAGCGGCGTGGGGGGTGCCCTGGTGCTGCTGGTCCTGTCGGTGCTGATCGCGTCCGGCTTCGCCGCGCTGGGCACGCTGGCCGCGCTTCGCTTCGGCACCGGCGAAGCCGTCCAGGCGCTGTTTCCACTGCTGTTCGTGTTCCTGTTCCTGAGCTCAGCCAACTTTCCCCGCAATCTGATCCAGGTGCATTGGTTCAAAGTGGTGGCCACCTACAACCCGGTGTCTTATCTGATCGAGGGCGTGCGCAGTCTGATCATCACGGGCTGGGACGCACGGGCACTGGCGCTGGGGTTCGGCTTCGCCAGCCTGCTGCTGATCATTTCGCTGGGTCTGGCCAGTCGGGCCATGCGGAGCCGGCTGGTGCGCACGTGAGGCGATTCTTGTCCGTGACCCGCGCCGTGGCCTGGCGCTCGATCCACAACACCCTGGTCACGCCATCCGTCCTGGTGCCCTCGATCATCTTCCCGCTGTTCTTCCTCGTGGCGTTCGCCGGCGGACTGTCACGGATCTCACAGGTCCCGAACTTTCACTACAAGCCCGGCTACACCGCCTTCCAGTTCGTGTTCGTCTTCCTGCAGTCGGCCGCATTTGGCGGCGTGTTCACGGGCTTTGCCGTGGCCCGCGATTTCGATTCAGGCTTCGCCCGCCGGCTGCTGCTGGCAGCCCCCCGCCGCAGCGGGATCATCGCCGGATACGCAGTGGGCGCGCTGGCGAGGTGGCTGATCACGGGAAGCGTGGTGACGATCGCGGCGCTGATCGCGGGGATGCAGATCAGCGGCAGCGGGGTCGACCTGGTCGGCCTGATCGGCCTGGGCCTGATCGTGAACGTGGTCTCCACCCTGTGGGCCTGCGGAGTCGCGTTCTTCCTACGCACCGAACAGGCCGGCTCGCTGATCCAGATGCCGGTGTTCATCATCCTGTTCCTGGCTCCGGTGTTCGTCCCGCTCAACCTGCTGACCGGCTGGATCCACGCTGTGGCCAGCGTCAACCCCGCCACCGCGGTGCTCGAGGCCGCGCGCGGACTGCTGGCGGGCTCGCCCGTCAAGGTGGGGCTCGCCTTCGGCGTGCTGGCCGCCGGCGTTGCCGTATTCGCGCTGTTCTCCCGCCGCGGTCTGGCCTCGGCCGAAAAGGCTGGATAGTTCGGCATGGCCACGCGCATCATCGTCCTGCCCGGCGACGGGATCGGTCCCGAAATCACCGCGGCGACTCTCGACATTCTGCGTGCAGTCGCCCCGGACTTGGAGTTCGAGGAGCACCCGTTTGGCGGTGCCTCGATCGACGCCCACGGTACTGCGCTGACCCCGGAGGTGCTGGAGGCCTGCCGGAGCGCCGACGCCGTCTTGCTGGCCGCAGTCGGCGGGCCGAAGTGGGACACCACCGACCCGGATCAGCCTCGGCCCGAGCAGGGTCTGCTGGGGCTGCGCAAGGGCCTAGGGCTGTTCGCCAACCTGCGGCCGGTCAAGGCGCTGGAGCCGCTTTATGACTCAAGTCCGCTCAAGCGGGAGCTGATCGAGCGGACCGATCTGCTGGTGGTGCGCGAGCTGACCGGAGGTATCTACTTCGGAGCCAAGACCCGAACTCAGGATGAGGCCTCGGATGTTTGTGTCTATACGCGTCACGAGATAGAGCGGATCGCCCGGGTGGCCTTCCGGGCTGCGCGGTCGCGCGTGACCAGCGTGGACAAGGCCAACGTGCTGGAGACCAGCCGGCTGTGGCGCGAGGTGGTGCGGGAGGTTCACGCGTCCGAATTTCCCAACGTCGAGCTCGAGCACCTGCTGGTCGACAACACGGCCATGCAGCTGATCTCCGCGCCCCGCCACTTCGACGTGATCCTGACCGAGAACATGTTCGGGGACATCCTGTCCGACGAGGCGGCGATGCTCACCGGGTCGATCGGGATGCTGCCCAGCGCATCGCTGGGGG
>DATKRM010000147.1:0-9546 GCA_035532195.1 Solirubrobacteraceae bacterium
CGCGTCGCCACCCCAGATGTCCACCACGAACTGTCCCTCGTGGACCACCGCCACCGAGGCCCCGATGTCGGCCCCGGAGTCCAGGTTCTGCGCAAACGCCTCCGCGACCGGGGCGAACCGCTCCTCATACCGACCCTTGACCTCAGCCATGGCTGCTGACCCTACCCGGGCGGCGACCCTGACTGCGCCGCCACGGTGACCTGGTACTCGCCGCCGGACGGGTACACGAACGCCCGTCGCGAGCCATCGGGGGCCGCCACGACGCTCACGACGGCTCCAGTCGCCTGGACGGCCCCGGTGGCCGCGGCCGGGACGTACACGACCGTGGCCCGGCCGGTGCGGCCGGCCGGAACGCGCCGCGAGCGGGCGCGGAGCCGGAAGCTCCCGCCGTCGGGGTCGTAGGCCAACGACTCGGTCCGGCCGGCCACGTAGATGGGGTAGGCCCGAGCGGTGAACTTGACACGGCTGGGATAGGCGGCATCCACGTGGCTCGAGTCGTCATACAGAACGCTCCAGTGACCGTCGAGGCTGGCGAAGCCCTTCCAGTACCACAGGGCACCTCCCACGGCCAACCGATCCTGATTGGCGTACTGCGAACGCAGGAGCGTGTTGTCCTGGTCGACACCGTTTCCGAACTCTCCCACCCACAGCGGTAGCCCGAGCGAGCGCGCGTCCTGCGCCGCGGTGTCGTAGCCGCCGTTGGCCGGGTACAGCGGGTTCAGCTGCGACTGGCCCAGCTCGGCATTCAGGGTGAACACGCCGGTGTAGATGTGCGGGGCGTACACCACGTTGGGATAAGCGCTGTACAGCGACCACGGCCCGAGCACCACACTGCGGTCGAGGATGTCACGGGTCACGTCCGGCTCGATGAAGAACAACTGCCGGAAGTCCGGGACGCGCGCCCGTACGGCGCGGATCACCTTGGCGTAGAGCGGGAACAGCTCGGTGGTGTCCATCGCGCCCGGGGCCACATAGCCCGGCTCGGGCTCGTTGAGCAGCTCGTAGCCGGCCACCGCCGGATTGCCGGCGAACTGCTCGGCCAGCGCCGCCAGCGCCCGACCGTAGTGCTCCTGGAGACCCACGCCGTCGGGGCCTGGGAGATCGGCGTACAGGCGCTGGAAGGCCTCCTGAACCGCGGGATCGAGGTCCCGAATCCCCGCCTCGGCGCACACCGGTGCCACGTGCGCGCTGGCCCACTGAGGTGCGCCGTCGGCCTCGTGAAACCCTCCCACCGGCTGCGTGGTGGGTGGGCAGCTGGCCCCGGACGGCGTGTACAGGTACTTACTCCAGGCGTCCTGGTGAAGGTCGATCACGGTATAGATCCCCTGGCCCCGAAGCCATCCGACGACCTGGGCGATCCGCGCCACGTACGTGCTGTCGATGTGCCCCGGCCCAGGCTCGAGCAGCGACCAGGACACGGGGAGGCGCACCACGTCGTACCCGAAGCCGGCCAGCTGCCCGGCGTCACTGGCGCATACCGGGGCCATGTACACGCCCAGGTTCCACCCCGGGCACTGGCCGGCCGAGTACGCCGTCGGCCCGACGGGGTAGGGCGGCTGGAGGCTCCCGTTGGCCACGTAGTCATCCCGGAGGCCGGTCAGGTTCACCCCACGCAGGAGCACCTCGCGCCCGGCACGGTCGAGCACCTGGGGCAATCCGGCCGTCCCGGACGCCGAACCAACGTGCAGGAAGCTGAGCTGGGGGGACACGCGCGCGGTGGCCGTCCCGGCCAGGCTCGCCGCCGCGAACAGCATCACCACCAGCGCCCGTAACCGCATCGTGCCCATGCTCCGGTTAACGCTAGACGCGCCCGGTTCGGCCGCGGGACGAAATTCGGGCGAGCCGGCAGCAATGAGCGTGGCGCTGGGTGCGGTGCTGATGGCGCCGTCCCCACGCGCGATCGCAAACTACGACCGTTATCGCGGAGCGACCCCCAGCCTGGGCCGGGGGTCGCTCACCTGCATCCGGACGAAGCCGGCTGACTTACTTCTGTAGGTCGACCTTCTTCCAGGTCGCGCCGCCGCCGGAGAGCTTGAGCTCGGCCTCGCGAACCACCGCGCCCGGGGTCAGCGCGCTGCTGTCGCACGTCGACTGAGCCTGCTGATCCTCGTTGGCGTTCTCACTAGCGTCGTTCTCGCTGGTGTCGCTGGCGTCGTGCCCGCCAGCAGTCTGGCTGTCCCCGCCCCCGGACTGCTGGTTCTGGCTGCCGTCGCCACCATTCTCGTCACTGCCACCTGACGTCGTCTGCGCTGGCGCCTGGCACTCGATCTCGGTGTCGGGCGTGACCTTGCCGGTGACCATCGATCCGTCGTTCAGCTGGATGACCAGCACACCGCCGGAGAACGACGACACCGTGCCTGCGGTATCCGAGCTTGACGAACCTGAAGTGCTGCCGCCGCTCTGCTGCGTCGAGGTA
Organism: Solirubrobacteraceae bacterium; assembly: GCA_035532195.1. GTDB lineage: Bacteria > Actinomycetota > Thermoleophilia > Solirubrobacterales > Solirubrobacteraceae > Palsa-465. The sequence goes on from DATKRM010000147.1 coordinate 2,417, forward strand.
GCGGCACCGAACTTCTCGACCTTGCTGTGACGGTGGCCCTTGTGCTTGCCGCCGTGGTGGTGGCCGTGGGCGAGCGCCGCGCCGGGCGCCACCGCCAGCACAGCCGTGCTGGCCAGCGTCATGATCAGCGTCCTTCTCATTGGGAACCTCCCTTTTCTCCGCCGAGTCGGCGGGACGTTTTTGGGGCTACACCGGTTAAGAGTCGAACCGGCCCAAAAGGTCACGCGCGGGTTCCGCCGCGCGCTAGCCCCGATCAGCCGCCGCTGGTGGAGGTGTTCGGCAGCGTGCTGCCGCCGTCAGAGCTCCCGCCATCGCTGGAAGTGCCACCACCACTGCCGTCGGGCGAACTGCCGCTACCACCATCTGAACTGCTGCTGGTCGGGCTCGATCCGCTGCTGCCGCCGTCCGAGCTACCGCCTCCACCCCCAGAGCTGCCCGAGCCGCTGGTCCCGCCGTCAGAGCCGGAGCCCGAGCCGCTTCCGCTACCGCCGCCGCTGGCGCCCGTAACCGCGGTCGACCCGCCATCGTGGCCGGAGCCGGCGCCGTCACTCGGCCCGCTTCCGCCAGCTGATCCGCCGTGGTCCCCGCCGTCCGAGCCCGACGGCCCGCTGCCGCCGTCCACGCCCGGCGATCCTCCGGAGCCGGGACGATTCCGGTGAATCGATACCGAGCGCCCGCCCAGGAACTCGGGCGTGGAGCCGCTACGGGCTAATCCGCCGAACGCTGCGCTGGCCGCCGTGCCGACGGCGCGTGCGCTCTGGCCGGCCGCCGGTCCCGCGCCCAGGGCTCCCGACGTGGCCTGGCCAGCGCTTCCTCCCTGAACGCCAGCCGCGGCACGCGTGGTGGCCCCGGGCGTGTGGTGAGGATGAGCAGGCTGCGGCCGTACGGCGATGGCCCCAGCGACTCCAAGCCCCGCTACTACGACCGCGCCGACCTTGACCGCAACCGCCACGGTGGAGGCACCGCCAGCGCCGGCCACCATGTCCGCCGTCGACCAGTCCGAGCCATGGGGCTGCCGGGCCACGAGCCACCTCAGCAGCGGGAACGGAGTGATCGCAGTCACGCTCGCCCTCACCGTGGCTCGGGCCCGGAAAACCAACTGCCGCACAGCACCCTCGGAGAGGCCCAGCAAGCCGGCCACCTCTTCCCGACTCCGGCCTTCGAGCGCCGTGGCCACCAGCGCTGTACGTTGGCGATCCGGCAAGCGGTTGATCTCCGACAGCGCCTCGATCGCGAACAGCCGCTGGCCTACCGCCTCCTCCACCGGCGCGCCGGCTGCCGCCAGTTCGGCCATCTCCACCTCTGCGTGCGCCGGCTCAGACAATCGCGCTGCATGGTGGCGCAGAATCGTGTAGAGCCAGCCCCGTAAGTGCGTTACTTCGGTCCCACTCTGAAACGCGTCCAGCGCGCTCAAGAACGTCTGCTGAACCACATCCTCGGCGCGTCCGTCGGCGCCTAGGCGGTGGGCAAAGCGGATCAGCTCACGGCGATAGCGCTGCACGATGACGGCGAGCGCCTGCTGGTGGCCAGCCTGCGCGAGGCGCACCAGCCGCTGGTCGGACTGCGAGCTGAGAAACATGTCCGAGAACCACGGGCTCACGTAGTATCAGACGCTCCAGCTCCCCAGTCCTTCCCAGGGATCGCCGCGCTTCCTACAACCGTCCAGGGGCCGACGGGTCGACTGGTCGGGGGCTGGACCGAGCTAGACAGCAGCTTCCGTGGCACCCGAGGTCTCGGTCTGGTAGAAGGTCAAGTCAGTCAAGCCGGTCTCTGCGCCGCTTCCACCTGAGGAAAGGAACGCAACATGTCCAAGGTCGCTGGATTTGCCGTCAGCGCCGTCATCCTGCTGGTGGGAATCTCCGCCTGCGGGTCGTCCAGCAGTAGCAGCACCTCGGCGGCCAACAAACCGGCGCCATTGAACCCGGCATCTACGTCAACCAGCGGCGCCTCCACCACCCCCTCTGCCTCCACGGGCGGGGGCACGGCGATCGCCGCCGATCCGAGCGGCCAGCTGAAGTTCGACAAGACCGCGCTGTCGGCCAAGTCGGGCAAGGTCACGATCACGTTCACGAACAGCTCTGCGGTGCCGCACAACTTCACGATCGCGCAGGGCACGGGCGGTTCGGTGGTCGGCGCCACACCGACGTTCGCCGGCGGCAACAAGACGCTGACCGTGAAGCTGAAGCCGGGCACCTACACGTTCTACTGCAGCGTGCCGGGCCACCGGCAGGCAGGCATGCAGGGGACGCTGACCGTGAAGTGAACGGCTTCCGCCAAGACGCCGGGAAGGTTCCCCCTGCCCGCGGCGTCAATTAGCCCGAGGTGATTCACATGCGACGTTCTTTGATCGTGTTGGTACTGGTCGCGCTGGCGGCCGTGGCTTCCACCGCAGCCCGAGCCTGGGCCAGCGGCTCGACCAAGCCGACAGTCCAACTGCGCCAGACCGGGAAGGGGAAGATCCTGGTCGACAGCCGCGGTTTCACGCTGTACATGTTCACTCGCGATTCCCGCAAGCACGATGCCTGTGTCCACATCTCCGGCTGCGCCTCCGTGTGGCCGGCCTCGAAGGCCACCGGCCGGCTCACCGCAGGCCGGGGCGTGAACGCGCGGATGCTAGGCACGATCAAGGTCGGTCGCACCCGGCAGCTGACCTACGCAGGTCATGCCCTGTACCACTACATCGGCGATACCGGGCCCGGCCAAACCGGGTACGTGGGTCAGAACCAGTTCGGCGGCTTCTGGTACGCCATCAACGCCTCGGGGGGCACCGTCAAATAGCCCCGGCCGCGGCCCGCGTGATCCGCTCGGGCGTGAGCTGATCGATCGATTCGAGCACGACGGCGGCCAGCGCCAGCGCGTCCTCGTCTGGCGGAAACTCGCGGTTGGGAATCGCGACGACCGTCGTGCCCGCGGCGGCTGCGCTGCGTAGTCCGTTGCTCGAGTCCTCCACGGCGGCGCACCGCTCAGGCGACACTTCGATCCGGCGAGCCGCGTCGAGATAGACGTCCGGGGCCGGCTTGCCGCGCGCCACCTCCTCCGAGGACACCCAGGCCACGAATGCGTCGCGGAGCCCGGCGCGGTCGAGCACCAGCTCGATGATCGGGCGGTTGGCCGAGGAGGCAAGCGCCAGCGGCCACTCCCGCGCCAACCGCATCACGGCCTGGCGGGCGCCTGGGATGAGCGGCAGGTGCTCGTCATAGCGCTTGGCCAGGCGCGCCACGACGATGTCCGAGAGCTCCTGGGGCGTCGGGGCTGCGCCCAGCTCCTGGTGCATGTACGCCGACCACTCGGTCGAGCTCATGCCCATCATCGTGCGCTGGGCCTCCGGGCGCCATTGGCCTCCGTGCTCCACCACGACGTCGTGACGAGCCTGGTTCCAAGCCGGCTCGGAGTCGATCAGCACTCCGTCGAGATCGAAGATGACGGCGGCGAGCACCGTTCAACCCGCCTCGAGCGCGACGAAGCGCTTGAGCTTGCTATGTGCCTGGCGCGCCGCGGACACCTCACCGAACCCTAGTGCCGGGCAGAGAGTGTCGAGACCGGCTGTGCGGCCTGCGCACCGCGGTACGGATGCCGTCGCTGGCGCGCGGGCCAGGTCGAGACATAGAATCGCCCGGCCAGCGAGTCAAGGAGCCGCGATGAGCGACGCACAGCTCAAGTACGTTCTGTCCGAGGACGAGATCCCCACGCACTGGGTCAACCTGATGGCCGAAATGGATCCCGCCCACCCCGCGCCGCCACCGCTACACCCCGGTACCCAGCAGCCGGCGGGGCCCGACGACCTGGCGCCGCTGTTTCCGATGGCCCTGATTGGCCAGGAGGTGTCGGCTGATCCCGAGATCGAGATCCCCGACCGGGTGCGCGACGTGTACCGGCTGTGGCGCCCCACCCCGCTTTACCGGGCCCGTCGCCTGGAGCGCGAGCTCGATACGCCGGCCCACATCTACTACAAGTACGAGGGGGTCTCGCCCCCGGGCTCACATAAGCCAAACACCGCCGTCGCTCAGGCGTACGAGAACGCCGCGGCCGGCATCAAGAAGCTGACCACCGAGACCGGAGCCGGGCAGTGGGGCTCGGCCCTGGCCTTCGCCTGCCAGCTGTTCGGGCTGGAGTGCGAGGTCTGGATGGTGGGATCGAGCTACGACCAGAAGCCGTACCGGCGCTCGATGATGGAGACCTGGGGCGCCACCGTGCACCGGTCACCGTCCGAGCTCACCGAGTCGGGCCGCTCCCAGCAGGAGCACTCGACCGGGTCGCTCGGAATCGCCATCTCGGAGGCGGTCGAGGTCGCAGCGCCGGACCCGCAGACCAACTACTCGCTGGGCTCGGTGCTCAACCACGTGCTGCTACACCAGACGGTGATCGGCCAGGAGGCGCTGGTCCAGATGGCCCTGGCCGGCGAGGAGCCCGGAGTGGTCATCGCCTGCGTGGGCGGAGGATCCAACTTCGGCGGTCTGGCCTTCCCCTTCCTGCGCCGCGTCCTCCGCGACGGGGCCCGGACCCGCTTCGTGGCCGCCGAGCCCGCGGCCTGCCCCACCCTCACCCGCGGGCGCTATGCCTACGATTTCGGTGACACCGCGGGCCTCACCCCGCTCATGCCCATGTACACGCTGGGGCACGACTTCGTTCCGCCGCCGGTGCACGCCGGCGGGCTCCGCTACCACGGTGATTCGCCGCTGGTGTCCGCCCTGGTCAAACACGGCCTGGTCGAAGCCCGCGCGTTCCGGCAGAACGAGACGTTCGAGGCGGCAGTCCGGTTCGCCCGGGCCGAAGGCATCATCCCAGCGCCCGAGCCGGCCCACGCGATCCGAGCGGTGATCGATGAGGCCGAGGCCGCCAAGGAAGCCGGCGAGCCGCGAGTGATCCTGTTCGGCCTGTGCGGTCATGGCCACTTCGACCTCAGCGCCTACGACGCGTTCTTCAGTGGGCAGCTCGAGGATCCGGAGCCCTCCGAGTCCGAGATGCAAGCGGCGCTGGAGCGATTGCCCGCGGCCCCGGCCCTGGCCTAGGAGTAGGCTCGCGGCCCATGACTCTCTACACCTGTCAGAGCGGAAAATCGGTCCCGGCTCTCCATCCTTGTGGCAAGGCCGCCAAGGCACTGGAGGACGCGGGCCACAGCTACGACTGGCGGCAGGTCAAGGGCGGCGCGCTGAAGCTGTGGACCTTGCCGAGCCGGGCTCGGGATCGGGCCGAGGTAGAGCAGTTGAGTGGCCAGCGAGCCGTCCCCATCCTGGTCCTCGACGATGGCGCGGTGGTCGTCGGCTCCGGGAAGATCGCGGACTGGGCGCGCGATAACCCGCTCCAGCCCGCGACCGGCCACTGACCGGTATCAGAACCGCACGGCGACCAGAGCGACCGCCGCAGCCGACAGCAGCACCGCCGCGGCGGTTAGCCACAGCACCAGCGGACCTGAGAGCTCCGCGTACGCTCCTCGTCTCAGGGCGTCGGCGGTCATTCGCTGACGGACGGCACCGATCACCAGCACGGCTACCGCCAGCACCGCGTAGCCGATACCGATGACCCGGAACGGCCAGCGCGCGCCGTGAGTGATCGCCGGCACGATCCGGCCGATCGCGATCGCCACGGCGGCAGCGCCCAGGCCGGTCCGCCACCAGGCCAGCCACGTGCGCTCCGCGGCGAGCCAGGTGCGCCGCGAGGCGTCGATGGTCTGGGGACTCGAGTCGTCAGGTTCCGGCGGCACCTGGTTCATCGTACGAAAGGGGCTTGACAGCTTGGACCGAAACAGCGGCTGCCACCGTGGCCACCGTGGTCTGGTCGCGCAGGCTCGTCTGGTTTGCCGTGGCGGCAAGCTTCGCCGCGACGGCGGCCTCCGCTCTCGGTAGCCCAGCTCGCGGCGGACCGCTGACCGGAACCTGGAGCGGTTTCATTGCCGGCAACCCGGGCAGTGGGGTCAAGCGTCAGCACATCGTGATCACCGTCAACGCCAAACAGAACGGTGGAAGCTGGAAGCTGAGCAACGCGTGTTACGGCCCGCTGCGACTGGACAGCATCTCCAGCGGCTACCACCACTACCTGCGCAAGCCGGCGCGGGGGGTGAGGTGTCGAGGCGGCGACATCGACTGCCTGAAGCGAGCCGGAGCCAACGTGTACGACGCGGTCACCGCGCGCCAGGGTGGCGCGTACGACTCAAGCGGCACGCTGCGGCGCAGCCGCGCCGGGTAGCCCGACGGCCGCGCCTCTATCGCCCGAACGAGCTAACGAAGGTACGGGCACCCTGGGAGAGCCCGTCGAGCAACCGCCGGACCTCGCTCACACCCGCGCGAAACTCAACGTCGCCGACCTCGATGGCGATCGACGAGTCCTGTAGCGCCACCATTTCCAGCTCGGCGCGTTCCACGGCGTCAACCGCGTTCTGGATGAATCCCTTCACCCCGGTGGAGGGCAATCCGGGCCCCGGCATCGTGAATTCGCGGTCGCTGAGTCCATACCGGCGGGCGAAATCCGCGTGAGTTCGCTTGGCGCGCCCATAAGCCCGTTGGACCGGAAGGAACAGCTGCTCCTCCAGACGGTCGGCCTGCTGGTCATCTAGCTGCTCATAGGCGGCGCCCAACGCGGCGAGGGCTTCGCTGAGTTGGTCGATCGACTCGGCCAGCGCGTCAAGCAGCTGCTGGCGGGCTTCCACTTCGGTGTACGGCATTCCTATCAAGCATAGGTCTCCATGAAACCTCAGGGGGCATCCCCATCGAGCGGCCGGGTGGTTTGCCCTACCTCGATCAGGTGGGCATCCGGGTCGCGGATATAGCAGCGGATCTCGGTCTGGCGTTCGATTGGCGGCGTCAGGAACTCGGCTCCCCGGGCACTCCACTCCGCGTAGACAGCATCGATGTCCGCGTGCTGTCGCCGTCGCAGGAGTCCTCATCCTGTTCGCACTGCTCCGGCTTGGATCGGTCCCCCAGACCGCGGCGGTGCTGAGCGCGGAGGCCTGAGGTTCAGTCCACGGCTTGACCGTTGGCGGTCAGCTCGACGTCGATGTTGCCGCGCGTGGCGTTCGAGTACGGGCACACCTGGTGCGTGGCGGCAACGATCCGTACGGCCTGCTCGGGATCCTGAACTTGCGGCAGCGTCACGTCCAGCGCCACCGCAAGCTTGAAGCCGCGCTCCTCAGTGGG
>DATKRM010000148.1:0-4449 GCA_035532195.1 Solirubrobacteraceae bacterium
CTGCGGTTTGCCGAGGGCCGGGTGGTGGACGCCCGGGCTGAGCGAGGCCAGGAGTACCTGGAAGCGGCGCTGGCCACCGACGACGGGGCGCGGCGGCTGGGCGAGCTGGGAATCGGCACCAACCCCGGGATCGATCGTGCCACCGGCTCGATCCTGCTCGATGAGAAGATCGCCGGCACCGTGCACCTGGCGCTGGGCCGCTCATATCCGGAAACCGGCGGGCGGAACGTTTCGGCACTGCACTGGGATCTGATCTGCGACCTGCGCCAGGGTGGCCGGCTGAGCGTCGACGGCGAGCCCCTGGATCCGTTTTCTGGTCCTTAACCGGGGCAACAGTTCAGTTCAGTAGCGTGCGACTGACTATGCGCCGCACCAAAATCGTCGTCACCATCGGCCCCGCCTGCCAGGATCCTGAGACCCTGCGGGCGCTGGTCGAAGCGGGCATGGACGTGGCCCGGCTCAACTTCTCCCATGGCAATCGGGAGCTTCACGCCGAGAACGCCGCGCGGGTGCGTGAGGCGGCCAGCGCGGCCGGCCGTCAGGTGGCGCTCCTCCAGGATCTCCCCGGACCCAAGATCCGGATTGGTTCCCTGCGGGACGACGTGGTCGAGCTCAAGCCCGGCGAGCGTCTCGTGTTGTTGTGCGGAAGCGACGAGCCCGGCGACGAGCAGCAGATGTCGGTCAGTTGGCCCGGGCTGGCCGGCGCCGTCGATCCCGGCGACGTCATGTACCTGGCCGACGGCGCGATCCGCCTGCGGGTGGACAGCATCCGCGACGGGGACGGCGAGCTCGAGACCTCGGTCGAGGTAGGGGGCTCGGTGGCCTCCCGCCAGGGGCTCAACATCCCGGGTGCGATCCGCGGGCTGAGGTCGGTGGCCCAGGAGGACCTGGACATGCTGAGCTACGGAGAGTCGATCGGGGTGGACATGGTGGCCCTGTCGTTCGTGAGGACGGCCGAGGACGTGACCAGCGTGCGCAAGCACACCCGGCTGCCGCTGATCGCCAAGATCGAGAAGCCCGAGGCCGTGGTCGCGGCCGAGGAGATCATCCGCTCGGCGGACTGCGTGATGGTGGCCCGGGGCGACCTGGGGATAGAGCTGCCGATCGAAGAAGTCCCGATGGTCCAGAAGCAGCTGCTTGAGGTGGCGGGACGCCTGGCCCGGCCGTCCATCACCGCCACCCAGATGCTCGACTCGATGGTGGCCTCGAGCCGGCCCACCCGGGCCGAGGTGGCCGACGTGGCCAACGCGATCCTCGACGGCACCGATGCGGTCATGCTGTCGCAGGAGACCGCCGTCGGGGCCTACCCGGTCGAGGCGGTGCGGATGATGGCGGCGATCGCGGAGCGGACCGAGCAGTCGGCGCCGTATGAGACCTGGAACGAGCATCGGGTACGACGCGACACGCGGGACCCGGCATACACGGTGGCCTACATGGCCTGCGCCGCGGCCCGCGAGCTCCGGCTGGCCGCGCTCGTCGTGCCCACACTGTCCGGTCGCTCGGCCCGGCTGATCTCGGCCCACCGCCCCACGGTCCCCATCTATGCGCTCTCCCCAGGCCGGGAGACGGTCCGTCGTTGCTCGCTGATGTGGGGGGTTCAGGCGGCCTCGATGAAGCGCCACGAGGTGACCGAAGCGCTGATCGCCGACGCCGCGCGGCGGGTGGTCGAGCTCGGCTGGGTCAACCCAGGCGCCCGGGTCGGGATCACCGCCGGGCTGCCCAGCGGCCGCCCCGGGACCACCAGCCTGATGCAGATTCAGAAGGTCTGACGGGGGCGCGCATGCGCCCGGGCCTTAACGCGCCCGCGGGACCGCTGCCCCGTGCGCGAAGAACTCCGTCTCCTGGCGGCCCAGCTCGGTGGCCGGCTCATCGCCATACAGCCACTCGCGGGCGATCCGGTGGAAGTTGCCCCGGGCGTGCAGCTGACTCAGCACGGCCAGGGTCAGCACCTCCATGCGCCGGCCGAACAGGTGATCAGGCGGAGCGGACTCGTGGCGCAGCTGCCCGAAGTACTGGGAGCGCGGGTCGCTCATGTCGATCAGCACCTGGGTCGCGTATTCCGGGGTCAGCTCCACGTACTCGTCGACCGTGTACCAGGATGTAGCGGCCCGGAAGTGCTCGAGTACCCGGTCGGGCGTGAACTTCTCGGGCTCGGGAAAGAAGCCGGTCTCGGTGCCCACGCGCATGATCGTGTCGAGGTCGCCCTCCGCCACTGCCCGGGCGACCTGCACCTCCAGCTCAACGCCGCCGGGCGGCATCCGCTTGAACAGCCCGAAGTCCAGGAAGGCCATGCGGCCGTCGTCGAGCAGCAGCGAATTGCCGGGGTGGGGGTCGCCGGAGAACTGGTGCAGCCGGTACAGGCAGCCGAAGTAGAAGCGGAACAGGATCTCGCCGATCCGGTCGCGCTCCTCCTGGGAGTAGCCCTTGAGCGCCTCGAATCCGGTGCCGTGAACGTACTCGGACACCATCACCCGCTGACGGCTCAGCGAGGTCACCACGTCGGGCACCACGATGAAGGGGTGTCCGCGGAAGATCCGGGCCAGCGCCCGCTGGTTGCCGGCCTCCAGCTCGTAGTCGAGCTCGTCCTCGATCCGGTCGCGGATCTCCTTGCCAATGGCCTGCGGGTCCATGCCCGGCGCGATCCGCTTGACCACGCGCAGGATCAGGCCCAGGTTCTGCATATCGGCCCGCACGGCGGCGTCCACGCCCGGGTACTGGACCTTGATCGCTACCTGACGACCGTCATCGCGCAGCCGGGCCCGGTAGACCTGCCCGATCGAGGCGGCGGCGATCGGCTCCTCGTCGAACTCGTCGAACAACTCGTCCAGCGGTTCCTCGAGCTCGGACTCGATCACCTTGCGCATGTCCTTGAAGGTGACCGTAGGGGCCGCGTCGCGCAGCTTGCCCAGCTTGCGCTGAAACTCCTCGCGGTATTCCTCGGGCACCAGGCCGACGTCGAGGAACGACATGACCTGGCCCACCTTCATGGCCGCGCCCTTCATGTGGCCCAGCGCATCGACGATCTGCTCGGCGGCCTCGATGTGCCGCCGCTCGAGGGCCACCTTCTTGCCCTCCTTGGTCCGGGCCACGTTGGTCACGTGGGTTCCGGCCTGGCGGACCGCCTGGCCGGCGGCCAGCCGTCCCACCTTGGCCGTGCGCCCGACGCGAGAGGTGGGGATCCGGTCCTTAGCCACGCTGCACCTGCGAGCCGGGGACGATGTCGTCGGAGCCATCCGGCCAGCGCACCCAGGCCTTGTGCCCTCCGTCGTAGTCCTCGGCCAGGAGAATCAGCGTGGCCGGCTGGCCCAGCGCGGTGCAGGGCTGGAGGCCTTCAGGATCCGCGCCGCGCCAGATCCGCACGAACGGGTTGTGCTCCAGCTCGTCAGACACGGTGGTGGGGTCGGTGTGGCCCGGGTGGATCCGGGTTGGCGGCGGCAGCTTGAGCAGCGTCTCCATGATCGAGTGCTTGAGGTCCGCGTACGTGGTGTGGCCGGGTGCCCTGACTCCGCCCACTGAGCCCTTGAACAGCGTATCGCCCGTGAACACGTCGGTTCGCTCTACGAGCAGCGACAGCATGCCGGCGGTGTGGCCGGGCGTGTACAGCGGCTCGATCGTCAGGGCTCCGCTCTCGATCGGGGTGCCCGGCTCCATCGTGTCGGTCGCCCCCGGCACGTGGTCGCGCTCGAGCGGGTGGATCAGCACCGGCGTGCCCGGGTGGCGTTCCAGCACCTTGTCCAGCTCGGCCACGTGGTCGAAGTGGTGGTGGGTGAGGAGCACGTGGGTCAGCTGGAAACGCATCCGGTCGAGCACGGCCAGCAGCGGCTCCACCGGCCCGCCGGCGTCGATCATCACCGCGTGGGCGCCGAGCTCGTCCGCCACCAGGTAGGTGTTGGACAGGAACTGATCGTTCATCGAGCGCTCGATGATCACGCGGTCAGGCTAACGGGTACTCTGCGCGTCGAAGCGATGGGTCTGATCCACACCTGTTACCGGATCACTGACATCGAGCGCTCGGTCGCGTTCTACAACGCTCTCGGCTTCAGCGAGATCGGCCGGCTGCCCATCCGTGATGAGGCGATCAACGTGTTCATGGGGCTGCCCGAGGATGGTCCCGAACCGCGGCTGGAGCTGACCTACAACGTCGGACGCCAGGAGCCGTACGAGATCGGCACCGGGTACGGGCACATCGCCATCACCACGCCGGACCTCGACGGCGCGCTGGGACGGCTGGCCGAGCAGGGCATCGAGCCCGAGCGGCCGCCCTACACGGTGCGCGACGGCGGCTCGCGGCTGTGCTTCGTCCGGGATCCGGACGGCTACCGGATCGAGATCCTCGAACGCACCGGAGCCGAGCGGGGTAGCCTGAGGCAATGACCTCCTCCCCGACCAAGATCGCGGCGCTGTTGGAGCGGCTCACCCAGGGTGTGGCCGCCCACGACCGCGAGAATC
>DATKRM010000149.1:0-2746 GCA_035532195.1 Solirubrobacteraceae bacterium
CCGATCCGCCCGAATCCGAGGATCCCCAGGGTCTTCTCGTGCAGCTCGACCCCGGAGAACTTGGGCCGCTCCCAGGCTCCGCCGGTGAGCGATGCGTGGGCTTGGGGGATATTGCGCGCCAGGGCGAGGAGCATCGCCATCGTGTGTTCGGCCGCCGTGATGACGTTCGACTGCGGGGCATTGGCCACCACGATCCCGCGCTTGGTGGCCGCCGGCACGTCGACGTTGTCCACACCCACACCGGCCCGTCCCACGACGCGCAGCCGGCCGGCCTTGCCGATCAGCTCTGCGTCCAGCTTGGTGGCGGACCTGATCAGGATCCCATCGTAGGTGCCGACCCTCTGCGCGAGCTCATCACGAGACCAGCCAATGCCCACTTCGACCTCAAAATGATCCTTGAGCAGCGTAATCCCGGAATCGCCGATCTTCTCGGCGACGAGAACCCTCAGCCGGTCTTGGCCGGGCGGGGTGTTGAGCGGCGGGTCATTCGGCATGCAGGAGTCGAAGTTAGCGAGATCGCGTCACGGGGCGGATGGCAGCCCCGTCGGCCGGACGGCCGCCGGATGGTTGCCGCAGTGCTTGCAGTGCTGCTCTCCGCATTGCTAGGCGCGAGCGCCTCCGATGCCGCCGCCAGCCCGGCACACAGAAATTCGGCGTCGATGTGCGGGGTGCTGCGGAAAGCGCCCAGGTACCGCCACGTCATCGTGATCATGGAGGAGAACATTTCCTACACGAACATCGTTGGGTCCTCCTCCGCGCCATACATCAACCAGGTCATCAACTCGTGTGGGCTGGCCACCAACTACCACAACATCACGCACCAGAGCCTGCCCAACTACATAGGCCTGGCCGATGGCGCGCCTCTCAACCAGCTCGGCCCGCTCGAGAGCGATTGCAATCCGGGCCCCGGGTGCCAATCCGACCGGGCCAGCATCTTCAGCCAGATCGCCTCGGGCGGCGGGTGGCGGTCCTACGAAGAATCGATGCCGCAACCATGCGATGCCTCGAACAGCGGCTACTACGCCGTCAGGCACAACCCCGCGGTGTACTTCCCGGGGCTAATGGACTGCGCTGCCAACGATGTCCGGCTAGGCGCAATCGGCAACTCGCGGCTGCTCCAGGATTTCTCCAGCGAAGCTACCGCGCCGGCGTTTGCCCTGGTCATACCGAACCTGTGCCACGACATGCATGGCGCCGACGGCTGCCCGGGCGACCCGATCCGCGCGGGGGACGCCTGGCTGAGAAACTGGTTGGCGCAGCTCACCGGAACCAGGGTGTACCGCAGTCATGACGCTGCCGTGTTCATTGTCTGGGACGAAGGCGACAGCGGAAACACCGGACAGCGGTGCGCTTTGAACACGCGCGCTCCGGGCTGCCATGTCGCGGCGATCGCGGTTGCTCCGTCAGTCCGCCACCGCACTCGCCTGAAGGCCCTCCTCAACCATTATTCGCTGCTGAAGACGACCGAGGATCTGCTCGGGCTGTCCGAGCTCGGCAGGGCCCAGAGCGCGAGCAGCGCGGCTCCGGGCTTCAACCTCTGAGGCCTGCGGGCATGCACGGCACAATGGGTGAAGATTCCAAGCTATGCGACGTTCGCTGATCGCGCTGCTGGCGCTGGTGCCGGCGATTCCCATTCTGGCCGCAGTGCTGCTGGTCGGCGGCGCCGCGAGTAACGGAGGCGCCCGGGCGCCATTCTCCCCGGCCCGCGCCGGGACAGTCCTGCCCCCCGCCGGCCACGCATCCGGCATCCCAGCCGGTTCCGGCGCTCTGGTGGCAGTGGTGGCCCGTCGGACCGCGCTGCGGGACAGGCCGGGGGGACGGGCACTGGCGCCGCTGGGCCTCTATACCTCGTTCGGGTCCCGACAGGCCCTTTGGGTCGTGACTCGCGCCGGTGGGTGGCTGGGGGTTCTCAGCCCACAGCTTGGCAACGGCCGGATCGGGTGGGTCCCGCCAACGGCGGTCAGGCTGTTCCGCGATCCGTGGGAGATCAGGGTCTCTCTCTCGGCACGAAGCTTGAGTGTGCTCCACGCGGGCCAAATCGTCGCCCGCTACACGGTGGCCGTAGGCCGGCCCGATGCCCCCACGCCAACCGGGCGCTTCGCTGTCACCGACCGCCTGCTCACGGGCGACCCGAGCGGACCCTACGGCTGTTGCGTGATGGCGCTCTCGGCGGTGTCGCCTCATGCGATCCAGGGTTGGAGCGGAGGTAACCGGATCGCCATCCACTCCACCACGGAGACCTCCACCATTGGTGAGGCGGTGAGCCACGGCTGTGTGCGGGTCACCGTCGCCGAGGGGCGATGGCTGCTCGACCATCTCCCTCTCGGCACGCCTACCGTGATCGGCGCCTGACCCCGTTCAGACGCGCCGGCGCAACCTGGACATCTCGCTCGGAAAATAAGGCTGGACGGTTTCGGCGCCGAGACCTTTCGTGTGGAGAGCCATCAGGCACTGCGGTCTCCCCTCGGAGCCAATTCACCGTCCAACGGCGACGACGGCATGTCTGCGCGCGCTGACATTGCCCCCACTAGCGCGGCGAAGCCTGGGGGGCGGCTAACCTCGGTCGTCTCGGGAAGCAGCACCGCGCAACTGGACACAGCCATCACAGGAAAGACGAACGACTCCGCCGTCTCGCCGGCGATCGCGCTCCAGCCGCCCCTCGGCGCACACCTCGTCAGCAGGAGCGCCCGCCTCTTCGAGGCGCCGGTGTGGCGATGGCTGAGCCTGGTGACCGACGCGATCGTGG
>DATKRM010000150.1:0-17149 GCA_035532195.1 Solirubrobacteraceae bacterium
CCGCACACCGTCAAGGAATACGTGAGCGCCGTGTACCGGAAGCTCGAAGTGCGCAACCGCGCCGAAGCCGTGCAGCGCGCGACCAGCCTCGGCCTGGCTGCCTGACCGATCCCCCCAAACGGCGGGTCTGGCTGGCGCAACCCGGGTCAGCGGCTCATGGTGGGGCCATGCTCGATCTAACCCCCGCCGCGATCCCGCGCTCCGAGCCCGTCGAGCCGCGCACCCAGCCGTCGCGCGGTGCGGCCATTGCCTCGCTGGGCACCAGCCTGCCTGCCGCCGTAGTGAGCAACGGACCGATCGCCGACCGCATCGGCGTGACCGACGAGTGGATCGTCAAGCGGACCGGCATCAGCTCCCGCCACGTCGCCGCCCCCGGCGCGCGGCTCAGCGACCTGGCGGCAGACGCCGGGCGCGGCGCTCTCGAGAGGGCGGGGGTCCACGCCCGCGAGCTGGACCTGGTGCTGGTGTCCACGTCCAGTCCCGATGACCTGCTGCCCAACGCCGCGCCCCTGTTGGCGGACGCGCTCGGTGCCACCCGGGCGGGCGCAGTCGACGTCGGCGCCGCCTGCAACGGCTTCCTCTCGGCCCTGGCCCTGGGAGCCGGGCAGATCGAGGCCCGGCGCGCCGACGCGGTACTGATCGTGGGCGCCGACTTGATGTCGCGGATCGTCGATCCAGATTGCCGGCAGACCGCGGCGCTGTTCGGCGACGGGGCCGGGGCCGCCTTGCTCACGGCCAGCCAGGGCCCGGGCCCGATCGGCTCCCTGGTGCTCGGGGCCGACGGCGCCGCGGGGGCCAGGCGGATCGTGGTCGACCGGACCGAGGCCAAGGTCCGCATGGACGGCCGGGAGACGTTCCGGCACGCCGTGGCCCGGATGGCCCAGGCCACGGTGGAGGCGCTCGAGCAGGCCGAGCTCGGGCTCGACGACGTGGACCTGTTCGTCTATCACCAGGCCAACGGCCGCATCCTCCGGGCGGTGGGAGAGCAGCTCGGCCTCCCGCCAGACCGCGTGATCGACTGCATCTCCGCCCTGGGCAACACGTCCTCCGCGACGTTACCGCTGGCCCTGGATCACGCCCAGGCCACGGATCGGCTGCACGCCGGAGATCGCGTGGTGCTCGGCGCGTTCGGCGCCGGATTCACCTGGGGCGCCGCCGTCATCGAGTGGAGCGCAAACCCCTGAAAAGAGACCCAATGTCGGCTACCACCACAACCACGGCGAAGATCGAGTGCATGATCGTCGAGGCGATCGTGAGCTTCGGCCCAGCCACCGAGACCGTGACCCGGGAGGCAACGTTCGAGTCGCTGGACCTTGATTCGCTGGACCTCGTCGAGCTGAGCCAGATAATCGAGGAAGAGTTCAGGGTCCAGCTCGGGACCGCCGACGTCGCTGACCTGAAGACCGTCGGCGACGCAGTCGATCTGGTGGTTGCCCGCACCTCATGAACCGCCGCGTCGTTGTCACCGGTTTCGGCGCCGTCACGCCGCTGGGCGTGGGAGCGCGGCGGCTGCACGCCCGGTGGCTGTCCGGGCGCTGCGGGATCGACGACGGGGTTGCCCGGTGCGACGAGTTCGACCCGTCCGAGCACATGTCGTCCAAGGAGGTGCGGCGATCGGACCGGTTCACACAGCTCGCTATCGCCGCGGGCAGCGAGGCGCTGGCCGATGCCGGGTGGGGCGACGAGCTGCCGTACGACCCAGCCGCCATCGGCTGCGTGATCGGAACCGGAATCGGCGGGCTGGGGTCGATGGAGGCCGGTCACGACGTTCTGCGCGACCGCGGCCCGGGCCGGGTGCCGCCGCTGCTGGTCCCCCTGATGATGACCAACGCGGCCGCGGGCGTCCTGGCCATGCGCCACGGCCTGCGCGGCCAGACGTTCAGCGTCGGCTCCGCGTGCGCGGCCGGATCCCATGCCATTGGCGTGGCCACGCGGCTGATCCAGGCCGGTGACGCGCAGGCCATGGTGGCGGGCGGGTCCGAGGCCACCCTGACCCCCTTGGCCACGGCCGCCTTCGCCGCAATGGCCGCCACCTCCCGCTCCGGCATCTCACGACCGTTCGATCGTCGCCGCGACGGCTTTGTGATGGGCGAGGGAGCCGGCGTGCTGGTGCTGGAGGACGCCAAGTCAGCGCAGGCCCGTGGGGCGCGGGTGCTCGGCCACGTGCTGGGCTACGCCGCCACCAGCGACGCACACCATCTCACCGCGCCCGACCCGACCGGCTGCTGCGCCGCCAAAGCCATCCTTGGCGCGCTCCGCGACGCGGGACTCTCGGCGGCCGACGTGGACTACGTAAATGCGCACGGAACCTCGACCCCCCTCAACGACCGCGCTGAGACCCGGGCCCTCAAGTCGGCCCTGGGCGAACACGCGGGGCGAATCCCGGTGTCCTCGACGAAATCGGCCATCGGCCATCTGCTGGGCGCCGCCGGCGCCGTGGAGGCGGTGGCCACCGTGCTGGCGCTCCGCGAGCGAGTGGCGCCGCCGACCCTGGGCTACGAGCAGCCCGATGAGGACCTGGACCTCGACTATGTGCCCGGACCTCCGCGGACACTTCCTCCGCGGGTGAACGGACGCCCGCCCAAGCCGGCGGTGGGCCTGTCCAACTCCTTCGGCTTTGGCGGGCATAACGCGGTGCTGTGCCTGGCCGGTTCGGGATGAGCTCGGCGAGCGCACCCCTGGCCCTGGCCGAGCGCCCACGCGAGCGCCTGACTCCGCTCGAGCGTCTCGAGGCGCTGTGTGATCTGGGCTCGCTGCAGGTGATTCGCGCGCAGGTGACCTCGCGTCACATGGGCGCCCAGGCCCGGGCCGGCGACGGCGTGGTCGGCGGTGCCGGGCTGGTCGCCGGGCGGCCCGTGTTCTGTTACGCCCAGGACGCCACGTACACGGGCGGCTCGCTGGGCGAGCAGCACGCGGACACGATTGTGCGGCTGCTGCGACTGGCTCAGCGGGCCCGTGCCCCCGTGGTCGGGTTCGTGGGCTCCGGCGGAGCCCGGCTCCAGGAAGGCCTGGCGGCGCTTGGCGGTTACGGGCGGATCTTTCGGGAGATCGTCCGGATGTCCGGCCAGGTCCCTCAGATCTCGATCATCACCGGACTGTCGGCCGGAGGTGGCGCGTACTCGCCCGCGCTCACCGACTGGGTCGTGATGACCGAGGGCTCGAGCATGTTCCTCACTGGCCCGGGGGTCGTACAGGAGGTGATGGGCGAGGACGTCGCCGCGGCCGATCTGGGCGGTACGCGAGTGCACCAGCGAAACGGCGTGTGTCAGTTCGTCGCGCCCACCGACGTTGACGCGGCTCACCTGGCCCGGGAGCTGCTCTCCTACCTGGGCGGGCCCTCTCCGCGGGCGACGAGGCCGGCGCCGCCCGGAGACCCCGCGGCCGGCGTGCCTCCCGAGGCTCGCCAGGTCTACGACGTGCGCGAGGTGATCCGCCGCGTGGTTGACGGCGGGGAGGTGCTCGAGGTCTGCCCCGGCTGGGCCCGGAACATCATGACCGCGTTTGCCCGGATCGATGGGCGATCGGTGGGAGTCGTGGCCAACCAGCCGCGCTACCTGGGTGGCGTGCTGGACGCCGCGAGCTCGCAGAAAGGCGCGTTGTTCGTGTCCAAGTGCAACGCGTTCGGCGTTCCTCTGGTGGTGCTCGTCGATACGCCGGGGTATCTCCCGGGAACTCAGCAGGAGCGGGCGGGGGTGATCCGGTTCGGGGCCACGCTGGTACACGCTTTTGCCGCTGCCACCGTCCCCCGGGTCACCGTGATCCTGCGCAAGGCGTTTGGCGGCGCCTTCATCACCATGAATTCAAAGGACCTGGGCGCCGACTACGTGTTCGCCTGGCCCCAGGCCCAGATCGGCGTGATGGGCGCCAGGCCGGCCGTGGGAATCATCCACCGGCGCGAAATTGCCCACAGCCCGGATCCCGACGCGGCCCGTGAACGCTTGATCACCGAATACGCAGACCAGCACCTGCGCCCCCAGACCGCGGCGCGCCAGGGTCACATCGACGAGCTGATCGCTCCGACCGACACCCGAGCCCGGTTGGCCTGGGCGCTCACGTCCCTGAGCCAGCCTCCCGGCGGGCGCTAGCTTCCCGCCTGGGCAGCTCGGCTGCGCTGGCGCGGAACCCGCGCGCGCGTGCCAGACATCCCCCACCGGGGAGGATGAGGTTCTGAGTAAGCACCGGGCAAAGGCATCGCTGGTACTCGCGGTCGTGGCCGCGCTGGTTGTGGCCTCCGCGGCCCCGGCCCGCGTGCGGCATCACCGACCCCGAGCTAACTGCTCGACCGCGCCCCACTCCTGGGTGGCCGGCTCGGTCTGGCTGTGCCGCGGCGTTCTGACCTACGGCGACTACGTGGATGACGACTACGGCGCCGATACCGGCCAGATCAACACCACCAGCCGCAGCGCCAGCTTGATGCCCAGCGCGGGCGACCAGGGCTATCGGATGGGCCAGGACGCGACGGCCGATCTCATCCTCCTGACCCTGCGTGTGCGCGGACATCGGCTGTTTGTCAGCGGGCTCGTGAACGCGCTCTACCAGCCGCGCGAGACGGTGCTGGCCGTGGCCATCGACACCGACAACAACCCACGGACCGGCGGCGGCCGGTGGGGCCAGCTCGACGTGTCCAGCGGTGGCTGGGACCGGATTGCGTTCTTCACCAATGGAGACCCCAAGACGAACACGATCTCTGGCAGCATGCCGCTGCCTCCGGGCCGAGTCTGGCGCGTGCAGGCGGCGACCGCGATCGCCTCCAGCGGCCAGGTGATGAACGTGGCATTCCGAGGCCCGGGTGAGCAGGCCAGCGCGAAGGGCGTGGGCACGAGCAGCGATTCCGGCGCGTGGTTTGAGGACAAACAGGCGGCGGCCCTCGGGCGCGGCGACATCTCGGAGTTCGGGACCGTGGTCCGCGGGTCCGATCTGACCCACCACCGCACCCGCGCGGCACCCAACCCGGCTGGCCTGCACGAGCGCGTGTACCGCTCGGCCTACACCGTCCCGCCGGCCGAGGGGGTCAATGTGGCCGGCGTCCCCGGTCGGGGCAACGGCGGCGGTCAGGTCAGCCTGGGCTTCGAGCAGACCTTCCAGTACCTGGGCCGCTACCAGCCCTACGGTATCTACATCCCGCGAAAGCCCGGCCCGCACGGGATGCAGATGCTGTTTCACGGCTCGAGTTCGGGCATGTCGGGGCTGGTCAACCAGCCCGGCATGGAGCAGCGGTTCGGCGAGGACCTGAACCGGGTGCTCGTGGTGCCCGAAGCCCGCGGCCAGAACGGCTGGGGCTCGGACATCTCCGAACGCGACCTGCTCGACGTGATGAGCGACATCCAGGCCCACTACCCGATCGATTCGCAACGGGTGTTCTCCGGCGGCTACTCGCAGGGCGGCTACATCACCTACCGCATGGCCGAGCTGTACCCGGATCGGTTCGCCGGCGCGGTCGACTGGGTGGGCTTCACCGGCGACGAGGGCAACGGCTCTCCGTCCCCGGCCCACTACACGGCCGGGGCGATCGGCAACGTGATCGACTACGTGGCCAACCTGCGCTCGGTGCCGACCGTGATGCTGTACTCGGGCGCCGACGAGCTGGTGCACGTGTGGACCGCCAACGCCATGGACCAGGCGTTCGACGCTACCGACGACGTGTTCACGTTCTATCTGCACCCCGCGGCCGAGCACCTCACGTTCGCCGCGCTCGACGATTGGACCAAGGAAGCCGCATACACGCGCGACCTCAAGCTGGTCAGCAACCCACCTCGGGTGACCTACCGGACCGAGACTTACCTTGACGATCCGGGGCTGGGCATCGTCCACGATCGGGCGTACTGGGTTTCGGCCATCCGGGGACGCCAGACCGGCCAGGTGGCTGAGAACGTCGACCTTCAGACGCTGGCCTGCGGAGGCAGCACGCCCGTGCTGAAGCGCAGCTCGGGCAGCGGTTCGGATCCCGTGCCCTGGACCAGCGACGTCCAGTCGGTCGCGCAGACCACGCCGATCGCCCGGGCCCTGCGCCTGCAGGGCTCGCTGGGCAACGTCGCCTCGCTGCACATCGACACCCGGCGCGCCTGTCTGGCCGGGCAGGCGTTCAGCTACTCGATCACCACCGACGGAACCAGCACGGTCAGCCTGTCCGACGGCCGGACGTTCACGCTCTCGGGGTCCGATCTCCACACGGGCGCGGTCCCGGGGCGCTAGTCCGGAGCGCTACGGCAGCACCGCAGTGAGCGCGTCGAGCGCGCTCTCCTGCGTGCCCACGGTCACCAGCATCGGGGAGAGCACCCGGGCCCAGGAGAAGCCGAACTGGCAGGCGTGGGGCGACCCGCAGCCGGGCGCGCGGGGGGTGGCGCCCCAGATGTCGTGGCCGGTGATCGCGGTCGCCTGGGCGCGCAGGAACCGGGAGAAGTCAGACCGCTTCGTAACCCTCGTCCAGTCATCGAACGCCTGCACCAGCAGCCCCTTGAACGCCGTGACGTCAAGCCGGGTGGACAGCGCGCTGCAGTTGGGCGACTGGGGTTCGCAGTGGTCCTGGAGCACCCCGCGCAAGACAAAGCCGCTCGCCGGTTGCACCGCATAGCGCAGGAACGCCGCCGCGCGGTCGTAGTAGCTCGAATCGTGAGCCGCCAGCCCGAGCTGGACCAGCCCCTGGGCCACCTCCCCCTGCGTGTAGGTGACCGGCCCGCCTCGCCGCTGGCAGGACTGGGGGCTCATGCTGTCGGCCACCACCTCGCCGCTGCGCAGGTCGACCAAGCCGCTGGTTCTGAGCCAGCCCCAGGTGCGGTTGGCTTCGGCCAGCCACTTCGACGCCCGCCCCCCGTCTTGGAACGGGCCGGCCGCCTGCCGGTACTGCGCCAGCTCAGCAGTCAGGACCACCAGCTCGGCGTTGGAGATCGTGTCCGGCCCGTACCCCACTCCCCACTCGACCCCCCCGCAGGGGCGGGGCTGCCGCGCGATGTAGGAGGCATCCCACTCCGCCACGCTTAGGAATCTGGCGGCGTCCACCTGGTCGTGGCGGTAGGTCAGCTCGTACTGGGAGGCGGCCAGCCAAGCCAGGCCCCACCAGCCGGTGTCATCCATGAACCGGTTACCGAAGTTCTGGGGCTGGCTGGTTCCCGGGCGGCGGACGTTCTGACCGTAGGTCCGCAGCAGGACGCGCTGGACAGTCGGATTCACGTCGTGGGTCCGCACGGCATACCGCGCCACGGTGAGCACGGCGAGCCCGGACTGCCACCAGTACGGAGCGGTATTGCCGCCCCACAGGCCGGTCGCGGTGTCCCAGCTGACCGGGCTCCCGTCGCCTGACCCCATCAGCTCCTGGACGCCGCGACTCGCCGCAGCCGGCCATGACGCCGATCCGGTTGCGGCCAGCGCCGAGCCGCAGCAGCCGATCAGGACCGCTCCGCACGCCGCCAGAGGCGCCAGCCAGCGAGCAATAAGCGCTTGCATCGGCCTCACTCTCTAGCGGAAACCTTTTGGAAACGCTTCGGCAATGGCCATTTCCGATTGTCTCGTGCGCACCTCTTGACGGAGGGTGTCGGGGTTATGGCTTAAGGAGCGGAGGGTGTTGCAGACCACCTTCCGCTCCGAATGCCAATCCGTGGGGCCTATCTGGTTCGCCGCCGCCCGCCCGCCGCGGCCGTCCCAACATTAGGCTGTGCTGGTGCCGCCCCGCCCCGCGCCGCTGGAGCCTCCGCACATCGAGGGCGTGCGGCGGTCGTTCGTGGGTGCTCGGGGGGTGCGCTTCCACCTGACTGAGGCGGGCCCGCCGGACGGGGTACCGGTACTGGCGCTGCACGGCTGGCCGCAGCATCATTACGCCTGGCGCGACCTGCTGGCCCACCCGCCGGAGCAGATGAGGATCATCGCCCCGGACCTGCCCGGCTACGGCTGGTCGGGACCGCCCCCGCACCGCTGGTTTAAGGAGGAAGTGGTGAGCGACTGCCTGGCCCTGCTCGACGAGCTGGGGCTGGAGCAGGTGCTGCTGGTGGGGCACGACTGGGGCGGCTATCTGGGGCACCTGCTGGTGCTGAGGTCACCGGAGCGAGTGCGCGGATATCTGGCGCTGAACATCGCCCACCCGTGGCAGACACCCCGCACCCTGCTCCCGCACATGTGGCGCTTCCTCCTCTACCAGCCGGCGATCGCCGCGTTTGGTGGCCTGCTGATGCGCCACACGCGGTTCGTAGAGCTGGCGATCCGCGCCGCTCTGAGCGATCGCACGGCGATGTCGGCGGAGGACATCCGCTGGTTCGGCGATCGCTTCCGCGACCCGGTCTGTGCGCGCGCGGCCACCGACACCTACCGGACGTTCTGGCTGAAGGAGATTCCGGCCACCGCTGGCCGACCTGAGACGCGGCGCTCGACGGTGCCGACCCGCGCTCTGTTCGGCATCGACGACGCAGCCATCCACGTTTCGCTGGCCTCCGAGTCGACCGCCAACGCCGATGACTATCGGCTGGAAACGGTCCCGCACTGCGGACACTTCATCGCCGACGAGCGCCCCGAGCTGGTGCGGGCCCGCCTGGTCTCGCTGGCCCAGGAAGTGGCCGCTCGGTAATGCAAGAAAACTGGTTACTGCGACGTTAACGTGCCGATGCTGATTGAGTTAGCGTTGATGAGCCGCGCCGCCCGCACCGCATTGGCCGCCCTGGCGCTCGCCTGCGCGTTTGCCGGCGCCGCCAGCTCGGCCTCGGCAGCCACCCCCAGCTTCAGCGCGCAAGGCAGCGTCCAGCAGGTGTACGTCACCGGCCTCGCGCCGAATGCGCAGATGTCGCTGCTCCGACCCGGCGGCCAGAAGGTGGCCACCCAGCGCGCCGACTCGCTGGGCGGCCTGCTGTTCCGCAACGTGTCCCCCGGGAGCGGCTACCGCGTGCGTCTGACCCGGGGTGGGGCTGCGTCCGGACCCCTCACGGTGCACCCCGATCAGTCCACGCCCTGGCAAACCGACTTTTACCACCAGACGATCCCGTCCAGCGGTTACGGCTATCTCACCACCCGGGACGGCACCAAGCTGGCGATCTACGTTCACCCGCCGACGGACGTATCTACTGCGCTGCCGGGCGGGATCCAGCTCCCCCCGGCCGCGGATACTGGGCCCGTCCCCACTCTGGTCGAGTACTCGGGTTACGGCTACGCTCGGCCTCCCTCAGAAGGCGGCGCTGAGAGCAGCATCGAGCTGCTGGCCAACATCATGGGCTTCACTGTGGTCGACGTGAACATGCGCGGCACCGGCTGCTCGGGCGGCGCGTTCGACTTCTTCGAGAAGCTGCAGAGCCTCGATGGCTACGACGCGGTCGAGACGATTGCCCACCAGCCGTGGGTCTTGGGTCACAAGGTGGGGATGATGGGCATCTCCTACGGCGGAATCAGCCAGCTGTTCACCGCTCAGACCGACCCGCCGGACCTCGAGGCGATTGCGCCGCTGTCGGTGCTCGATACCTCGGCGACGACCCTGTACCCGGGCGGCATCCTCAACACCGGCTTCGCCTTAGCCTGGGTGAAGGACCGCGTCCATGACGGCAAGCCCGCCGGGCCGAACACCGGGCAGCCGTGGTCGTACACGCAGATCCAGCAGGGCGACGAGACGTGCAAGCAGAACCAGGTGCTCCACGGCGAGGCGGCTGACCTGATCGCCAAGGTCCATAGCAATTCGCACTACGTCCCCAAGGTGGCCGACCCGGTTGACCCGATCACGTTCGTCAACCAGATCCACGTCCCGGTGTTCATGGCCTGCCAGTGGGAGGACGAGCAGACCGGCGGGCATTGCCCGGCCCTGGTGCAGCACTTCACCGGCACATCTCAGAAGTGGTTCACGTTCACCAACGGCGCCCACATCGACTCGCTCGACCCGTACACCTACAACCGCTGGTACGACTTCTTAGAGCTCTATGTGGCCCATCAGGCGCCGATGACGAACCCCTTCCACGCGGGAGTCCTGGGCAGCGCGCCGGTGGTCTACCAGGCGGCGATGGGTGTCCCCCAGAGCGACAACGTCACGCTGCCGCCTGACCCGATCCAGCAGCAGCCTTCCTACGACTCAGCCCTGGCTGCGTTCAAAGCGCTGCCCGAGGTCCGGGTGCTGTTTGACAGCGGCGCCGGCGCGTCACCCAGCGGGGACACGACGCCCGGCAACCCCTACCCCCAGTTCGAGCACTCGTTCCCAACTCTCCCCGTCCCGGGTACCACCGCGCGGCAGTGGTACTTCGGCCCGGGCGGCACGCTCAGCGGTCGGCCCGCGGCCAAGAAGGGCGTGAACACCTACACGTCAAATTCCCGGGCGCTGCCGCTGACCGACTACTCCAACAACACGGGTGGCGGCGGCCTGTGGGGCAACGCATCCCAGTGGGAGTGGAAATGGCAGCAGAATCCGGCCGGCACCGCAGTGTCCTACGTCTCGGCGCCACTGACCAGCGACACCACGGTGCTCGGCGCGGGCGCCGCCCACGTGTGGATCCGCTCGTCGAAGCCTGACGTCGACCTCGTGGCCACGATCAGCGAGATCCGACCCGACGGCAACGAGACGTTCGTGCAGAACGGGTATATGCGGGCCAGTGAACGCAAGCTCTCGACGAGCACAAACAACATCTTCAAGCAGCCGAGCACGCTGCTCGAGCCGATTCCCAGCGAATACGCCAAAGATGTCCAACCGGTGCCCCACAACAACTACGTCGAGGTCACCATCCCGCTGTACTACGAAGGGCACGTGTACCGCTCCGGCTCGCGGATCCGCGTCACCATCGCGGCGCCGAACGGGACCCAGCCCGTCTGGTCGTTCAGCACGACCAAGCCGCCCTTGGGCCAGACCGCCAAGGTGTGGCTGGCTTTCTCCAAGCGCATGCCGTCCAGCCTGTTTCTGCCCGTGGTCCCCGGTCTGAGCGTCTCGGGCGGCCTGCCGCCGTGCCCGAGCCTGCGCAACGAGCCCTGCCGGCCTTACCAGGCGCTCGTCAATCGCACCGCCCGCCGCTGACGCGACCGCGCAGCCGGCCGCACCCGGGCCGACCATAGGCAAGCCGCAATCGCCGTTAGTCTTGCCCCGCTGTGGGTGGCGCGAGTCGGAGATGGGCGTGGGTGGTTTTCTGGCTCGGCGTGATCGCGCTGGCCGGCGCTGGACCCGCGGCCGCCACCAGCGGCGGCGAGGGCCTGGGCACGGCGCGCGGCGGCCAGCGCTTTGGGGTGGGCGAGATCGTTGTCAGCTACACCGACCACCGGCGAGGCCGGTCGTTGACCACGGTGATCCGCTACCCGGCGGCCGGCAACCCGGCGCGCACCGACGTCCTCAGCGCGCCGCCGGCCCGCAGCTCCGGTCCGTTTCCGCTGGTCGTGTTCGCCCACGGCTACAACATCACGCCCAACCCGTACGCGCCGCTGTTGAGAGCCTGGGTCCAGGCCGGCTACGTGGTCGTGGCGCCGATATTCCCCTACACCAACCCAGGAGCGCCCGGCGGTCCCAACGAGTCCGATCTGGTCAACCAGCCCGGCGACGTGAGCTTCGTGATCAGCCAGATGCGGATAGCCAGCGCGCAGCACCACGGAATCCTGTCCAGGCTCATCGACCGCCGGCAGATCGCCGTCTCCGGCCAGTCCGATGGCGGCTCGACGGCGCTGGCCGCGGCCTACAACGTCAACTACCTCGACCATCGCATCCGCGCCGCGATGGTCATGTCCGGCGCCTACATCCCCGGAGTGGGCGGTTACGACTTTCCGGCCGGCAGCCCACCGCTGCTGGCTGTCCAAGGCACGGCGGACACGACCAACAATCCGGGCAACACTTATCACTACTTCGGGTCGGCCCGGAGTCCGAAGTTCCTCCTCTCCCTCTTGGGGGCGCCGCACCTCGGGCCCTACACGGACCAGCAGCCCTATCTGGGCATCGTGGAACGTGAGACGATCGCGTTCCTCAACCGCTACCTGAAACAGCAGCCCGGGGCCCGAGGGAGGATGTGGAAGTACGGCAACGTCGCAAATCAGGCCTCGCTCAGGACCTAGCGCCGACGCGACGATTAGTTTTCGCGTCGGGGGCGGTCTAGAAGGCATGACACCAATCACCTGCCACGTATCCATCTCGCTCGACGGCTTTCTGGCCGGGCCCAGCCAGAGCCGGGAGAACCCGCTGGGCATTGGCGGACTCGCGCTTCACCAATGGCACTTCGACCCGGTCGACCACGAGGCCGACATAGCGGCTCGCGACGACCTGCTGAAACAACGGGGCGCCTACGTCATGGGACGCAACATGTTCGGGCCAATTCGCGGCGAGTGGGAAGAGGACTGGCGCGGCTGGTGGGGCGACGAGCCGCCGTATCACGCACCGGTGTTCGTCCTCACCCATTACCGGCACGAGCCGATCGTGATGGAGGGGGGAACGACGTTCTACTTCGTCACCGACGGCTTCGACAGCGCGTTGGCGCAGGCCCGGGAGGCCGCCGGCGACGGTGACGTGGCCATCGCCGGCGGCGCCTCGACGATCCGGCAGGCGCTGGCCGCGGGTGCTATCGAACAGCTCACCCTCGATCTCGCTCCCGTCCTCCTGGGCTCCGGCGAGCGCCTGTTCGACGGCGTGGAAGATCCTGGCCTGGAGCCTGTAGAGGTGCTCGGCTCCCCGCTTGCCACGCACATCCGCTACCGCGTGGGCGGCTAGGCGAACGACAGCTCGACCACGAGCAGCGCCGCGACTGCGATCACGCACAGCACGTGGTCGCGCAGGATCGAACGGACCAGCGCGCTCTGCTCGGGGATTGGATCGGCGCGGCCGCCCAGCCGCACCGCGCTGGGCACGGTATGCGCCCCGGCGAGCAAGATCGGCGCCGCGGCCAGGGCCAGCGAGACCCAGCCCACCCAGCGTGGCCTGTCCCCCCGGGCGATCTGGGTGATGATGGAGCCCAGGGTGCCCAGCATCGCCGCTGCCACCAGGCGATTCATGGGCCGCGCCGCGGTGGTCACCCGGCCGTAATAGCCGGCGATCGAGGCCAGCACGGGCTCGGGTAGCGCTTCCCCCCGATGACCGGCGGCCTGGACGTCGAACATGAGGTCAAACCACAGCACCGCGAGCAGGAACCCGGCTCCGGCAGTGATGAACGGAGTCATCGGGTCAGTATCTCGCTCTGCCCTGCCTGACGGCGCGTAACCGAGATTGGGCTACATAACTTGCGGGAACATGGTGCTTATGCTCGGTCGTGCGTCCGGAGGTGCCCAGCGTTCGCAGGGTAGCGCCGACAGTCCGTCTGAATTCACAGCCTCGCCGGCGGTGCTGACCGGTGAGGCCGAGTCTGCGCGCGACGGCTCGGTCAGCTTGTCCGGCATGGTCCACCCGAACGGGAGCAGCACCGCGTTCTACTTCCAGTGGGGTGAGGGACCGTGCTCCGCGGCAACTCGGGTCATGGGCCTGCTGGACCGCGACACCCAGGCTCGGGTGAAGATCCCGAGTCGCGAGCTTCGACCGGGTGCCACCTATCGCTACCGGTTGGTAGCCACGAACAGCTTCGGTACGACAATGGGCGCTGAGCGCAGCTTTACCACCGACGTCGCCGCGCGTCCCCATGTGATCACCGGCCGGGCGAATTGGCTGGACACGACCACTGTGACCCTCACCGGGTCCGTAAATCCCGGCCCCGAGCCGATCGCGTGGTACTTCGAGTACGGACAGACCATGGCCTATGGCATGACCAGCCGCGGCGGCGTGCTCGACGGCGAGCAGGCCCTGGTCACGGCGTCCGAACCGATCGCGGACCTGGTACCCGGCACCAGCTTCCACTACCGGCTGGTGGCTCGCCGGGGAACCATGGTGCTCCGCGGCGAGGACGCCGTGTTTGTCACCCCGTTTGCGCCCTCGCTGGCCGGCCAACTCCGCTCGGCCACTCACGGCCGGCGTCGTGCGCCGGCATTTGCCCGGCCCAGCCGCTGACCGTTCTGGCTCTTCGGATCTTGAGAGCTTCTGCTTATCGGCTGCACACGCGGCCATTGCATGCTGGATCCATGCATCCTGGCTATTGCCCTCAGTGCGGTGAGCGAGTCACCCCATATGCGGCGGGCTGTTCGCTGTGCGGCGCCGAGCTTGATCCCAGGCGCTGGCAGCGGCCAGTCTCCACGCATCAGCGCTTCCTGACCCGTCTCCCTTCCCGCTGGCGGCGGGCGTTGCTCACCCGGGGAGCCAAGTTGCCGGTCCGCAGCGGGCGCTCGTGAGGACGCCCTGGCCACGGCTAATCCGGCTTCTCCTGGCTACCCAGCCGGGGTGCCGCCTGCTCGACGAACGGGTTCGGTCCTGTGGCGCCGGCGGCCAGCGCCTCCTCGACCGTCCTGCGGATCCTGAGCTGGCTGGAGATACCGGCCAACCGGAGCGTGTCGGCCGGTGGGGAGTCATCGGAGATGGCCAGGATCAGGTTCTGGCCCCGGGCGCGGAGGTCCTCGCGTAGCTGATAGATGAGCTGGATGCCGGCGCTATCCAGAAAGTCGAGCCCGGTCAGATCGAGCACCAGCCCTAAAGCTTCGTGAGTGATGCCGCGAGCAATGGCCTGGCCGATGCCCTGAGCGTTCGACAGGTCGATCTCCCCGGTCAGCCGGGCGATCACCATCGAGTCCTGGGTCTTGACCTGGACGTCACCCAGGTTCATCGGGCCACCTTATGGCGCATCCGCACCACCGTTCCGTTGTCGGTGGTGTCGATTTGCACAGCATCCATGGCGGCTTCGACGATCCCCAGACCGCGCCCGCGGTTCTGTCCGCGCGGGCCGCGCCAGCTGCCTCGGTCGCTCACCAAGACCGTCACCGCGTCGCCATCCCGCGTCGCGGCCACGTCGAACTCGGCCGGGGCCGGCGAATACGCGTGCTCGATCGCGTTGGCGCAGGCTTCGTTGACCGCCAAGACGATCTCTCGGGAGTGGGTCTCCGGCACACCTTGGCTCCCGAGCCACCGCCGCAGATCACGGCGCACCTCGGCCAGCTGCTTGGGGTGGGCGGCGACGCGCATCTGGAACTCGGAGGGGACCGGACCGTAGTTCAACGCCACGATCGCGATGTCGTCACGCAGTCGTCCGGGCGGAATCAGGGTCTCCGCCGCCAGCCGGCACGCCTCCTCAGCCGATCCCGCCTCCGCCGTGGCCTCAAGCAGCCGGTCAATGTTGTCCATCAGCGGGACACCCGGCCGCTCCACCAGCCCGTCGGTATAGAACACGATCGTCTCGCCCGGGGCCAGGTTGATGTGCTGCTCTTCCCAGCTGGCGTATGGGAACGCGCCGAGCGGCGGAGCAGCCGCCACGCCAAGCAGGCGTGGGTTCTCGCCGCCCACCACCACAGGCGGCAGATGTCCGGCGCTGGCCAGGCGCAGCACGCCGGTATCGGGGTCCAGCACGGCGTAGGCCACGGTGGCCATCGTGGGCCCGGGCAGTGTCTGCATCAATCGATCGACCAGCTCCAAGGTCTCCGCTGGGGGATGGTCCAGGATCGCGTATGCGTGCAGGGCGGTCTGAAGCTGTCCCATCAGCGCCGCCGCGGGCAGGCCGTGGCCGACCACATCCCCGATGACGATTCCGAACCGGCCATGGGGCAGCGGGAACACGTCGTACCAGTCGCCCCCGACCTCGTGCGTGGCCGGCATGTATCTGGCCGCCGCCGAGATTCCGGGACCCTCGACCAGGTGCTTTGGCAACAGGCTGCGCTGCAGGATCATCGCGGCGCGATGCTCGTACTCAAGGGCCGAGGACAAGCGGGCCCGCTCGATCCCTGGCGCGGCCCGAGCCGCGGCCAGCTGGAGCACGGCCACGTCTCGGGGCCCGAACGTCCGTGGCTTCAGCGACCCCACGTGCAGCACGCCCATGAGATCGCCCTCCACGATCAGGGGCACCCCGAGAAGCGAGCGGATGCCCTGCTGGCGCAGGATCGGATTCAGGATGTCGGCGTGATCCACGTCGGCGACGAAGATCGCCACCCGCTCGGCGGCGATCCGCCCGGCGAACCCGCGGCCAATGGGGACACGCACCCCCTGCTCGACCTCCTCCTCGATGCCCTTGGCCGCCCGGGCTACCAGTTGCTGCGCCTCCTCGTCGTAGAGCAGGATGGCCACCGTGTCCACCGACAGCGCATTCTGAACCCGGACCAGGAGCTCGCCCAGCAGCTGTTCCAGACCCAGCTCGGACAGCGCCGGATCGCTCAGCCGGTAGAGCGTGCGCATCTGTTCGGTCGGGCCCAGCTCAGCCTCGGCCGGCTCTAGCACAACCTGGCCGGTGCCTGGCGGAAACGGCGGCGCACCGCCCCGGGGAGGCCCTACGGACACTCCGTGTCTTCCGCTTCGCTTCTCGTCAACTGTGAACTCGGTGAATCGGGGGGCCGAGAGCGGGCTGCCGCACGCGGCAACTTAGCGGGTCAGGAGATCGTCAGCAGCGCCGCGCTGTCGCCGGGCAGACTCACGGCGTACCGGCCCTGGCTGGGCTGGATCGTGATTTGGCTGGGCGTGCCCGCCAGCTCTCCGGTGTTGCTCCAGGCGCCGAAGCTCCGTCCACCCAGGGTGACCCCTTCCTGGGCCCGGACGTCCGGAGCGAGCAGGCGCTCCAGGCTGGCCGGACGTCCCCCCGCGCCAGCACCGAGCGCCAGACTGCGCTGACCCGGGCCGGCGTTGATCAGGACCACCCGGACGGTGCCGTCCCGGGCCTCGGTGGCCCAAGCATGAATCGGAGCTGGTGCCGCGGTGGAGAAGGGGATGAGACGGGAGCCCGGCGGGGCCGCCCGGGCGAATAGCAGCAGGCCGTAGTACTCGGGCCACACCGCGACCCGCCACCCGCCCGGGCCGTGCTTGACCGAGAACAGGTCCTGGGTCGGCCCGGTCGAGCTCTGGACGTTCACCCCGTCCACCCCGGCCGCGGCCATTTCGAACAGCACGTCAGCAGACCACAGGGCCCCGGCAAACGACCGCAGCTCGAGGGCGCGGGCGGGACACGGCGTGGGATTCATCTCGTCGACGCGCAAGGGGAGCCCGCGCCCGTGGGCGACCCCCACCAGCGGGCGCGTGTCCGCGGCCAGCCCGCTCAGGGCCAGCGGCGTGAGCAGGTGGTCGATGGTCGGATACAGCGGCGAGCTCTGCTTCGAGCAGGCATGCAGCGGGTAGCGGTGCACGGTGGCCAGGCCCACCCGCGGCTGGCTGGCCAGGAATTGCGGCCAGTCAGGCTCCCAC
>DATKRM010000151.1:0-36329 GCA_035532195.1 Solirubrobacteraceae bacterium
GAAGCCCGCCTCCCCCACCGAGAACGGGGGGAAGTTGTAGTGGTGGAAGTAGCGCTTGGAGGTCTCGAGGCCCAGGGTGTCCAGGCGCATCTCCTCACGTGTCGTGCCGAGCGCGACGACGCTCAGAGCCTGCGTCTGGCCGCGGGTGAACAGCGCGGATCCGTGCGTACGCGGGCCCACGCCGACCTCGATCGAGATCGGCCGGATCTCCTCGGCGCTGCGGCCGTCGGGACGTTTCTTGTGCACCGCGATCCGCTCGCGGATGAGCGTCTTCTCCAGCGTGTCGAACGCCTGCTGCGCCTTGGCCCGAAGCTCAGCGAACGTCTCGGCCTCGGGGTCGCCCGAGTACTGCTCGAGCACCTGCTCCTCGACCGCCTTCGACGCCTCCTGACGCTCCAGCTTGTCGACGACCTGGGTCGCGGCATCGAGCGCCGGGCCATGCGACGCCGTGATCTGCTCGTACAGGTCCGGGTCGACGCCGGGCACGACGACGGCCAGCTTCTCCTTGCCGACCTGCTCGGCCAGCTCGCGCTGCATGGCGCAGAGCTTCTTGATCTCCCCGTGGGCGATGTCGAGCGCATCGAGGATCTCCGCCTCGGGGATCTCGCTGGCCCCGGCCTCGACCATGAGGATCGCCTCTTCGGTGCCGGCCACGATCAGGTCGAGGTCCGCGTTGTCAGCCAGGTCCTCCTCGCTGGGGTTGACCACGAAGTTGCCGTCGATCTTGCCGATCCGCACCGAGCCCACCGGCGTGGGCATCGGGATCTGCGAGATCATCAGCGCGGCCGACGCGCCGTTCATGGCCAGGATGTCGTACGGGTGCACGTGGTCCACCGAGATCGGCAGGGCCACGAGCTGGGTCTCATACCGCCAGCCCTTCGGAAACAGTGGCCGGATCGGACGGTCGATCAGGCGCGCGGTCAGCGTCGCCTTCTCTCCCGCGCGTCCCTCACGCTTGAAAAAAGAGCCGGGAATCTTCCCGGCTGCGTACATCCGCTCTTCGACATCTACGGTGAGCGGCAGAAAATCCACGTCGCGGAGATTGCCCGCGGTGGCGGTACAAAGGACCATCGTGTCGCCCGATCGGACGACGACGGCGCCAGAGGCCTGCTTGGCCAGCTTGCCCGTCTCGAACGAGATCTCCTGCCCCTCGATCTCTACGGAGACGCGGGTAACCCCTTCAGACATATTCAGTTCCCTTCCCAGCTTCACCGTTCGGTAGGCGAAGCGCTGTCATTTCTTATCTCTTAGTCCGAACACCCTTATCGTAGCGGTCGGTCAAAGACGCGGCTGCCGCCGGCTCGAGGACATCTCACCCCGCGAGTCGGGCTAGCTCCTCCGCCTCGATCTGACCGGCGAGCATCTGGCCGCCCGCGAACAGAGTCGGCGTGGTTACCACCCCGGCCCGGACTCCCGACTGGAAATCGCGGCGCACGCGGTCGCGGATGGCCTCGTCTCGGCGGTCAGCCTCGAAGCGCTCCAGGTCGAGTCCCAGCCGGCGCGCCCGCTCCCACAGGTGCGGATCCTCCAGCCGTCCCTGGTCTGCGAATAGCAGGTCGTGCATATCCCAGAAGCGCCCCTGGCGCCCCGCGGCCTCGGCCGCACAGGCCGCGGGCCAGGCCCGGGGGTGGCTAGAGGACACCGGGAAGTGACGAAACACCCGGCGCAGCTTCAGGTCGGCCAGGCGCAGGTTGACCACCGCGCAGTACGGACACTCGAAGTCCGCGTACTCGATCACCACCGGCGCGGCGTCGGGGCCGCGGCTGTGGTCCTC
This sequence comes from Solirubrobacteraceae bacterium, assembly GCA_035532195.1. Lineage (GTDB taxonomy): Bacteria > Actinomycetota > Thermoleophilia > Solirubrobacterales > Solirubrobacteraceae > Palsa-465. Next base: position 1,775 of record DATKRM010000151.1, read on the forward strand.
GGCGCCTGGCTCCGGGACCGGCGCCGAGCCCAGCCCGGTCAAGCCGCCGCTGGCTCGAGTCCGTCGAAGATCAGGTTGGCGCCGGGCAGCTCGAGCGGCGATGGAGCCTGATAGCTCCACTTCACCACCCCGTCGGGGCCGATGATCACCAGCGCGCGCTGGGGGAATCCCAGCGGGTGGTAGACGCCGAAGGCCTGGCAGGTCGCGCCCTTGGGCTCGAAGTCCGAGAGCTGCTCGATGCTCACGCCCAGCTTCTCCCGGAACGCCGCTTGCGAGTAGGTCGCGTCGCACGACACTCCGTACAGAGTGGCGCCCTTGGCCTCGAGCTCGTCGAGCACCTCTTCGTAGAGGTTGAGCTGATCGGTGCACACGCGGCTGAACGCGAACGGATAGAACACGAACACCGTCGTCTGGTCTTCCAGGTCCGCCGAGGTGAACTCGCTGCCGTCCTCCCGGCGGAGAGTGAACTCCGGGGCCGGCGCGCCCGGCTGAATGATGTCCTCGGCCTGGGGCGCCGCGCTCACTTGCGCAGGCCCAGCTCGCGCACCAGCGCGCGGTAGCGCTCGAGGTCGTCGCGCTGGAGGTAGTTGAGCAGCCGCCGCCGGTGACCCACCAGCATCAGCAGTCCGCGGCGCGAATGGTGGTCCTTGCGATGGGCGCGCAAGTGCTCGGTGAGCTGGTTGATGCGCTCGGTGAGCAGCGCGATCTGGACCTCGGTCTTGCCGGTATCCGAGTCACTGGCGCCGAATCGCTCGACCAGCTCGCGCTTCTTCTCCAAGGTCAGGCTCATGCGGCCGCTGAGGCTAGCAGCCCGACGGCCATTACCCGCACTGCTCGCGCGCCTCGCCCACGTCGCGGTGCATCTGCTCGACCAGCGCCTCCACCGAGTCGAATCGCCGCTCGCCCCGCAACCGGTTGAGGAACTCGACGCGGAGCCTGTGGCCGTAGAAATCGAGGTCACGGTCCAGCACGTAGGCCTCGACCAGGACGGCTCGTCCGGTCCCGAACGTGGGCCGGACGCCGACGTTAATCGCCGCGCACATGCCGTCGGCCCGCCCCACATACACGCCGTGGCCCGGATAGATCAGCTTCTCATCCGGCACCAGGTTGGCGGTCGGGAAGCCCAGCGTGTGGCCGCGCCGGTCGCCGGTCACCACGTCGCCGCGCATCTGAAACGGCGCGCCCAGCATCTTGGCCGCCACATCGACCTCGCCCGCGCCGACCAGCGCCCGGATGTGACTGGAGGACACGACCTCGCCGTCGACCTCGACCAGCGGCACCATGCGGGTGCCGAACCGCCCGTCGGCGGCCAGAATCTCCGGGTCGCCGGCGGCGCGGTGGCCGAACCGGAAGTTCTCCCCCACCGACACGTGGGCGGCCTGCAGCCGACCGACCAGGACGTCGTCGATGAACTCCTGCGGACTCTGCGCGGCGAAGCTCTCGTCGAACGGGATCACCACCAGCTCCTCCACGCCCAGCCCGGCGATCAGCTCAGCTTTGACCTCCAGGCTGGTCAGCAGCCGCGGAGCCGCCTCGGGCCGGACCACCTGGCGCGGGTGGGGCTCGAACGTGAGCACCGTGTCGTTGCCGGCGATCACCTGACGGTGGCCCAGATGGACACCGTCGAACTCACCCACCGCGATCTGGCGCGGCCGCGGCTCGGCGTCCAGGAGCTGGGTGATCCGCATGGGCGCGGAAATCTAGCCCCCGCAGGACGGGCGCAGCACGACCACCGGCCGAAGCAGCTCGCCCTCGGGCAGGGGCTCGGCCAGCCCGATCAGCCCGGCGGGGTCGGTCAGCCGCACGGGACCGTCGGCCGCCCCGGGCACCGGAACGCCGTGGCCGGCCCGCCGCGCCGTATCCGGGTCCAGTTGCACCTCGGGCAGGAAGGCCAGCGCCCGATTCAGCTCCAGGGTCCGGTCCGGATCCGCCTTGCCCACCGCAAACGGTCCGATGCCCGTCCGCCGCAGCTCCTCGCAGTACGCGTCACCGAGCGCCGCTATCAGCGATCGGACGTAGGTACCCGAGGAGCACTCGATGACGAACCCGCGGCGGGGGCCCTGGCGCCAGGTTTCCTCGAACCGGTACACCTCGACCTCCCGCTCGGCCAGCTCCACCTCCTGGCCGGCGCGGGCCAGCTGGTAGGCCCGGCGGCCAGACACCTTGACCGCCGAGTAGGCCGGCGGACGCTGGCGCAGCCGGCCGGTCGGTAGCTCCAGATTGCCGCTGGGAACCTCGCCGGTTTCCACGATCTCACCCTCCGGGTCGCCCGTGTTGGACACCGCGCCGAACCGGGCCACCACCGTGTAGCGCTTGGGCAGCGACACGAGATACCGCTGCACCCGGGTGGCCCGACCCACCAGGACCAGCAGCAAACCAGTGGCGAACGGGTCGAGCGTTCCCGCGTGGCCCACCTTGACGCCCCGGGGCAGCCCCCGCCGCACGCCGGCCACCACGTCGTGCGATGTGAGGCCCCGCGGCTTGTCGTACACGATGATCCCGCCGGGATCGGTGCTCGCTGGCCGGGCGGCGCGGAGGTTGCTGGTACTCAAGAGCGGGGTGAATGAGGGCTGGAGTGAGACGAAGCGCAGCGGTCTGCCCGGGAGCTTAAGCTGCGGCGAGCTGCTGTGCGATCTCCCCGCGCAGGAAGTTGACCAGCTCCTCCTGCTCCATCGTGGTGCTGAAGCCGGCGGCTTGGCGGTGGCCGCCGCCACCCTGTGAGCGGGCGATCCGCGACACGTCGATGCGGGCGTCGTTGGCCCGCAGCGAAACCTTGCGCAGGCCCGGCTCGCCGTTCCCGCCGACTCGGGCCCGGATCAGCGCCGCCACGGCGGTCCCCTCGACGGCCCGTAGGTGGTCGATCACCCCTTCCGAGTAGCTCTCCTCGGCTCCGGCCTGCTCGAAGTCGCCGGCACTCAGCTCGGTCAGGGTGAGCCGGCCGTCGTCGTAGCGCTGGACCTTGGCCAGGCCGCGCGCCAGCAACGCCAGCTTGCCGTAGGGCACGCCCTCATAGACCTGTCGGTAGATGGCCTGCGGCTCGACGCCGGCTTCGATCAGGTCGGCCGCCATCAGGTGGGCGCGAGCCGTGGTGTTCTCGTACATGAAACGGCCGGTATCGGTGATCAGACCGACGTACAGCGCTTCCGCGATCTGGCGCGAGGGCGAGACACCCAGACGCCCCATCAGGTCCCACACGATCTCCGCGGTGCACGAGGCCTCGGGGTCGACCAGGTTGACCGTGCCGAAGCTGGTGTTGTCGTGGTGGTGGTCGATGTTGACCAGGTGCATCCCCGGACGACGGAACGCCTCGGCCGGATTGCGCTCCAGGTTGCCGCAGTCCAAGAACACCACGCTGCGCTCGTCCAGGTCATCGGGCGGCTGGGTGACCACATCGTCCAGCGGCAGGAAGTGGTACTCGGGGGGCATCGGGAATTCGCGCTCGTCGATGAACTTCTGGCAGTCCTTGCCCAGGGCCAGCAGGATGTCGTTCATGGCCAGCAGCGATCCCAGCGCGTCGCCGTCAGGGTTCTCGTGGGTCGCCACGATGAGCTTGTCCGCGGACCGCAGCTCGTCGATCACCTGCTCACGTACCGACCGCTGGCCGTTCTCAGTCATCGGCGTCGGGTCCTTCCTGGAGCAGCTGCGAGATCCGCATCCCCCGGTCCACCGAGTCGTCGTATTCGAAGGCCAGCGCCGGCGTGTGCTTGAGCGAGAGCTCGGCGGCCAGGCGGCTCTGGAGAAAGCCGTGGGCCGAGGCCAGGCCCTGCAGCGTGTCCTGGCGCGTCCGCGCGTCACCGAGCACGCTTACGTACACCCGGGCATGTTTTAGGTCTGGGCTCGTCTTTACTCCGGTCACGGTCACGAATCCGACGCGAGGGTCCTTCAAATCCTTGGTTATCGCGTCACTGAGGACTGAGCGCAGCGCCTCGTCCACGCGGCGCATCCGACCCGGCATCCTAGACCCCTCCTCGTATCAGCGCCGATGAGCGGTTTCTCATCCGGTTAGGTCCTCGATCGAGGCGACGATCCGCTGCACGGTGACCCCGTCGGGAAAGCGTGCGCCCAGCCACCGCTCGATCCTGTCCGCGGCCTTGGACAGGGCGCCGAGCGTGCCGCCGGTCAACGCGGCGGTGATCCGGGCCCGTTGCCACAGGTCCTGATAGTCCACCTCGGCCACCGCCGCTCCCAGCCGACCGTGCAGCTGCGCCTTGACCGACGTCAGTTCGCGCCGCTTGCTCTTGAGGCTGCCGGCCTCAGGAAAGTGCAGGTCGATAACGAGCACGGCGACAAAGCCGCTCTCGGACATCGCCCGGGTCAGACCAGCTCGCGCTCGACCTGGCGGGTGGCGTAGGTCTCCAGGACATCCCCCTCCTTGATGTCGGAGAAGTCCCGCAGCACGATCCCGCAGTCGAACCCGGCGGCCACCTCGCGCACGTCGTCGTTGAACCGGCGCAGGCTGGCGATCTGGCCCTCGTAGACCACGGTGCCATCGCGCACCAGCCGGACCTTGTCGCCCCGCGTGACCTTGCCGTCGATCACGTGGCAGCCGGCGATGGTTCCCACGCGGGAGGCGCGGAAGGTCTGCCGGACCTCCACGGTGCCGAGCGTCTCCTCGACCTCCTCGGGGGCCAGCATGCCCTGCATCGCGTCGCGCAGCTCCTCGATGGCTCGGTAGATCACCGAGTAGGTGCGGATCTCCACGCCCTCGCGCTCGGCCACGGCCCGGGCGTCACCCACCGGCCGCACACCGAAGGCCAGGATCACCGCGTCGGAAGCGGCGGCCAGCATCACGTCCGATTCGGTCACCGCACCCACCGCCGAGCGGATCACGTTGACCGAGACCTCGTCTTGCGGCAACTTGGCGATCTCGTCCTCGATGGCCTCCAGCGAGCCGGCCACGTCGGCCTTGAGCACCAGGTTGAGCTCCTGCACGCCGCTCTTGAAGATGTCCTCCAGTGAGACCTTCTTGCCCGCGCGCCGGGCCAGCGCCTCGGTCTTGAGCCGCGTCTGCCGCTCGGAGGCCAGCTGTCGGGCCCGACGCTCGTTCTCCACCACGCGGACGTGCTCTCCGGCTTCCGGGACGCCATCGAAGCCGAGGATCTCCACCGGCTCGCCCGGCCGCGCCTGATCCACCCGGTTGGCCAGGAAGTCGCTCATCGCCCGGACCCGGCCCCAATGGGCGCCGGCCGCCACAGCGTCCTGGACGTGCAGCGTGCCGCGGGAGATGAGCACCGTAACCACTGGACCGCGGCCGGGATCGAGTTTGGATTCGATCACCGTCCCGGACGCCGGGGCATCGGGATTGGCCTTGAGCTCCTCCACCTCGGCCATCACCTGGATCGTCTCCAGCAGATCGTCGAGGCCGTCCTGGGTGCGAGCCGAGACGTCCACGAACTCGGTGTCTCCGCCCCACTCGACCGGCTGCAGGCCGATCTGCGTCATCTCGGTGCGCACCCGCGCAGGATCGGCACCGTCCTTGTCAATCTTGTTGACCGCGACCAGCATTGGCACCTCGGCGTCCTTGGCGTGATCAACCGCCTCCTGGGTCTGCGGCTTCACACCATCGTCGGCTGCCACCACGATCACCACGATGTCGGTGGCCTTGGCGCCGCGGGCTCGCATTGCGGTGAACGCCTCGTGGCCCGGCGTGTCGAGGAAGGTGATCGTCTTCCCCTCGTGGTGTACCTGGTAGGCACCGATGTGCTGCGTGATGCCGCCCGCCTCGCCGGCCGCCACCTCGGTCTGGCGGATGGCGTCCAGTAGCGAGGTCTTGCCGTGGTCGACGTGGCCCATGATCGTCACGACCGGCGGGCGCTCGACCAGCTCGTCGTCGGTGTCCTCGAACTCCTGCTCCGCGAGGTCCTCGTCCTCCTGGGCGTGGACGACCTCGACCTCCTTGCCGAGCTCAGTCGCCAGGACGTGGATGGCATCGTCGGTCAGGGTCTGGGTGAGCGTCTTCATCTCGCCCATCGCCATCAGCTTCTTCATCACCTCGGGCACCGGCACATCGAGGTACTCGGCGACGTCCTTGACCGTCGAGCCCGAGTTCACGCGGACGACCGGCGTGGCCTCGGTCGGCGTCGCGGCGGGCCGCGACTCGGCGATCTCGTCGTAGACGCCTCGCCGCCGCCGGCCGCGGCGCTGGCGCCGGGGCGGCTGGCTCGTCGGTGGACCGCCGCCAGCTCGGCGCGATGCCTGCGAGTCAATGACCACGCGGCGCCGGCCTCCGGCCGCGCCGGGAGTCCGCTCGCCTTGCAGCGAGTCGCGCGTAGGACGCTGCTTATGCTCCGGCCGCGCGGGAGCGTCCGGGGTCGGCTCGGGCGGATCGCCCGCCGCCGGCTGGGCTGCCGCCGGTGGCGACGCGGAACCATCTGCGGACTTCGGCGCTGCCTCGGGCCGCGACTGTGGAGCAGCCGGGGGCGCGGCGGCTGCAGGAGCCTCCGGTGCCGCGCTGTTGCCGCCGTTTGACAGCACCTTCAGCGCCAGCGCCTCATCGACGTTGGACGACGCGGCCTTGACCTCGTGGCCGGCCTCACGTAGGCGTGCGAGAACGTCCTTCGCCGTGAGCCCTTGCTCCTTGGCGATCTGATGAACCCGCTTATTCATTAGTCCTCAGTCTAGGAACTACGGCCCGGGAGCCTCGCCTGCCGCGGACGGCGCGTCCTGTACCTCGGCTTGAGGCGGGGCCGGCGGGGACTCCGGCGACTCCGTTTCCGCCATCGCCTGATGCGCCGGCAGCCCGCAGTACCGTGACCCGGGGAGCGCCGCGTTCGGGCAGCGGCGGCCGTTGGCCAGGATCGCCGCGCAGCGACCTCCGGCGTCGTCCTGCTCGTAGGCGTGCTCGGCCTCCTCAGTCGCGAAGTCGCTCTCGGAGCGGATGTCGATCCGCCAGCCGGTGAGCCGCGCGGCCAGCCGGGCGTTCTGGCCCTCGCGGCCGATGGCCAGCGACAGCTGGTCGTCGGGCACGATCACGGTGGCCTGCTTGCCGGCGTCGTCCACCAGCACCTCCCTGACCCGAGCCGGCGACAGCGCCTTGGCCACGAATCGGGCGGGCTCGTCGTTGTAGGGGATGATGTCGATCTTCTCGCCCCGCAGCTCGGACACCACCATCCGCACGCGCGAGCCGCGCTGGCCCACGCAGGCGCCGACCGGATCGACGCCGTCGACGTGCGATACGACGGCGATCTTGGAGCGGTAGCCGGGCTCGCGAGCCACGCCGGTGATCTCCACCAGCCCGTCGGCGATTTCGGGGACCTCCAGCTCGAACAGCTGCTTGATCAGCTCGGGGTCGCGACGCGACACGATGATGCTCGGGCCCTTGGTCGAGTTGGAGACGTCCTTGATCACGGCCTTGATGCGCTGGGAGTGGTCGTAGCGCTCACCGTCCACCTGCTCTGACTTGGGCAGCAGCGCCTCGACGCGCTCCCGCAGCTGGACCAGCGTGTAGCGCGAGTCTGACTGTTGCACGATGCCGGTGATCAGCTCGCCCACCCGGTCGCGGTACTCCTCGAACATCATGTCCCGCTCGGCCTCGCGGATCCGCTGCAGGATTACCTGCTTGGCCGTCTGGGCCGCGATGCGGCCGAAGTCGTGGGGCGTGACGTCCTCGATCTCGATCTGGTCCTCGACCTCCTTGAGCTTCTCCATGTCCAGCTCCGGCTCGGGCGGGTCGCGCAGCTCGCCGGTCTCTGGGTCGACGGTTGGCTCCTGCTCGCCGGTTCCCTCGATCAGCAGCTGCTCCTCGAGCTCCGGCGGGATCTTCAGCTCCCACACCTTGAAGTCGCCGCTGTCGCGGTCCATCTCCACCTTGGCGTACTTGGCCGCACCGGGCGTCTTCTTGTACGCGGACAGCAGCGCGTCCTCGAGCGCCTCCATTAGCTTCTCGGATGAGATGTTTTTCTCCGCGGCCAGGCCGCGGACTGCTTCGACGATCTCTCTCGACATGGATTCCTACTCTCCGGGGACGAGGTTGGAACGGGCGATTTGCTCGTAGGGGATCGTCACCAGAGCGTCGTCCGCTGCGATGGTCACGTCGCAGTCAGAGGCCCCGACCAGCTCGCCGGTCAGGCTCTTGTGGCCCTCACGAGCCTCTCGCAGCCGGACGCGTGCGTGCCGGCCCAGGTAGCGCGTGTAGTGCTGAGGCTTGGTCAGTGGCCGATCTTGCCCGGGCGAGGAGACCTCGATGGCAAACCGCTCCCGGTAGTCGGATAGGTACGAGGAAACGCGTTCGCACAGTCCGAGGGTGACGCCATCCGGGTGGTCGATGAACAGTCTGAGCGTCGTTCCCGACACCTCGGCCAGCAGCAATTCCACCTGCGGCTCGCAGGTGCCGAGTCGGCTCTCGATCTCGGTCTGGAGTGCGGTGGCGCTCACTTTCTCCTCTCTCGTGTAACTCATAAAAAAAGCGGGCCAGCGCCCACTTCCGGGTACTACCACCGGGTAGCACCCGGCGCCAAGCTGTGTACCCAGGTTAGCACCGTTTTTGCACCATTAGAGCCCGTGCCCACGGGCCTCCGGAGGGCCGAATCGCCGCCGCTCCGCTAGGTCCCGCCCTGGGAGGCGGCAGCCCGGGCGCGAGCCCGATCGCGGTACACGCGGTAGTCGCGGCGCCCGGGCTGGAGGCAGGCGGCCAGGGCCAGCGGCTTGCGGGCTTCGCCGTGCCGGCCCAGCATCTGGAGCGAGCGGCCCAGGCAGAACAGCGCATAGTCGTTGGTCGGCGCGCGCTCGGTCACCGCCTCAAACTCGGCGGCGGCCTGCTCGTATTGCTGGGCGCCGAACAGGGCCCGGCCCAGCGCCTCCCGGACCGAGGACTTGTCCGGCGCCAGGTCACGCGCCCGGGACAGGGGAATTGTGGCCTGATGGTGGTGCCCGGCCTCCAGTAGCTCGGTGCCCCGGGTGAACAGCTCGTAGACGTCTTCCATGGCCCGGAGTTTAGGCCGGGTCGGGGCGGCTCTGAGACCGTCGCCGGGGGGGCAGCGCCCACAGCGCCCGGAGCTTTCGGGGCAGTCCGAGGCTCGACGCCAGGTGCTCGCGGAGCGCACGCCGTTGGGCGGTCGAGGGCATCCGCTGACCGCCGGCGAACCGGCTCAGGCGCAGCCGCTGAACGTAGGCCGCGGCGTCCGGCGACCCACGCAACCGGTGCTCGAGCTCGGCCAGCGTCACCCCTGCCGGCAACGGGCGTCCGCTCCGACGAAACGCGCGGTCGAGCTCGACCACGGCGGTGTCGACGCCGGTTAGTGGACGCGTCAGCAGCACCCAGAGCGCGGCCAAGGCCAGTGCCACCGCGAGCAGCACGCCGGCCAGCACGCTGCCCCCGCGTCCAGTCGCTGCCGCCGGCCGGGTGACGCCAAAATGGTGGTCCGGGTTTACCGGAGGCGGTGGCGTGGCGTGTGGCCGGACGCGGCTCGGCCGGGCCGGAGGAGGGGCCTTGGACGGCGTCGGGCTGGGCAGACTCGTAGCCCCGTTCTGCAACGCGGGGTCGGCGCCCGGTGTCGGATCGAACCTGACCCACCCGTAGTGCGGGAACCAGGCCTCGACCCAGGCATGGGCGTCCGTGTCCGTCACCACCCAGCTGTGATTCGTGCTGTTGTACGTGCCCGGGGTGAAGCCGGCGGCGACGCGCGCCGGCACGCCGCCCATGCGCAGCAGCAGCGCCATCGCGCCGGCGAACTGCTGGCAGTAACCCTTTTTGTCGACGAACAAGAAGCTCTCGAGCGGATAGGCGCGGCTCGGCGGGTTTTCGTTGTACGTGAAGCCGTGGCGCAGGTAGGCCAGCACGTTCTGGACGTATTCGTAGGGTGTCTGGGCCTGGGCGGCGAGATGCTGGGCCAGAGCGAAGGCGCGGGCGTACGGCGACGCGGCGACCGCTCCCTGACCGGCGACGATCTGTGAGCCGGACGCCACCAGCGGCTCCTGTCCCGAGCCAAACGCGCCGAACACCACCTCGGCCGAGCCGCCGCGGAGTTGCAGCATCCGGTAGCCCGCCGGCAGCCCGGAGTAGTCCGAGCCGGCGGCGGCCAGCTGGGCCGGACTCGGATGCGGCGAGTAGACCACGGCCTGGTAGCTGTCGCCCGGCCGCAGCGCGCTGGTCGAGGTCCAGGTGCCGGGCGACGCGCCGGGGACCACCGGTTTGGGCAGATGACTGAGGACGAACACCGTCCCGGCCCCGACCAGGTCGCTGGTCGTCATGTTGCGGATCCGCACCCCGATTGGCTCCGACCAGCGCGCGAACGCCGAGGAGCTGGGCGGAGGTACCTGCTGGGCCCCGGGAATCACGCCCTGGGTCCAGGCGGTGCCATCGAACGCGTCGAGATCCTGGGCCTTCCAGTAGTCGCCACGCGCCGCCGTGACCTGGAGCACCGGCTTGCCGTTGCGCGGCCAGTTGATCGGCCCGTAGCGCTGGGACCAGTCAAAGCTCTCGGCGCCGGCTCCCGGGGTCAGGCTGTTGGTCAGGCCCTGGTAGTCCAGCCAGGGCCGGTCGGCCCGGAGCGCCGGGGCCAGCGCCAGCGCCGCCCCGGCCGCCACGGCGCACAGGACGATGGCCACCGCGACGCGCTCCCGCCGTACCCGCTCGCCCCACAGGAACACCGAGAGCAGCGCGAACAGCGCCAGGCCCTCGAGGTAGGGAGACTTCGAGTGGTTCAGCGTGGCCGGAATAGCCACCAGGGCCACCAGTGGCAGGGCGGCCACGGCCCGCCTCAGCGCGCCCAGGTGGGGCGGGGCGAAGGCCATCACGATCGCGGCGTCGAGCAGCAGGACCGCGGCACCCAACGTGATCACGATCAGCACCCATTGACTCGATCCCAGATACGGGACCAGGACGCCGGGCAGGTCGGCCATCCCGTTGCCGATCCACTGCCCGGTCACCGACACTCGCAGGTGCGTGATCCAGGACACCGGGATCCCGCCCACAGCCAGCGCGGCCAGCGCAGCCAGGACCACCAGCAGGATGGTCAGGAGCCGGCTCCGCCGGGCCACCGCCGGGCCCAGCCCGGCCACCGCCAGCGCCAGCACGAGCAAGCCGAGCACGCGTCCGTTCCCCTGACCCGGGGTCAGCGTGGCCCAGCGCAGCGCCCCGTACAGACCCAGCGCGGCAAACGCCGCCATGCGCAGCAGCGGGCGGTCGCGCTCGACGTTCACGCAGCCGCCCGGGCTCGCTGGCGCGCTACCCACACCCCCTGGCAGCCGGCGACCGAAAAGCGCACGGCGCCGGGTGCGGCGGCGGCGAGCTCCCGCGGCAGGACGAGCACGAACGGCTGCCGGCCCTGCCGGGCCGCGGGCAGGAGCAGCGTCTCGCCTGGCGCTCGGGCGGCCACATAGAAGATCGGTCCGCGGAGCCTGGGCAGGGCCGGCTCGGCAGTCTCTCCCGGGTCCTCCACCAGGGCCAGGCGGGCGTGGGCCTCCGGCCAGGCGGCCAGGTCTCGACCCACCCGCAAGGGCCGCCGGTCGCCCGGGAGCACGAGCTCACATCCCGAGCGCCGAGCCAGCTCACGCACCAGCGAGGCCGCCGCGCGCACCGCGGCGTCCAGCCGGTCCGGGCGCCCGTCCGAGCGCGGGTCGAGCACGACCGCCGGCAGTGCCCCGGCGTCGGCCCGCAGCCGGCGCTCCAGCAGCCCGGCCCCGCGAGCCAGCGCCGGCCAGTGAATCCGCGACGCGGGAGTTCCCGGAACGTAGTCCCGCAGGCCATCGACCTCGCTCGCCCCCCACGGATCGTCGGCCGACCGCCGCACGGTGTCGCCGCTGCTCCCGCCTCGGTGCGCGAGCCAGCCCACTGGGTCGGTCTGCGGGAGCACCAGCACCTCATCGGAACCGCCGGAGCCGGTTCGCGTCATCTCGACCAGGCCCAGGGGATCGCCGATCCGCAGCCGCGGCGGATCCAGCCGGGCCCGGCCCCGCCGCTCGAAGGAGACGACCAGCCGGATCTCCCGATCGCCCCCTACATCCGTGGGACCGCCCACGGGGTCGATCACCTCGGCACCGGGCGACCACAACCAGCCCCGCCGCAGCCTCAGACTGATCTCCAGCGGCTGACCCTCGACCACCCGACGGGCACCCAGGGTCCGGGCCACGTCCGCCCGGCGCATGGCCAGCCAGGCCCAGAGCGGCGCGAGCGTCCCCACCAGCACGAATGCCACGCCGGGCACGAGCAGCACAGTGGCGCTGAACGACCGGGCGGCCAGAATCAGCAGCGCGCCTCCGGCCACCGTGGCCGCCACCCGCTTGGCTCCCGCGCGCCCACCCCCCGCGCTCACAACGCCCTCACCGCCGAGACGGCGTCTGAGATCACCTCGCGCGCCGCGTCGGGGGCGGTGCCCGGCCCCAGCACCAGGCGGTGCGCCAGGACCGCCGGGGCCAGGTCCTGCACGTCGTCGGGCAGCGCGTGATCGCGCCCGGACATCATCGCCCGGGCCTTGGCCGCGCGCAGCAGCATCAACCCGGCCCGCGGGCTGGCCCCCAGGTCGACGCGCGGGTCTTGGCGGGTGCGCCACAGCAGCTGGACCACGTAGTCGCGAAGCGGGTCGGCCACATGGATCCGCGCCGCGGCGTCCTGAGCGGCCACCACCTCGGCTGCGGTGGCCACGTGACGCAGTGACAGCACCCGGTCGCCGGCCTCGTGATCGGCCAGCATCCCGGCTTCGGCGGCCGGGCTGGGATAGCCCATCGAGATCTTGACCATGAATCGGTCGACCTGCGCCTCGGGCAGCGGATAGGTGCCCTCGTATTCGATCGGGTTCTGGGTGGCCAGCACCAGGAACGGTCGGGCCAGCTCGTGGGTGTGCACGTCGACCGTCACCCGGCGCTCCTGCATGCACTCGAGCAGACCGGACTGGGTTTTCGGGGACGCGCGGTTGATCTCATCCACCAGGACGACGTTGGCGAACACAGGGCCGGGCCGGAACTCGAAGCGCTGCTCGCGCTGGTCGTAGACGTTGGTCCCGATGACGTCGGCCGGGAGCAGATCGGAGGTGCACTGAACCCGCGCGAATTGGCAGTCGATCGACCGCGCCAGCGCCCGGGCCAGGGCCGTCTTGCCTACGCCCGGGTAGTCCTCGAGCAGGGCGTGGCCCTCGGCCACGAGGGCTACCATCAGGTGCTCGAGCGTCTGGTTGCGGACCTGCACCGCCCGTGACACGTTCTCCGCGATCCGTCTTAGGATCGCCGAGAACGCCTCACACTCGTGCGCCGCGACTGGGGCTGGCTGGGGCGCCTCCACCGGATCCCTCCTTCCTCTCTCCCTGCCAGATCCGGTCCACCTCGTCCAGTACCTCGCCGGCTACCAGCTCCTTGGCGGCGCGCCGCACCCGTCGTTGGTGGTGTGCGGTGACGATCACGACCTCGTTGTCGCCGGCGTCGAATCCGATGTCGGCTCGCGAGATGTCGTTCACTATGACCGCGTCCAGCCCTTTTCCTTCCAGCTTGCGCCGCCCGTACTCCACTGCACCCTGGCCGTGCTCGGCCGCGAAGCCGACCAGCACCTGACCGGCCCGGCGCTCGGCACTCAACGTGGTCAGCACGTCGTCGGTCGCCGCGAGCTCGATCGGTTCGGGAGGGCCGCTGTCCTTCTTGAGCTTGACCTCCGCGGGGCGCGCAGGACGGAAATCGGCCACCGCGGCGGCCATGAGCAGAACGTCGGCGGCGGGGAACTCCCGGCGGCACACCTCCAGTAGCTCTTCCGCGGTCTGGACCTCGAGGGTGCGGACGCCGGCGGGCGGATCGACGGCCAGATTGGCGGCCACCAGCGTGACCTGGGCTCCGCGCGCGGCGGCCCGGGCGGCCAGGGCAATCCCCATCCGGCCGGAGGAGCGGTTGCCGATATAGCGCACGCTGTCGATCGGCTCGCGGGTGCCGCCGGCCGTGACCAGCACCCGGCGACCGCGCCAGGACTCGGGGGCGAGTCCCCGCGCCAGCAGCGACTGGCAGACATCGAGCAGCTCGGCCGGCTCGGCCAGCCGTCCGATCCCGTGCTCGCCCCGGGAGGCCAGCTCACCGTCCCCGGGGGCGACCACGACCACCCCACGCGCCTGGAGCAGCTCGAGGTTGGCCTGGGTCGCGGCGTGGCGGTACATCCGGTCGTTCATCGCCGGCGCGACCACCACCGGGCAGTCGGCGGCCAGTGCCGCGGTGCTGAGGAGGTTGTCGGCCTGGCCGTGAGCCAGCTTGGCCAGCGTGTTGGCGCTGGCCGGGGCGATGAGGTAGATGTCGGCCCTCTGGACCAGGGCCAGGTGGCTGATCGGCGCGTGGTCTGGCAGCGACTCGCCGGGGTAGGCGCCGCGGGCTGGATCGGGCTCGAACTCGCTGACTAGGACGGGCGCCCCGGTGATGCCTTCCAGCGTCGCGCGTCCCAGGAAGTGCTCGCTGGCCGGCGTCTGGACGGCCCGGACCGCATGCCCGGCCTTGATGGCCAGGCGCGCGAGCTCCACCGCCTTATAGGCAGCAATCCCTCCGGTCACGCCGAGGAGCAACCGGGCCATGGTTCGGGCCTCCTGCCCCTACCTGTAGTGGTACTTCAGCTTGCCCTGAGCCACTTCTTCCAGGGCGATCGTCAGGTAGTTCTTGGAGCGGGTGTCGACCATGGGGGGCGGGAACTCGTCGAACGTGCCCTCGCCCAGGTTGTGGTAGTAGGAGTTGATCTGGCGGGCACGCTTGGCGGCCACGACCACGCTCGCGTAGTCGGAGTCGACGTGCTCGAGCAGTTTGTCTATGCGGGGTGAGATCATCGCGCTAAAGGTTAGCGACCCGCGATCAGCGGTCCGCCAGTGCGTCGCTGACCACTCGGGCCAGCTCCTCGGTCGTCTCCTGAAGCCGGTCGTTGACCACCACGTGGGAGAACTCATCCTGGGCCTCGAGTTCCCCCTCGGCCGTGCGCAGCCGGGCCTGGACCTGCGGCGGGGTGTCGGTGCCCCGTCCCACCAGGCGCGTCCTCAGCGCCTCCAGTGAGGGCGGCGCGATGAATACGGCCACCGCGTCGGGCAGTGCCTGCCGGACCTGACGCGCCCCCTGGACCTCGATCTCCAGGATCACCGGGCGGCCCTGATCGAGCTGCCGCTGGACCTCAGAGCGCAGCGTCCCGTAGCGATTGCCCGAGTACTCGGCGTGCTCGATGAAGTCGCCGGCCGCCACCCGGGCCTCGAATTCATCGGGGCTCAGGAAGTGATAGGCCACCCCGTCCGCCTCACCCGGCCGCGGGCGCCGGGTGGTGGCCGAGACCGAGAGCGCCAGCTCGGGCAGGCGGTCGAGCAGCCCGCGAATCAGCGTTCCCTTGCCCACCCCCGAGGGTCCGGTTATCACGATCACCCGGGCCATCAGGCCACGGCGGAACGCTCAGCGCCGGCGCAGGAAATCGACGAGCTCGCCCCGCTGGCGCTCGGACAGCCCGCCAACCGTCTTGCTCGGGGAGATCTTGCACTGGGACAGGATCTTGTTCACCTTTACCCGTCCGTACTTGGGGACGGCCAGGAGGAGGTCGAACACCTTGGCGGTCTCCAGATATTCGGGCGGCGAGAGCAGCAGCTCGTCGATCGGCTGCCGGCCGGCCTTCAGGTCACGCTTGAGCTTGGCCCGCCGGGTACGAATGTTGTTCGCGCGCTGGAGGGCCTCCATGCGCTGAAGATATGAGCGCTCCGGTGCAACGGTGGGCTTTGAGAGCTGTCCGGAGACCGGTGGCACGGCGCGCGACTATACATCTTGGACACACGCGATCAAGGCCAAACGACGCAATTCGGCTATAGCTCAAGCTGAGGTCGAGCATCGTCGAGCCAGGTTGCGACGTTCGGGGTGAATTTGCAGGGGTTTGAGGCCCCGGTTTCTAGGTCGCGGGCGTGCCCACGGCGGTGATTTCGTGCCCACTTTCGTGAATCTCTTGCAGCGACACGACCGGGGCTCCCAGTTCGGCTGCCTCCGGGCCGGCTCGGCGCGCGGCGGAGATGGCTCGAGCCGCCGCGATTCCGCCGGCCATGGTGGTTATGCAGGGAATTCCGTGGGCGATAGCGGCGGTGCGGATCTCGTAGCCGTCCGCCCGGGCACCGGTGCCCACCGGGGTGTTGATCACCAGGTCCACGTCCCCGCGCTCGATCCAGTCCACCACATGGGGTGAGCCCTCGCCGATCTTGTTGATCGCCTCGGCCGGAATGCCCATCTTGCGGATGGCCTGGGCCGTCCCGCCGGTGGCGATGATCCGGAACCCCAGGTCGTGGAGCACGGTCGCCAGTCCGGTGGCCGCCGGCTTATCCCGATCGGCCACGGTGATGAACGCGGTGCCGCGGGCGGGCAGCTGCGCCCCGGCCGCGGCCTGGGCCTTGGCGAAGGCCGTGGGGAAGTCGCGGGCGATGCCCATCACCTCTCCGGTGGATCGCATCTCGGGTCCCAGCAACGCGTCGGCTCCGGCGAACCGGTTGAACGGCATCACCGCCTCCTTGACGCAGACATGACCGTTGGTGGTGTGCTCGGGCAGTCCCAGGTCGCCTATGCGCGCGCCCAGCGTGATCCGGCAGGCCAGCTTGGCCAGCGGCAGCCCGATCGACTTGGACACGAAGGGCACGGTGCGCGAGGCTCGGGGGTTGGCCTCGATCACGTACAGACCACCCGCGTGAATCGCGAACTGGACGTTGATCAGGCCGACCACTCCCAGCGCCCGGGCGATGCCCTCGGTCTCCTCCCGGATCTGGGCGATCATCTCCTCGCCCAGGGTGTGGGGCGGCAGCACACAGGCTGAGTCGCCGGAGTGGATGCCCGCCTCCTCGACGTGCTGCATGATCCCGGCCACCCACACCTGATCGCCGTCGCACAGGGCATCGACGTCGACCTCGATCGAGTCCTCCAGAAACCGGTCCAGATAGATGACCGAGCCGTCCCGCGGGCCGGCCCGATCCAGGTAGTCCCGAAGGCCGTCGACGCTGTACACGATCTCCATGGCCCGGCCGCCCAGGACATAGCTGGGCCGCACCAGCAGCGGGAAGCCCACCTGCTGCGCGCAGGCGATCGCGTCCTCGGCGCTGTCGGCAGTGGCGTACGGCGGCGCGTGGTAGCCCAGGCGCTCGAGCAGCGCGCCGAACCGCGATCGATCCTCGGCCAGGTCGATCGCCTCGATGCCGGTGCCCAGGATCGGCACCCCAGCGGCCTCCAGGCCGGCCGCCAGCTTCAACGGTGTCTGGCCGCCGAACTGCACCACCACGCCCTCCGGCTGCTCCACCTCGCACACCGCCAGCACGTCCTCCATGGTCAGCGGCTCGAAGTACAGCCGGTCGGAGACGTCGTAGTCGGTGGACACGGTCTCGGGATTGCAGTTGACCATCACCGCGTCGCGACCCGACTCGCGCACGGTCTGGACCGCGTGGACGCAGCAGTAGTCGAACTCGATGCCCTGGCCGATGCGGTTGGGTCCTGAGCCCAGGATGACCACGCTCGGCCGGTCTCCCCGCTGCACCTCGTGCGCGGGACCCACCGGGGCGGGTCGCTCCCAGCTCGAGTAGTAGTAGGGCGTATGCGCAGCGAATTCCGCCGCACACGTGTCCACCGACTTGAACGTGCGCCGGCCGGCGAACGGCGATTGGATCCCGCCCGCCCGGCGCACCAGGTCGGACAGCTCACGCAGGAACCACGGGTCGATGTCCGTGGCTCGATGCAGGTCCTCGATCGGCATCGAGCGATCCAGCGCCTCCAGCAGGCAGTCGAACCGCTCAGCCCCCGGCTGCTTGACCGCCTCCAGGAGCTCGGCGTCTGCGTCGGGTATCTCCGGTGCCTGGTCGAGCTCGCGGGAGCGCAGCGCCTTGGCGAACGCCTGCTGGAACGTGCGCCCGATGGCCATCACCTCTCCCACCGACTTCATGTGGGTGGTCAGACCGGCTTCGGCGCCGGGGAACTTCTCGAAGGCAAACCGCGGCCACTTGACCACGCAGTAGTCGATGGCCGGCTCGAAGCTGGCCGGCGTGGCCTGGGTGATGTCGTTGGGGATCTCCTGGAGCGTGTAGCCCACAGCCAGCCGGGCGGCGATCTTGGCGATCGGGAACCCCGTGGCCTTGCTGGCCAGGGCGCTGGAGCGGGACACGCGCGGGTTCATCTCGATCACCGCCACCTCGTCGGTGGCCCGGTTCACGGCGAACTGCACGTTGGAGCCGCCGGTCTCGACCCCGACCGCCCGGATGACCGTGATGGCCTGGTCACGCAGGAGCTGGTACTGCTTGTCGCTGAGCGTCTGCTGCGGGGCCACGCACACGCTGTCGCCGGTGTGCACGCCCATCGGGTCGAGGTTCTCGATCGAGCACACGATCACCACGTTGTCCGCGTGGTCGCGCATCACCTCCAGCTCGAACTCCCCCCAGCCCAGCACCGACTCCTCGAGCAGCACCTGGTTGATCGGGGAGGCGGCCAGTCCCCGGCCCACCACCTGCCCCAGCTCGTCCTGATAGCGCACCACCCCTCCCCCGGTGCCGCCCAGCGTGAACGCGGGGCGGACGATGAACGGAAGCCCCAGACGCGCGGCGGCGGCCTCGGCGTCCTGGACGCTGTGGGCGATCACGCTCTCCGGGACCCGGAGCCCCGCATCGGTCATCGTGTCACGGAACCGCTCCCGATCCTCGGCCCGATCGATCGCCTCGTAATCGGCCCCGATCAGCTCCACGCCGTAGCGCTCCAGCGTTCCGTTCTCGTGCAGCGCCTTGGCCAGATTCAGCGCGGTCTGGCCGCCCAGCGTCCCCAGCAGCGCGTCCGGCCGCTCGCGCTCGATCACCTGAGTCACCGGCCCCGGTAGCAGCGGCTCGACGTAGGTGGCGCTGGCCAGCCCGGGGTCGGTCATGATCGTGGCCGGGTTCGAGTTCACCAGCACGACCTCGTAGCCCTCTTCCTGGAGCACCCGGCAGGCCTGGGTGCCGGAGTAGTCGAACTCGGCCGCCTGGCCGATCACGATCGGGCCGGACCCGATGAGCAGGATCTTGTGGATGTCGTCCCTACGCGGCATCCCGGATCTCCCCCACGAAGCGGTCGAACAGGTGCAGGGCGTCATGCGGACCCGGGCCGGCCTCGGGGTGGTACTGGACCGTGGCCCCGGGCACGTCCTTGAGCGACAGTCCCTCCACCGTGCGGTCGTACAGGTTGATGTGCGTGAGCTCGGCGGCCCCGAAGTCGGTGTCCCAGCGGACCGGCTCATCGCTGTCGATCGTGGGCGAGCCGTCCGGCCCCAGCACGGCGAAGCCGTGATTCTGGCTGGTGATCTCGACCCGGCCGGTGGGCAGGTCCTTGACCGGGTGGTTGGCGCCGTGGTGACCGAACGGGAGCTTGTAGGTCTCGAGCCCGACCGCCCGGCACAGGAGCTGGTGACCCAGGCAGATCCCGTACACCGGGAGCTTCCCGATCAGCCCCCTGATCGTCTCCACGATGTAGTCGAGCGCTCCGGGGTCCCCGGGGCCGTTGGCCAGGAAGACTGCGTCGGGCTGGTTGGCCAGGAGGTTCTCGAGGCTGCAGCTGCAGGGGTGGAGCTCCACGACGGCGCCGCGGGCCCGCAGGTGGCGCACGATCGACAGCTTGACCCCGGTGTCGATCATCGCGATCCGGAGTCCGGGGTGGGTGGGCCCGAGCACGGTGGGCTCGAGGACCACCGTCTGGGGTGGGGTCACGCCTGCAGCCAGGTCACAGCCGTGCATGTGTGGCTCGGCGGCGATCAGCCCGGCGGCCTGATCGACGGGCATGCGCTCGGGGAACACCCCGCCACGCATCGCCCCCTGGTCGCGAAGATGGCGGACCAGGGCGCGGGTGTCCACGCCGTCGATGGCAGGGATCCCGCAGTCGGTCAGCCAGCTGAGCCAGCCGCTCTCGGCGCCGGGGCTGTCTTCGGAGTCAATGCCGGAGCGCATGATCGCCGCCCGCGCGTGCACCCGGTCTGACTCCATTGCCGCGGTGCAGACGCCGTAGTTGCCGATCATGGGAAACGTGAACGTGATCAGCTGGCCGGTGTAGCTGGGGTCGGTCATCGCCTCCTGGTAGCCGGACATCGAGGTCGTGAACACGATCTCCCCCACCGCTGGCGCGTCGGCGGCGCAGCTGCGGCCGTCGAGCCGCGTCCCGTCCTCGAGCAGCACGTAGGCGCCGGTCATCGCGCCAGCTCGGCTTCCACCAGTGCGGGCTCGCGGAACGCCACCGCTCCGCCGGCCAGCGTGACCAGGACCCGGCCGTGGAGGCTGCGGCCGTGGAAGCAGCAGTTCTCGGACCGGCTGACGTAGCCGGCCGCGCCAACTTCCACCGTCGCACTGAGATCAATCAGGGCCAGGTCGGCGGGCTCACCGGGAGCGATCCGCGGCGTGGGCAGTCCGTACAGGGCCGCGCCGGCGCTCATCCGCTCCACCACCACCTCCAGGTCCAGCTCACCCGGCAGCACGAGCTCGGTGTACAGAGCAGCGAACGCCGTCTCCAGGCCGGTGGTGCCCATCGCCGCCTCCTCGAACGGGACCTCCTTCTCGTGCCGGGCGTGGGGCGCGTGGTCGGTGGCCACACAGTCGATAACGCCCCGGCGCAGGGCGTCGACCAGCGCCCGGCGGTCGGCCTCCCTACGCAGCGGGGGGTTCATCTTGAACCGGCTGTCCAGCGTGCGGACGACGTCCTCAGTCAGCGTCAGGTGGTGCGGGGTGGCCTCGGCGCTCACCGCGACCCCGGCGCTCTTCGCCTGCTCCAGGGCGATCACCGACTCGGCGGCCGACACATGCTGAATGTGCACCCGGGCGTTCTCGTAGGCGGCCAGGGCTGCATCGCGACTGATCATCGTCGACTCGGACACCGAGGGGATTCCGGCGATGCCCAGGCGGGCCGAGACCGCGCCCTCATGCATCGCCCCGTCGCCGGACAGCTCCGGGTCCTCCTCGTGGAGTGAGATCACGCCCCCGGCCAGCCGCTGGTAGGCCAGCGCCTTGCGCAACATCCCGGCCGAGCGGACCGGCTTGCCGTCGTCGGTGAACCCCAGAGCGCCCAGGTCGGCCAGCGCGGCCATCTCGGTCAACTCCTCGCCCCGGAGCCCCCGGGTGATCGAGGCCAGAAAGCCGACCGGGACCCGCGCGTCAGCTCGGGCGCGCTCGACCAGGGAGCCGAGAATCGCCGCGTCGTCCACCACCGGGTCGGTGTTGGGCATGGCGATCACCGCGCAGAACCCCCCGGCCGCGGCGGCCGCGGTTCCGGACTGGATGTCCTCCTTGTACTCCTGCCCGGGAGTGCGCAGGTGCACGTGCGGATCCACGAAGCCCGGGAACGCGTGCTTGCCCGAGCCGTCCATCAGCTCGACGTCGCCCGGAGCCGGGAGCCCGCCCGCCGGGCCCAGCTCGGCGATCCGCCCGTCTCGGATCAGGATGTCCCGCCGCTCGTCGAGTCCGGAGCGGGGGTCCAGCACGTGGGCGGAGCGGATGAGCAGGTGGGCTCCGCGGCGCTGCGGCGAGAACATTTTGGAGAAACTCACGCCGCCACCGCCATGACCGGCGTTCCGGCCAGCAGCTCGTACAGGACCGCCATCCGCACCACTACCCCGGCCTTGACCTGCTCGCCGATCAGCGCCTGCGGGGAATCGATCGCGGCTGCCGATAGCTCGACCCCCCGGTTCACTGGCCCCGGGTGCATCAGCAGCTGGCCGGACCGCAGGTGGGAGACGTCGATCTGGTAGCGGACGGCGTACTCGCGCAGCGAGGGCACGAACGATTCGCGCATTCGTTCCTGCTGCATCCGCAGCGCGTAGACCACGTCGGCCTCGGCCAGGCGATCCAGGGTGCTGGTCGACTCACAGCCCAGCGCCTCGATGTCCCGAGGGATCAGGGTCGGCGGCCCGCACACCGTCACCGTTGCCCCCATCCGCGACAGGGCCAGGATGTTCGAGCGGGCCACCCGCGAGTGCAGGACGTCGCCCACGATCCAGATGTTGGTCCCGTCCAGGGCCCCCAGGCGCCGGCGCAGCGTGAACACGTCCAGCAGGGCCTGGGTGGGGTGCTCGTGCTTGCCGTCGCCGGCGTTGATCACCGCAGCGCTGGTCCAGGCGACGATCAGCTGGGCCGCGCCGGCGTGGGGCGAGCGGATGACCAGGGCCGCGGGGTCATACGCGGACAGCGTCTGCACGGTGTCCTTGAGCGACTCGCCCTTGTCCACGCTGGAGCCCACCGAGCGGATCGAGACCACATCGGCGCTCAGCCGCTTGGCCGCCAGCTCGAAGCTCGAGCTGGTCCGGGTCGAGGCCTCGTAGAACAGGTTGACCACGGTGCGGCCGCGCAGAGCGGGCACCTTCTTGATCTCCCGGCCCGAAACCTCGGCGAAGGATTCGGCGCGGTCCAGGATCCGCTCGATCCCGGCCCGGTCGAGGTCGTCGATCGAGATCAGATGACGGGGGATGCTCACGCTGCCGCCCTTCGCGGGCGGTTGGCCGGCCCGATCGTCACCTCGTCGGATCCATCGATTTCCTTGACGTGGACGTTGACCCGCTGGTCCTGTGAGGTCGGGAGGTTCTTGCCCACGTAGTCGGGACGGATCGGAAGCTCCCGATGCCCGCGGTCCACCAGCACCGCCAGCTGGACCCGGGCCGGGCGGCCGTAGTCGAACACCTCGTCGATCGCCGCCCGGACCGTCCGCCCCGTGTACAGGACGTCGTCCACGACCACGATCGTCCGGGCGGGTGGGCCGTCAATCTGGAAATCCAGCTGCGTGGCGTGGACGACCGGCGCGCTGGCCCGGATGGCCAGGTCGTCACGATAAAAGGAGATGTCGGCGAAGCCGAGCGGCACAGCGTCCTCGAGCAGCTCGCCGGTCAGCGCGTGCAGACGGCGGGCCAGAATCGCCCCCCGGCGGTGGATCCCCACCAACGCGATCGCGCCATCGGGGTTTCCCTCGACGATCTCGTGCGCGATCCGGGCCAGGGTACGGCGCATACCGTCCTGGTCCAGGACAACCGTGGTGGCGTCCAGAGCTTGCTCCTTCCTGGCCTCGCGGGACCGGATTAAAGGAACCGACGGTTGGAGGGTAACAGCGCTCGCGGCTGGTTAGTTCGCGCCATCCGGAGCCGCCACCGGCTCCTCGCCCTCCACCTCAGCCGGCTCGTCCCCGGCGTCCGGATCCCAGCGCACCAATCGCGGCCCGCCCCGCTCGGGGAACGGGATCTCGATCGTGTCGAAGTCCCGCGGGATCACCGTGCGCGGGAACGTGACCCGGGCCTCGTCGCGCAGCACGCGGGCTGGGTAGCGGGTAGAGAAGTGGGTCAGGGCGAGCAGCCTCACCTCCGCGTCCCGGGCCAGCTCGGCCGCCTGCCGGGCCGTGGAGTGACCAGTCTCGGCCGCGCGCTCCCACTCGGGCTCGGCGAACGTCGCCTCGTGGATCAACAGATCCGAGCCGTGCGCCGCGATCCTCAGCTCCTCGCACGGGCGAGTGTCACCGGACATGGCCAGCTTGCGCCCCGGGCGGGCTGGTCCCACCACCTCCTGGGGGCTGACCCCGTCCACCACCTCGCCGCGTTGCAGGCGGCCGAAGTCGGGCCCCGGCGCGATGCCCCGGGCGGCCGCGGCCTCAGGGTCGAGGTGGCCCGGGCGCTCGTCCTCGAATATCACGTAAGCCAGTCCGACGCCGCGGTGGTCCACCGCCACCGCCCCGATCTGGTAGCCGTCCCGGTCCAGCACCTGGCCCGGTTCGAGCTCGGCCAGCCGCAACTCGAAGCGCACCCGCCCCGCCGCCCGCATGGCCAGCGCCATCAGGTCCTTGAGCCCGGGTGGGCCGTGGACGGTCAGCGGCGGCTCACGCCCGCGCAGGTCGAAGGTCTTCAGCAGCCCAGGCAGGCCCAGCCAATGATCGGCGTGATAGTGGGTCAGGAACACCTCGTCGAGGTCGGCCAGGCCTACCGACTGCACGAGCTGGCGCTGCGTGCCCTCGCCGCAGTCGAACAGGATGCGGTCGCCGCCCCGCCGCACGAGCACCCCTGGGAGCCCGCGCCGGGCGGTGGGGATCGACCCGGCGGTACCGACGAAGAAGGCCGATAGGTCCACCGCGCCAGTCTGTCAGTCCAGGGCAATCGTCCCGAGCCTCAGCGCGCCGGGTGAGGGCAGGAGGTGTTAGGTTCCGCGGTCGTGGCTAACGTGCCTCAGCCGCTCACCGGCCGGTGTCTGTGCGGCGCCGTGACCTACAGCGTTAACGCCGCGCCGATCGCCCAGGCCGTTTGCCACTGCACGGAGTGCCAGCGCCAGACCAGCAGCCCATTCTCGGTGGTCGTGGGCGTGCCAAAGGACGACTTCACGGTCAGCGGGGACACCCTGACCTCATTCGAGACGACCGCCGAGGATCACGGAGGCAAGACCGAGCGGAACTTCTGCTCGGCCTGCGGGTCGCCGCTGTTCAGCCTGTCCCCCGCCGCGCCGGACTTCGTGTTCATCAAGGCGGGCTCGCTGGACGACTCGTCGTGGCTTGAGCCTCGGCTCGAGGTGTGGACCCGGTCGGCCCAGCCGTGGTCGCCGCGGCTCGCGGGCGCCGTGCAGATGGAGCGCGGGCCGCAGTAGCCAGAGTCAGGCCAGCGAGTCGGCGGGCAGTCCCACCAGCTCAGCGCTACGTTCCCACAGCCGGCCCGCCAGCTCGTCATCCTGGGCCGCAGCGTTGGGTTTGGCCACCTTCTCGTCCTGCACGTACTCGCCATTGAGGTCCGCCGCCTCATCGGACGAGGCCAGCCAGACCAGCGAGCGAGCACCCCGCTCGGGCGAGCGGAAGAACGGGCTCCCGATGGTGGTCAACACCTTCCAGATCCCGTTCTCGTTCTTGCCGAAGCCAGTGCGCACCACCCCGGGGTGGAAGCAGTTGGCCTGGAGCTCCGGGGCCCGCCGCGCGAGCTCGCGCGTGAACAGGATGTTGCACAGCTTGGAGGTGCCGTACACGCGCATCGCCGCGTACGAGGTCTCCGATTGGAGGTCGTCGAGGTTCAACCGGCCGCTCTGGTGCGCGTCGGACGCGGTGGTCACCACGCGGCTTCCGCTCAGTCGGTCTCGCACCAGGTTCGTCAACAGGAACGGCGCCAGGTGGTTCAGCGCGAACGTACGCTCGAGCCCCTCGCCGGTCTGCTCGCGGTGGGCGAACAGGGCGCCCGCGTTGTTGGCCAGGACGTCGATGTGCTCGTAGCGGTCACGTAGTTCGTCGGCCAGCTGGCGTACGCTCGCCATCCGGGTCAGGTCGGCCACGTGCTCGTGCACCGGCGCGCTGCCCGCGGCCTTCGCCTCCTGGGCCACCGCAGCGACTCGCTCGGGTTCGCGGCCCACGACCGCGACCTCGGCGCCCTGGCGGGCAAGCTCCACTGCGGCGGCTCGCCCGATCCCGCGTGTGGCTCCCGTGATGACGACCAGCGGCACGCGGGAGGACTCTATCTGCCTCGTCGAGACGTCAGCGAGTCGATCCAGCTCGCCAGCGTGTAGTCCGCAGCGAAGCGAATGCCACGCTTTTGGTTGTTTCGGGGCTTATCAAGGCGCAGGTAGCCCTTCGCGGTCCCGCACTCGTCAACTGGGACCACGAACACGGCGTCTGGCTCTGGAAGATGAACAGCAATCACGTCAGCCTTGCCGTCGTACGGCTGCGGACCATTCCCGTGGTCCGTCGCGTGGGTGTTGAACTCCACGCAGCCCTTCCGGAGACGTCCAGACTTGACCTGGATGCGCACCATCCGTTCCGCCAGGAGGCACGATCGCGACGAGATCCACCGGGGCGCCTCCGCCGAAGGGGATATAGACGGGAAAGTCGAAGTGAATGAGTGCCGCAAGAACCGCTGCCTCCGCCGCATTCCCCCTGCTGATCGTGTCCATGGCCGCAGATTAGGAAGTACCCCGGACGAACGCGTGTTCGATAAAGCTGCTCGTCCCTCGCGGCGGTAGGCTTGGCGTCCTAGCGCCCGTAGCTCAGGGGATAGAGCGACTGCCTCCGGAGCAGTAGGCCGCAGGTTCGAATCCTGCCGGGCGCATTGGCTACCGAGGACGAGACCGCCGAGGAGTCTGAGGAACAGGGCAGGGAGGCCGCCCACCGCCTCCGCAACGGGCTAATCGCGCTGGCCATCCTGGTCGGGCTGGTGGTGGGGCTGCTGCTGGCGGTGCCGGGCCTCAAGGGCGTAAAGCAGGCGGTGGACCACATGAGCGGCGGCTGGATCGGGATCGCCGTGTTCCTCGAGCTTCTCTCCTGCGTGGGCTACGTGGTGGCCTTTCTCCAGGTGTTTGAGCGGGCGCCGATCCGCGTTGGCGCCCGCGTGGCGCTGTCGGAACTCGCGTTCAACGCTGCGGTGTCGCTCGGCGGAGGCAGCGGCGCGGCCGTGGGCGCCTGGCTGCTGGTGGAGCGAGGCGCGCGGGTCGGGCGGGTGGCCGAGCGATCGGTCGTGCTGTTCCTCTTGACCAGCGCGATCAACGTAATCACCTTTGTGCTGATCGGGCTCCTGCTCCTCGTCGGCGCGCTGCCCGGTCCGAGCGACCCGCTCCTGTCCGCGCTGCCGGCCGGAATCGGGACCGTCGTGTTCGTCGCGTTCCTCCTCCTTCCGCGACTGATCAACCGCGGTCCGGTGCGCCGGCTGCCGCGACGCATGCTGGTGGCGCTGGACACGGTGGACGAGAGCATCCGCGACACTGCCAAGCTGCTCCGCGCGCCGGATTGGCGGATCCTCGGCGCGATCGGCTATCTGTGGTTCGACATGGGGGTGCTGCTGGCTTGCTTCGCTGCCCAGCACGCGCACCCGCCGATCGCGGCGGTGGTCCTGGCCTACCAGCTGGCCTACATGTCGAATGTGATCCCTGTCCCCGGGGGAATCGGGGTGCTGGACGGCAGCATGGTGGGGGCGCTGGTTCTGTACGGCGTGAATGCCACCACTGCCACGGCAGCCGTGGTCGTCTACCACGCGATCGCGCTTTGGGTGCCGTCGGTGTGGGGCACCGTGGCCTTCTTGATCCTCCGCCGCACTCGCCGCCAGCCGCTCCAGCTGAGGCCGACGCGGGCTGAGCGCAAGGCTCTCCGCGCCGGCCAGTGAACTCACGCCTGATCTTTGACCCAGCGCAGGATCTGGCGTGAGTGGGTGAGCACTTGTCCGTCGGGCAGTTTGAGTGTTGGAAGCTGGGTCGCCCCCGTGGCCTGACGCAGCTCCTCCCGATCACCCTTGCGCAGGAACGGGATGGGGTTGCCGTGGGCCGCGATCACCTTCTCGTAGGCGATCCCGCGCTCACGCATGGCTTCCTGGACTCGCCGGCAGGGGTGCAGCTTCGGGCCCCCCTCGTCCCCGTGGCACACGAACAGAACCGGCGTGTCGGTCATCACTGCGCCTTGACTAGACCAATGACGTGACCCTCAGGATCCGCGAATAGCGCGATCGTGGGGCCGCCCGGAACGTCCATCGGTTCCTGCACCGTCGAGCCGCCCAGGCTGCCAATCTTCTCGAGCGCGGCCGCCGGATCGTCGACCTCGACGTAGAACGTCACATGTCCGTCTGAGCCGGGCGCCGCACCGACTCCCCCTTCGACCCCGCCGCCCGGATGGACCATGTAGTAGGAGCCGTTCATCACGTCCTCCAGCTGCCAGTCGAACGCCTGGCCGTAGAAGCTCTGCAGCGCGGCCGCGTCCTTGCCCAACACCTCGAAATGCGTGACGGGATTAGCCATCTCACTCCTTTTTGGCGGGAAACGAATCGACTCCCGGATGATGACGACTTCCGGGAACATTTTCTTCCGATTTGGCGTCATTAAGCTGTGAACCACGACGAGCACGGAATGAGTCCATGTCCTCTCCGGCTGACCCGCATCTGAGCCGCACCGAGATGGCCAAGCTGTCGGCGCTCGCCGACGGAACGCTCGATCCTGCCCAGCGGACCGCTGCGGAGGCCTGGATTGGCTCGGATCCGCGGCTGGGTGAGCTCTACGAGCGAGAGCGCGCAGCGGTCGAGCGCGTCCAGGAAGCGAGGGCGAGCAGCCCGGCTCCGGCCGGCCTGCGGGAGCGGATCGCCGCCGGCCGGAGGCCCCGACCGGCGCGTAACGGGTGGCGCACTGGCTATGCAGTGGCCCTGGGTAGCGCGGTCGCCGCGGTGGCGATCGGGCTCGGCCTCACGCTTCCCGGTGGCGGCCCCGGGACTCCGTCGGTGGCGCAGGCGTCCACGCTTGCGCTGCGAGGTCCGGCTCAGCCCGCTCCTGGACCCAACCCCCGGGACCCCGGGGGCAAGCTCGACCGCGAGGTCCAGGACATCTATTTCCCCAATTGGTCGGGCTCGTTCGGCTGGCGCGCGGTGGGCCAGCGGGTGGACCGGCTGGGACAGCGCCGGGCGGTCACGATCTACTACACGCGGGGCCACGCCTCGGTGGCGTACACGATCGTGGGCGCGGGGGTGCTGCCCGAACCGAGCGGGCCGGTGACCTCCCTACGCGGTTACCGGCTCCACACCCTCAGCTCGGGTAACCGCACGATCGTCACCTGGCGCCGCGACGATCACACGTGCGTGCTGTCGGCCTCCGGCCTCCCCGCTCAAGTGCTCCAACGGCTCGCCGCTTGGCATCCGGCGTCGATCACCGAGTAGCTCCGCGACCCCTCTCCGGAGGCCCGGCCGGGCTGTCTTCGTCGCTCAGCGCGGAGGCCACCCGCTGCCGCGCCCGGTGCAGCCGAGTGGTCACCGTGGCCTCACGCACTCTCAGGGCCTGGGCTGCCTCCCGGTAGGAAAGTCCCATCAGGTCCACCGCCACCAGCGCGTCCCGGAAGTCCTCCGGGAGCTCCGAGATCGCCGTGTACAGCTCTTGCGCGCGCAGGCTCGACTCGGGTGAGGTGGCCGCAGGATCCTCCAGGTGGTCGAGGTTCTCCGGCAGCGGCGCCGTCTGAGGCCGTCGAGCCGCCGTGCGACGCGAGCTGAAGTAGGTGTTGCGCAGCACGCGCAGCAGGTATCCCAGATCGTCTTCTGAGCGGATCAGGCGCGGTTTGCGTAGGACCCGGGCGAACGTCTCCTGCACCAGATCCTCGGCGTCGGCGCGTGAGCCGCACAGGCCCCAGGCCGCGCGGTACAGCCGATCGATGTGATCGCCCAGCGAACTGGGGTCGAGCTGCCGTTCACCCGCCATGCCGTGGTGCCGCAGGATACGGACAGCGTTCCCGGCAGGGGAAGGTATGCGGGCCGGGCGGCGTCCAAATGGAAGAGGTCAACCATCAGGAGGACTTATGAATCGTGGAAAGGCGCTTGGAGCGCTGATTGCGGCAGTCGCCGGCTTCGGGGTCGCCGGCGTGATCGGCGTGGCTGTGGCCAAGACGTTCACCCTGCAAGTGGCAAAGAACGTGAAAGTAGGGTCAAAGTCGGAGAACGTGGCCACCTCGCGTGGCTTCACCGTCTACGACCTGACCGGAGACAGCAAGGCGCACCCCGAGTGCACGGCGTCGAATATGTGCTTCATGTTCTGGCCACCGGTCAAGGTCTCGTCGGCCATGCAGCTGAGCAAGGCCCCGGGAATAAAGGGGAAGCTCGGCGTGTGGAAACGCAACGGCTTTAACCAGGTGACCCTCAACGGACGTCCGCTTTACCGCTTCTCCGGCGACTCCCGCAAGGGCACCGCCAGCGGCGAAGGCATCAAGTCGTTCGGGGGAACTTGGCACCCGATCAAGGCCTCGGGATCCAGCGGAAGCGGCGGCAGTGGAGGCAGCGGAGGCAGCGGAGGCACCACCAATACCGGGACCGGAACAACCGGCACGACCACCACCAGCAGCTGCCTGTACCCGCCCTGCCCGTACTAGCACCCATTACAAACCGCTAAAACCGCGCGGCCTCCGCTTCCCTCTCCGGGGGTGGCTTGCCACCGTGTAGGCATGACGAGCCCGTCGGCCCAGCGCGCCCGCGGCAAGGTTCTGGTGGTCGACGACGAGCCGACGATCGGGTGGGCGGGGGGCGGATCTGGCTGCGTGATTCGGGTCCCGCCCACCCGGGAGCCCGCATCAGGTTCACGCTCCCCGTCGAGGGGTAGCGCGAGTTTGGGAAGATTCCGGCCAGCCCCCCGCAGCAGCGTCGGGCGCCCTGAGAGAGGAGAACGCAGTGACCGAGACTTCGACGCCCAGGACGATCGCCACGACCGTCGCCTCGCTGCCGACGTCGGCGGCGGAGCGGTTCGGCAGCCGGCGCGCGGCCCGCTTCCAGCACGACGGCGATTGGCAGGAGATCACGTATGAAGAGGCCGGCCGGGCGATCGACGAGATCGCGCTGGGGCTAATCGAACTCGGCATCGAGGTCGGGGACCGGGTGTGCATCCTGGCCAACACTCGAATTGAGTGGATCCTGGCCAGCTACGGGGTCTCGGCGGCCGGGGCGATCGTGGTGCCGGTCTACCCCACCAACTCCCCCCAGGAGTGCAAGTGGGTGGCTGGGAACTCGGGTGCTCGTGCGGTGTTCTGCGAGAACGCAGATCAGCGCCAGAAGTTCGACTCGCTCCGCGACGAGCTGCCTGATCTCGAGTACCTGATCGGGATCGACCCCGACGGCGGCGAGCTGTCGCTCGAGCAACTCCGCGGGCGCGGAGCCGCGCGTGATCGCTCCGAGCTGGCCGAGCGCCAGGCCCAGGTCGAGCCCGACCAGGCCTACACGATCGTGTACACGTCGGGCACGACCGGTCCGCCCAAGGGCGTCGTCCTGACCCACGACAACGCCATGAGCGTGTGCCGCGCCGTCGAGGAACTGGCGTTCATCAACCCGGACGAGACCACCTACCTGTACCTGCCACTGGCCCACGTGTTCGCGCTGACCGTGCAGCTGGCCTCGTTTGACCAGGGCACGACGATCGTCTTCACCGCCGGCGACACGAAGAAGATCCTGCAGGAGATCATCGAGACCAAGCCGACCTACCTCCCGTCGGTGCCACGGATCTTTGAGAAGCTCTACGGCGCGGCCATGAAGATGCAGGAACAGGCCTCTGAGGAGGACAAGCAGCGTTTCCGGCAGGCGGTCAAGCTCGGCGTCGACGTGGGCCGCCGCCGCCAGCACGGTGAGGAGGTGCCCGCTGAGATGGAGCAGGCGTTCCAGCAGGCCGATGAGCAGATCTTTAGTCGCGTCCGGCAGCTGTTCGGGAGCCAGGTGCGCGAGGCGGTAACCGGCGCGGCTCCGATCGCGGCGGAGATCCTGGAGTTCTTCTACGCCGCCGGAGTCCCGGTGCTCGAGGGCTGGGGCATGACCGAGACCACGGCCATCGGCACCGTCAACACGCTCGACGAGTTCAAGTTCGGCACGGTCGGCAAGGCCGTGCCGGGTGTCGAGATCCGCATCGCCGAAGGGGACGGGGAGATCCTGGTCAAGGGCCCCAACGTGTTCAAGGAGTACTGGCGCAACCCGGAGGCCACCGCCGAAACGCTGATCGACGGATGGCTGCATACCGGCGACATCGGGGAGCTGGACGCGGACGGGTTCCTCAAGATCACCGGCCGCAAGAAGGACATCATCATTACCGCCGGGGGCAAGAACCTGACGCCGGCCAACATCGAGAACGACTTGAAGCAGTGCGCGTTCATCTCGCAGGCCGTGATGTTCGGCGACCGCAAGCCGTACCCCGTAGCCCTTATCACGCTCGACCCCGAGGAGATCCTGCCCTGGGCCAAGGAGAAGGGACTGCCGGAGGATCTGGCTCAGCTGGCCGAGAACGACGAGGTCAACCAGATGGTCCAGAAGGAGCTCGACCGGGCCAACTCCAACTACGCCCAGGTCGAGCAGGTCAAGAAGTTCAAGATCCTGGACCACGACCTGACTACGGAGTCCGGCGAGCTCACGCCGACGCTGAAGGTCAAGCGCAACGTCGTGTACGAGCGCTACGGCGATCTGTTCGAGGGGATGTACTCGGGTTAATCGATCGCCGGACGCGCCGGGCGCCGGGCCTGGGCGAATCTGCGCAACCCAGTTGCGCAGCCAGCTGCTTCAGCAGCGCGTGGGCGTTTGGCCGGAGCGTAGGCGCCGCTAACCCTCTCCCCCGCGCCCCGAGGACGCGCCGGCTCTGATCTCGCCGGTGATCAGCCGGTTGCCGCGTCGACGTGTGAAGTAGCCGTAACCCCAGCGGAGCATGACCACAATCCGGTTCTCGAACCCGATCAGATAGAAGATGTGAACCACCAGCCAGGTGACCCAGGCGAGGAACCCCCAGAACCGGATCGGCCCCATCTGGACCACCGCCCGGGCCCGCCCGATGGTGGCCATCGATCCCTTGTCGTGGTAGTGAAACGGCCGCCTGGGCTCCCGACCGGCCAGGCGTCGCGCCAGGGTGGTCCCGGCGTACCGGCCTTGCTGCATGGCCACCGGGGCCAGTCCCGGAAGCGTCCGGACCTGTCCCGTCTTGGCGTCGATCACGGTGACCATGTCGCCGATGGCCATCACCTCAGGATGACCCCGCAGCGAGAGATCCGGCTGGACCGCGACGCGGCCCGAGCGGTCGACCTCGGCGCCAGCCGCCTGGCCGAGGCTGGCGGCCAGCGGGTTCGCGGTCACCCCGGCGGCCCACACCACGGTGTGGGCCGGCACCTGGGTGGTCTCGCCGACCCGGCCATCCGGGCCGGGTGCCCGCCCTCGCAGCTCCACGCCGTCGGGACGGACGTCCACCACGGTATGGCGCAGCATCGGTGTGACCCCGAGCTGTTCCAGGGCTTCGGCCGCCCGGGTGGGCAGCGGGGCCGAGAAGGTCCCCAGCACGTGGTCGGCGATCTCGACCAGCAGGACGCGGGCCGACGCCGGATCGATGTGGCGGAACTCGCCGGCCAGGGTGGAGTGGGCCAGCTCGGCGATCTGTCCGGCGATCTCCACACCGGTGGGACCTGCGCCCACGACCACGAATGTGAGCCAGTCGGCTGCGTCCTGGGGGTGGGATTCGGCCGCCTCGAACGCGGCCAGAATCCGCCCCCGGACCTCTACCGCGCTGTCCAGCGACTTCACCTCCAGAGCCACCGAGCGCCAGTCCTCATGACCGAAGTACGAGTAGTTGGATCCGGCGGCCACGATCAGCCCGTCATAGGCCAGCCGTGCTCCCGGGCTACCCACCGGAGGGTCGAACACCACCTCCCGCGCCTCCAGGTCGAACCCGGTCACCTCACCCATCAGCACGCTGACCTGGCTATAGCCGCCCAGCACGTGGCGCAACGGCACGGCGATGTCGCCCGGGGCCAGCCCGCCCGTGGCCACCTGGTAGGTCAGAGGCTGGAACAGGTGGTAGTTGTGGCGGTCCAGCAGCGTGACCCGCGCTCCAGCCCGGGCCAGCTTCTTGACTGCCTGCAGGCCGCCGAAACCGCCTCCGACCACCACGACGTGGCTCGTCGAGCTCTCGGTCACGGTTTTACGTTATCTGGGCTCGCCGTGCCAGTGTTCTTGGCCTGGCCGGAGCTAGAGTGCGGGCGGTGAGGGCGGTTCGCGACGCGGCGGTTCTGTACGCCCGGGCCGGAGACGTGAATATCGCCTATCAGGTGCTGGGCGGCGGTGGCGTAGATCTCGTCTACATCCCGGGGATGTTGAACGTGATCGAGGCGACGGCTGAGGAACCTGCGATCGAGCGGCACTTCGAGCGGATGCACACGTTCGCCCGGGTGGTTCTGTTCGACAAACGGGGCACCGGCCTGTCTGACCGGGTGTCGGCCGAGGAGATGGCGGATCCGGAGAGCCGTGTAGCCGATCTGGTGGCGGTGATGGACGCGGCCGATCTCTCCGAGGCGGCGCTGTTCGCCACCGCGGATGGGGCCATCCCCGCGATCTCGTTTGCCGCGGCGCATCCGGAGCGCGTCACCGGGCTGGTGCTGGTCGAAGCCACGGCTCGCTACCTGGCCGACGACGGTTACCCCGAGGGGTTCAGCCATGACCCCGTCGCGCCGCTCGAGGCTTGGAACGAGCGCTGGGGGAATGAGGTCGATCCGATGTCGGTTGAGGTGCTGGCGCCCAGCGTGGCCGACGACCCACGCTGGCGGCGCGTGCTGGGCCGCATGCAGCGACGCAGCGGTACCCCGCGGGCCGCATCCAACTTCTGGCGGACGTTCGCCCGGGCCGATGTCCGTGACGCGCTGGCCGGGGTGCGGGCGCCGACGCTAGTCATGCACGCGGCGGGAGATCGGCTGATCCCGGTGGCTCAAGCCCGAGCGCTGACCCGCGGCATTCCCGGCGCCCGGTTGGTCGAGCTCGACGGGGCGGATCATTTCCACTGGTTCACCAACGGCGAGCGGGTGGCCGCCGAGACCCAGGAGCTGCTCACCGGCCGCCGCGGCGGTGCAGCCGGCGCGCGTCGACTGTGCACCGTCGTGTTCACGGACATCGTCGGGTCGACCTCGCGTCTCGGCGAGGTCGGCGACGTTCGCTGGCGAGACCTCCTGACCAGCCACGAACGCATCGTGCGCGCCCAGTTGCTGCGCTACGGCGGTCGCGAGGTCAACTTCCTGGGTGACGGGGTCCTGGCCCTGTTCGAAGATCCTCAGGCTGCGCTGGAGTGTGCGGCCGAGCTCACCGGCGCCGTGCGGGAGCTGGGCCTGGAGATCCGCGTGGGGGTGCATACGGGCATGGTCGAGGTCCGGGAGGCTGACGTCGCCGGGATGGGCATCCACATCGCCGCCCGGGTGATGGCCGCGGCTGGCCCATCCGAGGTGC
>DATKRM010000152.1:0-4359 GCA_035532195.1 Solirubrobacteraceae bacterium
GTCGGGCCGCTGCTCGATTCCCAGGTCGACCTGGAGGTTGGCCCGCTCCACCGCCGACCAGATTCGGGCGGCCAGGGCCGGGAGCTTGGGCGGGTCGAGCACCTCCAACCGGGCGTACTCGTCCAGCAGCGCCTCGAGCTCGGCCAGCTCGTCGTAGGTCTCGGCTCGCATCATCGGCGGCACCAGGTGATCGACGATCACCGCGTGGGCGCGGCGCTTGGCCTGGACCCCCTCGCCGGGGTCGTTGACCACGAATGGATAGACGAGCGGCATGTCGCCCAGCGCGGCGTCCGGGGCGCAGGCCGGCGAGAGCGCGAGCATCTTCCCGGGCAGCCACTCCAGCGTGCCGTGCTTGCCCAGGTGGACGATCGCGTCGGCTCCCCACACCGACTCGAGCCAGCGGTAGCAGGCCAGGTAGTGGTGGGTGGGCGGAAGCTCGGGGTCGTGGTAGATAGAAGATGAGGTCCCGCCCGCCCCCTCGCCGTACCCGCGCGGCGGCTGGATGGCCACCACGACGTTGCCCAGCTCGAGCCCGGCGATCACGAAGTCCTCGCCGTCGACGTATTCCTGACCCGGCGCCGGGGTGGGCGGGCCCCATTTCTGCTCAATCGAGCCGCGGAGCTCCTCCGGCAGTCCCTCGTACCAGCGCAGGTACTCAGCCACCGGGAGCCGCAGGGGCGCCTGGGCCAGCTGGTCGTCGGTCAGGAACTCGGGATCGTAGCCCCCGGCTTCGATCAGCTCGTGCATCAGCTCATCGCCGGTCTCGAACCGGCGGTCCACCTGCATGCCGTCCTCGGCCAGCGCATCGAGCAGCGCCAGCGCACTGGCCGGGGTATCCAGACCCACCGCCATCCCGACGCGGGCGTGCTTGGTGGGGAAGCTCGTCAGGAGCACCGCGACCCGCCGCTGGCCCGCCGGGCGGTGGCGGAGCCGGGCGTGGCGGACCGCCAGGCGGGCCACGCGGGCCGACCGCTCGGGGTCGGCCACGTAGCGGGAGACTGGGATACCCACCCGCCCGCCCACCGGCGATCCGGCGCCGTCGCGTTCCTTGAACGAGATCACCCCGCCCAGCAGGCGCCCGTCGAACTCGGGGATCGCCACCTGCGTCGCCGCGTCGAGCGGTGTCAGCCCGGACGCGGATGCCTCCCAGGCCGCGCGCGAGCCCGTGGCGCACACCGCCTGGATCACCGGGACGTCGAGCGCCGCCAGCGCGCTGGCGTCCCAGTCGTCGGCCGGGGTCGATCCACCCGTGGCCAGCATCGTCACCACCAGCGCGTCGACCTGGCCGGCCATCAGCTCCAGCGCCGGCACCCGCCCGGCGCTGTCTCGGCGCAGCGTGTAGCTCCAGACGGCGAACACGCCCGCTCCCGCCTCGTGTAAGGCCTGGCAGAACGCGTCGACGAATTCCGTGTTGCCGGTGAGGAAGTGCGAACGGTAGAAGCACAAGCCCACGGTGGGGCGCCCCGGGCTGGCGGGATCGCGGCGGTAGATGCCGAAATCGGGGACAACGTGGGGCGGCTCGAATCCGTGGCCCTGGAGCAGGAACGTGTCGGCCAGGAAGCGCAGGAGCTGCTCGACGTTGTCCACGTCTCCGTGGCGCAGGTACTCGCCGGCCTGGGCCACTGCGCCCGCCGGGGCGAGCGACAGCGCGGTCAGCTCGGCGTCCGGCTCGGCCTCTCCGCCCAGCGCGAGCAGCGCGATGTCGCGTCGAGCGCACTCCTGGCGCAGCAGGTCGAAGCCCTCAGGCCAGCCGCGGCGCCCACCCAGGATGCGGCACACGACCACGCGGGCGCCGTCCAGGAGCTCATCCACCAGCACCCGGGGATCGGACGCCGTGGCCGGATTGGCGCAGCGGACCGCGGGAAACCCCCGGGGCAGCCGGCCCACCGCGGCCGCCGTGGCCAGGATCTCTGTGTCGGCGGTGGTCAGGAAGCGCAGCATTCGCGGACCTCCGTGGAGATCGTGGCCAGATCAGCGGGTGGACCGGCCTCGATCAGGCGGGTCAGACGCCCCGTGTCGAGGTGGGCGGCCACGAGATTGCCCAGCGCGTCGAGCCGCGACTCGCGCACCGACGCGAACGAGGCCTCCCCGGGGACGAACGTGGGGGACACCCAGCCCAACAGCGCGCGGCGGAACTCGTCGTGCTCCAGCGCCCCGTGCCAGGAGAACCCCACCACCGAGCCGTCGCGGCTGCCCTCGGCCGTGCCGTCGTCGGCGGTGAATACCGGGTCGCCGCCGGCTCGCGGCCGGCCGTGCCGGATCTCGTAGCCGCCGACCGGGGTGCCGAGCCAGTCGCACCAGCCTCGGCGGCGACGCAGGAGCTTGTCGGGCTCGAAACTGGTTACGACGGGCAGCAGGCCCAGCCCCGCCACCGCACCCCGCCGCGACTCGACCTCGTCCTCGATCCGCTGGCCGAGCAGCTGGTAACCGCCGCACACACCGAGGATCGGCCGTCCCGCCCGGGCCCGTGCAGCCAGCGCCCGATCCAGCCCGTCGGCCCGCAGCCGGTCGAGGTCCTCCACTGTCGCCTTGGTACCGGGCACAACCACCAGGTCGGCCCGCGCCAGGTCGGCGGCTGAGCGGGTGAAGCGCACCCGGACGCCCGGCTCGGCGGCCAGGGCGTCGACGTCGGTGAAGTTGCTGATCCAGCGCAGTCGGAGCACCGCCACGTCGAGGATGTCCGTGCCCGCCGCCAGCTCGGGCGCGGCGCTGTCCAGGGCGAGCGAGTCCTCGGCGTCCAGCTCCAGCCCGTCGGCGAACGGCAGCACGCCCAGCACGGGCCGGCCGGTCAGCTCCCGGAGACGGTCGAGGCCCGGGGCCAGGATCGCCGGGTCGCCCCGGAACTTGTTGATCACGAACCCGGAGATGTGGGCCTGGTCGGCTGGGTCCAGCAGGGCCAGCGTCCCGAACAGCGACGCGAACACACCGCCGCGGTCGATGTCGGCCACCACGATCACCGGCAGTCCGGCCGACCGGGCCAGGCCCAGGTTCACCAGGTCGTGTCGGCGCAGGTTGATCTCGGCCGGACTCCCCGCGCCCTCGCACACCACCACGTCGTACCGCCGCCGCAGGTCCTCGAGTGCCCGGGCCACCACCGGCTGCAGCTGCGGCTTCAGCCTCTGGTAGGAGCGGGCATCGGCATCGGTATACGGATGGCCCATCACGATCACCTGGCTGTGGCGCGGCCCTGACGGCTTGAGCAAGATCGGGTTCATGGCCGCCTCGGGCTCCACCCTCGCGGCGGCGGCCTGGACGGCCTGAGAGCGTCCGATCTCGCAACCGTCGCTCGTGACCACCGAGTTGAGCGCCATGTTCTGGGCCTTGAACGGCGCCACCCGCACGCCCTCCTGCGATAGCCACCGGCACAGGCCGGCCGCGACGAGCGACTTTCCGGCGTTCGACTGCGTGCCGCAGACCAGGATCGCGCCCTTCACCGCCGGGCCCCCGCGCACAGCGCCGCCGCAAGCATCCCCACCACCAGCGACAGCCGGGCCGCGCGGCGTACGGCGGCCGGGTCCGGCGGCCGGCCGTCGCCCAGCTGCGGGCGCAGCTCGCTCCGGCCTGAATAGGACAGCGGCCCACCCAGCCGCACACCCAGGGCGCCGGCGAACGCAGCCTCCAGCCGTCCGGCGTTGGGGCTGGGGTGCGCCGCGCCGTCGCGGCGCAGGACCCGCCAGGCCGCCGCTGGGGATCCCCCGACCACCGGCGCGCCGGCCACCGCCAGCAGCGCTCCCAGCCGGGCCGCGGGCCAGCTCATCAGATCGTCCAGCCGGGCCGCCGCCCAGCCGAATCGGACATAGCGCTGAGTGCGGTGGCCGACCATCGCGTCGAGGGTGTTGGCCGCCCGGTATGCCGCTACTCCGGGCGGCCCGGCCACGGCGGCCCAGAGCAGCGCGCCGACCACCGCATCTCCGGTGTTCTCGGCGATCGATTCGACCACCGCCCGGCACACCCCGGCTTCATCCAGATCGGCCGGGTCGCGCCCGACCAGCGCCGGCAATGCTTCCCGCGCCGCCTCGAGCTCTCCCGCCTGCACGGCGTCGGCCACGCGTATGCCCTCACGGATCAGCGAACGTCCGCCCAGCGCCGCCCACGTCAGACCCAGCAGCACCGGGCCGCGGCCCAGGCGGGTGCGGGCCAGCAGCTCCGCCAGTAGCGCTGAGCCTCCGGCCAGGCCGGCCACCACCGCGGCACCGCGCCGGCGGGTGGGACGGTACGCCGCCCGCTCGACGCCGGCGGCCAGCCGCCCGAAGCAGGCCACCGGGTGCCAGCGCGCCGGATCACCGATGGCCAGGTCGGCCGCGTAGCCCCCGATCAACGCCAGTCGGCTCACGCGCCCCTCCGCTCGCCATCCGGGCT
>DATKRM010000153.1:0-10154 GCA_035532195.1 Solirubrobacteraceae bacterium
CATCAGAAGTAGCCCTCCTGCTTCTTCTTCTCCATCGACGCCGCCTGGTCACGGTCGATCACCCGGCCCTGGCGCTCGGAGGTGCGGGTCAGCAGCATCTCGGCGATGATCGCCTCGACCGTGTCTGCCCGGCTCTCGATCGCCCCGGTCAGCGGATAGCAGCCCAGGGTACGGAAGCGCACCTGGCGCAGCTGCGGCTCCTCACCGGGCGCCAGCGGCATGCGTTCGTCGTCCACCATGATCAGCGCCCCGTCGCGCTCCACCACCGGCCGCGGTTTGGCCAGGTACAAGGGAACGATCGGGATCTTCTCCACGTAGATGTACTGCCACACGTCGAACTCGGTCCAGTTGGACAGGGGAAACACGCGGATCGACTCGCCCTGGTGCTTGCGGCCGTTGTACAAACGCCACAGCTCTGGGCGCTGGCTCTTGGGGTCCCAGCGGTGCTGGGCCGAGCGAAACGAGAACACCCTCTCCTTGGCGCGCGATCGCTCCTCGTCCCGACGCGCCCCGCCGAACGCGGCGTCGAACCGATGCTTCTCCAATGCCTGCTTGAGCGCGTCGGTCTTCATCACCTGGGTGTGGACGGCCGACCCGTGCTCGAACGGGTTGATGCCGTTGGCCAGCCCTTCCGGGTTGGAGTGGACCAGCATCTGAAGCCCGTGCTCGGTCGCCATGCGCTCCCGGAACGCGTACATCTCCTGGAACTTCCAGGTTGTGTCCACGTGCAGGAACGGAAACGGCGGCTTGCCCGGGTGGAAGGCCTTCAGGGCCAGTCGGAGCATCACAGAGCTGTCCTTGCCGATCGAGTACAGCATCACCGGTCGCTCAGCTTGAGCGACCACCTCGCGCATGATGTAGATGCTCTCTGCTTCCAGCCGTTCTAAATGCGTAAGGCTGGTCGGGGCCGTCGGTCGGCTATCCATCGCTTCCGGCGGCTCACGGTACTAGCCAGCGAGGCCGGACCGCGTGTGGGGTGTACGAGCGCTTACGCCGGGCTGATCGCGGGAGCTTCCTGATCCCGCCACTCGCGCAGCGTTAGCAGCGCTCCGTCGACTATCCGGCCGGCGAATTCCGCGCTGTCGTTGAGACGGGGGAACGGCGTGTCCGGGACAGGGAGCTCCAGAAATTCACATAGCGGCTCCCAGCCGTCGCCCGCCGACCACACCAGCAGCCGGTCGGCCGGCACGGTGTCCTGAACCTCCTGGTTGAAGCGGTCGAACGCGGCCTGCATCGACTCCGAGGTCGTGTCAGCGCCGTCGTCGATCAGGCCGCTCTGCTCCCACATTCCCTCCACCATGTCTAGATAGCTGCGCCACTTCGGGTCAACCCGGCCGCGCGCGGTCGACAGGTCGCGCATCAGCACGTCGTCGTAGAAGAGCCCCCAGATCGTGGTGCGCATGCTTTTCACCCAACCCTCGGAATCCCGGATGCTGAGCAGGACCTTGGCGTCCGGGTAGTAGTCGAGCAGCTCCTGGTAGAAGAACGAACCGGGCCAGTCGACGGTGGCCTGGAAGCCGTCGAATACCTGCTCCCACGGAGCCTGACCGTCGAGGGCACGGCGCCAGTACTCGGCCTCGCCGAGGTTGCCGAGAACGTTGACCATGTGGTAGCAAGGCGCCAGCCCGAGCATCTCAAGCCCCACCTTCTGCGACAGCGTGCCGGTGCGGGGTAGGCCTGCTCCGATCAGCTTCATCAGTCGTCTCCGTTCTCCCCAGGGTCGGTCGGGCAAGGATACGGTTTGACCGGTTGACGCAGCCTCCCGGGCGGCGCACTACGCTGCGCAGGGTGCGATCCCGATGCGCCGCAGCCGCTCTGGGGCTCGGCGTCATCAGCTTGGTCGCGGCGTGGCCCGCC
Organism: Solirubrobacteraceae bacterium; assembly: GCA_035532195.1. Classification (GTDB taxonomy): domain Bacteria; phylum Actinomycetota; class Thermoleophilia; order Solirubrobacterales; family Solirubrobacteraceae; genus Palsa-465. The sequence goes on from DATKRM010000153.1 coordinate 1,858, forward strand.
AGCGCCGGGACGTCGCCCTCGTCCAGCCCGCCCTCGTCCAGTCCCCCCCCGGCGGTCAGTGTGTTCCCGATTCCCAGCAGCCAGGTGGCGGCTCCGGGGACGCAGATCGTGTTTCGAGGCATCAATCCCTACGGCCTGTCTTCGGTCTCGGTTAGCGGGTCGGTGACTGGCGAGCACCCCGGCTCGATCAGGGGCGACTCCGACGCGGACGGCGGGAGCTTCGTGCCGGACAAGCCGTTCAAACCGGGCGAGATCGTGACCGTGACCACCTCGCTGAACCTGGTGGGGGCACCCAGCGGGTCCTACCAGTTCCGGGTGGCCAATCCACCCGGCCCGGTGCCCTACGCGCCGGCTCTGCGCGTACCCCGGGTTCCGGGCGACGTCATGAACTTTCGCAGCCGCCCCGACGTGCGGCCCGCCGCGGTCAAGTTCATCAGCGGCCCCACGAGCCGATCGGCCAACGATCTGTTCCTGGCCCCGCAGTTCGGCCCGCTGCGAAACGGCCCCATGATCCTCGACCCGCACGGGAACCTCCTGTTCTTCAAGCCGATGTCTCCGGGGCAGGTGGCGGCCGACTTCAGGATCCAGAACTACCAGGGCAACCCGGTGCTGACCTGGTGGCAGGGCTACACCAACGCCGGCGTCGGCGTGGGCCAGGACGAGATCTATGACGGCTCCTACCAGGAGGTGGCCCAGGTGCACGCCGCCAACGGCCTGAGCGCCGATCTGCACGAGTTCCTGCTCACCTCGCGCGGCACGGCGTTGATCCTGGCCTACTACCCGGTGATCTGGGACACCTCAGGGGTGGGCGGCTCCAGGCACAAGATCGTGCTCGACTCGGTGGTCCAGGAGATCGACATCCCCACCGGATTGGAGCTGTTCCAGTGGGACAGCCTCGATCATGTGCCCCTGCGGGACTCCTACCAGCGTCCGGCCAAGGGCGCGCTGTACGACTACTTCCACGTGAACTCGATCGACGTGGCCAGCGACGGCAACCTGGTCATCTCGGGACGCAACACGTGGGCCGCGTACAAGGTCAACCGCTCGAGCGCCGGCACCATGTGGACGCTGGGGGGCAAGCGATCCAGCTTCAAGCTGGGCCCCGGCGCGTCGTTTGCCTACCAGCACGACGTCCGGGTCCTGGGCTCCGCCGATCGCCAGGTCAGCCTGTTCGACGATGCGGACGGCCCCCCTCCGGTGCACGGCCAGTCACGGGGACTGATGCTCCAGCTCGATTACCAGCGCATGACCGCCCGGTTGGTGGCCCAGCGCGACCATACGCCCCCCCTGCTCACCCGGTTTCAGGGCAACCTGCAGATCCTGCCCGGTGGCGATGAGGTGATCGGGTGGGGACAGCAGCCGTACTTCACCGAGTTCAGCCCGCGGGGCCGGGTGCTGCTGGATGCTCGGTTCGTGGACGGGAGCTCGAGCTACCGGGTGTACGCCTTCCCAACCTGGACCGGCACCCCGGCCGATCCACCCGCCATCGCCACGTCCAACCAGGGGCGCAGCACGACGGTGTACGCCAGTTGGAACGGCTCCACCGAGGCCGCGTTCTGGCTGGTGCTGAGCGGCACCAAGCGCGGCTCGCTGTCAGTCAGGCGCCTGGCTCGACGCTCGGGGTTCGAGACGGCGATCCACGTCCCCCGGGCGCCCTTCGTTCGGGTCGAGGCGCTGGATGTGCGGGGCCACGTTCTGGCCACCTCGCAGGCGGTCCGGACCAGCTAATCCCTAACACTCTCTTACGCGGGTTTTACAGCGGCGAAAGCTAGAATCCCGCCTCGCATGCGCCGGCGGCTCAGTTCCGCGGCCTTCCCCTTTCACCGCCACTCTATCCCGCAGATGGTGGTGGACGGCCTCTTGGTCGCGCTCGCATACTTCCTCGCCTATCGGCTGAGGTTCGACAGCGGTGTTCCCACCCATTACGAGGAGCTGTTCGAAGCCACCGTCGGCTGGGTGGTCCCAGTCGCGCTGATCATCCTGGCTGCGTTCGGCGCCTACCAGCGGTTGTGGACGTTCGTCGGCCAGCGCGAATACGAGTCCGTGGTCAAGGGCATGGTCGTCACCACGCTGGTGGTGGTGGGTGCGATCGCGCTGCTGCATCCCGTCCAGACGCCGGCCACGTTCGTGGTCAAGCACAACGTGCTCCGGCTGGAGTCCAACGCCATCACCCTGCCGGCCAGCGTGATCGGCTACTTCTTCCTGCTCACATTGGCCCTGCTGCTCGCCGCCCGATTCGTGATCCACTTGGTGGTGGAGGGACGGGTGCGGACGCTGTGGGTGGCCAAGGGTGCGCGGGACGTGCTGATCGTGGGCGGGGGCGAGGGGGGCCGCCTGGTGGTGCGTGAGCTGGCCCGCAACCCGCAGCTGCGGATGCGCCCGGTGGGCTATATCGACGACGACCCGCGCAAACACAGGGTCAAGGACGAGTACGGGCTCAAGGTGCTCGGTACCACCTCGGGCGAGGACCTGACCCGGGTGCTCGACGAGTTCGAGCCCGACGAAGTGGTGATCGCCGTCCCGTCGGCCCCGGGGACGCTGCGCGGGCGGGTGGTCACGGCCTGCCGCGAGCGCGGGATCCCGGTCCGCACCACGCCCACCGTGTTCGAGCTGCTGCGCGACGGATCCGGGCACCTGCGGGTCACCCATCAGCTGCGTGAGGTGCGGGTGGAGGACATTCTGGGCCGCGAGCCGGTGCGCATGGAGGTCGAGCGCGTGGGCGCCTACCTGGCCCAGGAGGTGGTGATGGTCACGGGGGCCGGGGGCTCGATCGGATCGGAGCTGTGCCGGCAGATCGCTCGGGTGGGTCCGCGCCGCCTGATCCTGCTCGACCACGCCGAGGACAACCTGTTCGAGATCACGCGTGAGCTGGAGGAGGACCGCCACGTCAACATCGCGGTGCCCGTGCTGGCCGACTGCAAGGAGGAGGAGCGGATGCGCGAGGTCCTGGCCGAGCATCGGCCAGGGGTGATCTTCCACGCCGCTGCCTACAAGCACGTGACGATGATGGAGCTGAACCCCGTGGAGGCGGTGCGTAACAACGCCCTGGCCACCCAGCTGGTGGCCAAGCTGGCTGGCGAGTCGGGGGCGGCGAAATTCGTGCTGGTGTCGACCGACAAGGCGGTCAAACCGGCCACGGTGATGGGCGCCTCCAAGGCGCTGGCCGAATGGGTGGTCGAAGCCGCCGCCGCGCGCTACCCGCAGACTCGCTATTCCACCGTCCGGTTCGGCAACGTGCTCGGGTCGTCGGGATCGGTGGTCCGGATCTTCCGCCGTCAGATCGCCGCCGGGGGGCCCGTGACGGTCACCGACCCGCGGATGAAGCGGTACTTCATGACCATCCCCGAATCGGTTCAGCTGATCATTCGCGCCGGATCGCTATCCGAGCAGCCGGATGCCTCCTGGCAACCTCGTCACGGCGAGCCGGAAGGGCGAGCGGGCGCGGCCCGGAGCGGTGAGATCTACGTGCTGGAGATGGGCGAGCAGGTCCAGATCCTGGAACTGGCGGAGACGATGATCCGCCTGTCGGGGCTGGAGCCGGAGCAGGACATTGCGATCGAGGTCGTCGGCGCCCGCCCGGGAGAGAAGCTGAGCGAGGACCTGTTTAACCCCTACGAACGGCCCCAGCCCACGCCGGCCCAGAAGATCCTGCGGGCCGAGGGCGAATCGCTGGATCCCGAGTGGGTCGAAGGGATCCTGAACGAGATCAACCTCCTGGTCCTGGAGGACGACGCCGCTGCCCTGGCGCAGCGCATCTGCAAGCTGGCTCGGATGCGTCTGCCTGCAGGGGAGATAGACGCCCGGATCGCGACGTAGACTGCAGGAGATGGGGTTTATGCCGTTTGCGCTGTCCCTCCACAGCCTGGTCTCATCGGTGGGAGCGGATGCCGGGTTTGCCGCCATCGTGGGCCTGGCCATCCTGGTGCTTCTGTACTTCGCCCACGCCCGGGAAACCGCCACGCTGCGTGAGCAGGCGGTGGTGCTCACGGAGCGCCTTCAGCAGGCTGAGGCCAAGCTGGCCCAGATGCGCCGCCAGCCCGTTGTCCCGCCGCCCGAGCCGGACGAGGCGCCGGCCTCCGCCGCCTCGGGTGCCAGCGCGTCTGCAGCCCGGCCGCCGTCCCCCCAAGCTGCCCCGGCCGTGGGCCCCCAGCCCGTGCCCGCGGCGCCGGCCGGGGTCGGGGCCCCGCCGCTGGCCGCTGCCACGCGCTTTGTCCCCGGCGCCTCGCCTCGCCCCGCCGCGGGGCCGGTCACCCCCGCCCCACCCGCGCCGGTGGCCCCCGCGGCCCCGGCCCCGCCGGCCGCCCCGCGGCGCCAGCCCGCGGTGGCTGCCCTGCACCAGCCGGCCACGTCAGCTCCGGCACCCGAGACTCATTCGGGTGCGCTCAGCGCGCCCGCCCCGGCTCCGGCCACGGCCGCCGGTGCGGCCAACGGCGCCCGCGAGCGCGGCGACGCCCCCGGCACCGCGGCCGCCACCGCCGAACCGCCGACCATGCCCCCACCGCCGCGCCGGTCCCCGAGCCGCCCACCGGCCCGGCCCGCGGGCCGGTCCCGCTCGCTGCCGCCCCAGCCGCCGCCCCGCCGCGCCTCCCGGGGTAGCCGCCGGTTCATCGCGGCGGTGGGCGTTCTGCTGGTGATCGGAGCCGTGGCGGGCCTGTTGATCGCCACCTCCGGCGGCGGCTCGAGCCAGGCCCCGGCCGGTACCACCCCGGCCAGCAACGCGCCGGCGGCCAACAAACCGCCGCCCGCCGCACCCGCCTTCAACCCGGCCTCGGTCACCGTGGCCGTGCTCAACGGAACCGCGACCAACAACCTCGCTCACAAGGTGGGGACCAAGCTGACCTCAGGCGGTTACAAGCAGGGGGCGCTGGCCACGGCCTCCGATCAGACGCGGACCAAGACCGTCGTGGCCTATCTCCCGGGCCAGCGCGACGCCGCGCTCCACGTCGCCTCGTCGCTCCAGCTGGGCGCGTCGGCGGTGGCTCCCGTCGACTCCAGCACCCAGGCCATCGCCTGCCCGCCGCCGAACCCGTGTGGCGCCCAGGTGATCGTCACCGTGGGCAGCGATCTGGCCACGATCTAGACGCCATGGCGGGCTTTCTCGAGCTCCCGCCCCGGAGCGACAAGCCCCGGGAACAAGGGATCACGCACGTCCTTGACCGGGGGCTGTCGCTGGCCGATGTCGACGGTCTGGTCGAGGTGGCCGGTGACGCGATCGACCTGGTCAAGCTGGGCTGGGGCACGGCCCTGGCGACGGGAAACCTCGAGCCCAAGCTCCGCCGCTACGCCGAGCTGGGGATCCCGGCCGTCCTCGGAGGCACGCTGACCGAGCTGGCCATCGCCCAGGACAAGTTCGACGAGCTGGTGGCCTGGGTCCGCGAGCTGGGGTTGCGGCACTTCGAGATCTCCGACGGCACGATCGCGCTCCCGCACGAGCGCAAGCTCGAGCTGATCGTCCGCCTGGCCGAGGAGTTCACCGTCCTGTCGGAAGTGGGCTCCAAGGACGACACGGGAGCTATCACCCCGCCCTACCTGTGGGTGGAGCAGATGCAGCAGGAGCTGGCGGCCGGGGCCTGGAAGGTGATCGCCGAGGGACGTGAGACCGGGACCGCCGGGATCTTCCGGCCTGACGGCGAGGTACGGGAGGGCCTGATCGGCGAGATCACGCACGAGGTGGACCCGGCCCGCATCCTGTTCGACGCGCCGCAAAAGAACCAGCAGGTGTGGTTCATCCGCCGCTTCGGCGCCGAGGTCAACCTGGGCAACGTGCCGGTCGGAGAGGTGCTGGCGCTGGAGACGTTGCGGCGTGGGCTGCGCTCAGACACGCTCGGCGTGACCCGGCGGCGCAGCGACGGCTGATGTCCACCCCAGCCGGCGTCCTCCTCGCGCGTCACGGGGAGACCGACGACAACGTCCCACCTCTGCGGTTCCAGGGCTGGCGGGACACCCCGCTCAACCAGACCGGCCGCCGGCAGGCCCGCCAGCTGGCCCGGCGGGTGGCCGACCTGGGCATCGTCGCGCTGTTTACCTCCGATCTATCGCGGGCCCGGGAGACGGCTGAAATCGTGGGCGCGGAACTGAAGCTGGAGCCGCAGATCGACGCTCGGCTTCGTGAGGCCAACCGGGGCCGGTGGGAGGGCCGGCTGTTCGACGACGTAGCCCAGGCCGAGCCCGAGCGGTTGGCCACCTATCTGCGGGCGGGAGCCCAGTGGCGGTTTCCCGGCGGGGAGTCGCTGCAGGAGCAGCAGGACCGGGTCGGCGCCTGCGTGGAGGAGATCCAGCACAGCGCGCCGGCACCGGCGCTGGCGGTCTGCCATGGCGGCAGCATTCGCGTGATGTTGTGCCGGTCCGACCCCCGGGGGCTGGACGCCTTCCACGACTTCCAGGTGCCCAACACGGCGGTGGTGAGCGTGTGAAGCGCCTGCCGCTGCTGTCGTTCGCCGGACTGGTGGCCGCCACCGTGGCCGCGTTCTTCATCACCCAGCACCTCAAGGTGACCACGCCGCTGATCGCTGGCGCCCCGCGCCCCTCGCCCGCGGTGATCAACCCGCTCGACGGGAAGGTGTGCGGAGGCTTGAATCACCGGCTGATGAAGATCTCGTTCTACCTGCTCCATCGCTCCGACGTGGTCGACGTGTTCGTGGTCGACTCCAGCGGGAACATCGTGGCCACGCTGGCCACCCAGCGGCACATGCGCAAGGGCGTACGTATCCCGGATGGCCAGTTCACCTGGAACGGGTTCGAGGACAACGGCCGGATCGCCCCCGACGGGACCTACTTCATCCGGGTGGCGTTGATCAACCAGGGCCGGACGGTGACGATCGCCGACACCTCCGGACCCGAGCCGGTCCGGGTCAAGACGGCGCCGCCGGCCCCCCGGGTGATGAGCGTGACGCCCCGGCTCGTCCCGCAGCACGGCCAGCGGCAGGTGACGATCCGCTACGCGGGCAACGAGAACCGCGGCGGCACGATTCGGATCTTCCGCACCGACCTGCGGGGCCCGCCCCGGTTGGTCAAGAGCTTCCTCACGCCGTGGAAGGGCCAGACCGTGCGCTGGGACGGGCTGATCAACCGCACCCCGGCCCCGGCCGGGGTGTACCTGGTGGGCCTCGACGTGACCGACGCGGCCTGCAACACCGGCCATTTCCCCACCGTGTTGCCGCCGCCCGTGGGGACGACCCCCGGAGCCGGTCTGACCGTCCGCGAGCTGGCCGCGCAGCCGCCCCTGTACCCGGTGAGGGCCGGCGGCAGCGCGGCGGTGTACGTGGATTCACGCCAGCACCCCTATCGCTGGACACTGACCGCGGCCGGGGCGCGGAAGCCGGCCGCCTCGGGTCGGGGCAGCAGCTTCCTGCTACGGGTTCCGCTGCCCCGAGGCCGGGCCGGGCTGTACGCGCTGTCTCTGAGTTCGGGGCAGACTCGAACCACGGTGCCCGTGGTGGCCAGTGCGCCGCGGAAGATGCAGGCCCTGGTGGTGCTCCCGGTGCTGAGCTGGCAGGGGCTCGATCCCGTGGACGACGATGGCGACGGGATCCCCGACACGCTCCTGAACTCGAGCCGGCTGGGACTGGTGCGGCCATTGGTGGACGGCCCGCCCGTCGGCTACGCCGACGAGGCGGCCCTCCTTGCCTACCTGGACTCCGCCCACTACCCGTACGACCTGACCACCGACGTTGGGCTGATCGACGGACGCGGGCCCGCTCTGTCCTCCCACAGCGCGGTCATCCTGGCCGGGAGCGAGGAGTGGGCGCCCCGGTCGCTGGCCGCCGCGCTCCGGGCCTACGTGCAGGCTGGCGGGCACGTGGTCTCGTTGGGCCTGGGGTCGCTGCAGCGCAACGTGACGGTCAGTGGCGGGGTCCTGACCGATCCCACGCCACCGGCGCCGACCGATGCGCTGGGGGCCCGCCCGGGGCGAATCACCGGTACGGGCGGACAGCTGATCGCGGTGATCGGCGACCAGCTGGGCATCTTCTCGACCACCTCCGGGGTGCTGGCCGCGTTCCACACCTATCAGCCCATCACCGGGGTCGCTGCGCCGGGGCAGATCCTGGCCCAGGCCGGCACGTCGGCCGGGGCGTCGGCGGTCGTGGCCTACGGACTGGGTCGCGGCACCGTGCTCGATATCGGCCTGCCCGGGTTTGGCTCGGCCCTGGCCCACGATGTCGATGCCAAGGAGCTGTGGAACCGTCTGTGGACGGTTCTGGTGGGATGACTTCGTACCTGCGGCGCCTGGTCCGCGCGCTGGCCGCCTACCAGGTGGCCGACATCATCTCGAAGCCCATCGCCGTGTTCCTGCTGCC
>DATKRM010000154.1:0-12478 GCA_035532195.1 Solirubrobacteraceae bacterium
CGACAGCAGCGGCCACTGGTTCGGCCGCGGCTCAGGACCTGGCCGCACAGTCGCTGACCCGCACCGCTCAGACCGCGGCCGAGACCCTGGCCACCGACGACAACGGCAACTACAGCCGCATCTCCCCCAAAGCGATCGCCATGCTCGAGCCAAACATTCCGCTCACGCCAAACCGGCTGCCGTACCTGAGCGCGGCCCACGGCACCGCCACCACCTATAGCGTCACCGTCACCAGCCCCAGTGGGGACACGTTCACCATCACCCGGAACGCCCGCGGACACATCGCCCGGACGTGCGCCGGCCACGTTTCGTCGCTGTGTCACGGCGGCAGCTGGTAGCCGTAGGATCCAGGCGTGCTCCAGCCCGGCGATCCAGCCCCGGACTTCACCCTCCCCGATCAGCACGGCGAACCGGTCAGCCTGTCGGGCCTGCGGGGGGAGACTGTCGTCCTCTACTTTTACCCCAAGGCAGATACGCCTGGGTGCACAAAGCAGGCCTGCGGGGTGCGCGACCACCGGGCCGATTACGAGCGGGCCGGGGCCGTGGTGCTGGGCGTCTCTCCTGATCCCGTCAAGGCCGTCAGCAAGTTCGACGACAAGTACGGCCTGGGCTTCCCGCTGCTGGCCGACGAGGATCACCAGGTGGCCGAGGCCTACGGCGTGTGGGTGCAGAAGTCGATGTACGGGCGCACGTACATGGGCAACGAGCGCACGACGTTCGTCATCGGTCCCGATGGCCGGATCGCGCAGATCCTGCGCAAGGTGAAGCCCGACGAGCACGACGAACTGGTGCTGGCCGGGTTATAGATCCCCGGACGCGGGAACCTATGCCTGGGTCATCAGACAACCAAGGAGGCATCACATGCTGCGCATAGGAAGGCGTGCCGGCGCCGTAGCGGCGCTGGCCATCATGGTGGCCGTTGCGAGCGCGACGGCCGGTGCAATTGCCGCCAGTGGCGGCAGCGCCCGCCAGACGAGCGGAACCGCGTACCTCGGGCCGACACCAAAGACGACGACAGGCCTCGTCTACTACGCCGGCTTCAACTCCGACAAGTTGCTGGGGCAGGGAGCGGTGACGTACACCATCAAGCCGACCAGCGCGAGCAGCGGAACCATCACCGCGACAGCCAAGAAGGTCACGCTGTGGACGACCAACGGGACGCTGACCGGTACCGGAACCGCCACACTCCACATCACGAATCAGCCCAAGACCGGCGACGACACGGTCACCGGGGGGAAGCTCAAGCTGACCCGCGGCACGGGCGGGCAGGCTGGCCATTCAATGGTGGGCACATTCACCGGCGCGGGCAACATAGGCACCGGCCAATACGTGTTCCACTACAAGGCGACCTATAAGTAACTGCGCACCAGATGAAGGGCCGAGGCGTTTGACGCCTCGGCCGTCGCTGCTAACCGCCGCCTACTGCAGGCCCTCGCGGGCCTCGCGGACCAGCGTCACGGCCTCGGGGAACACGTGGGCCATCACCACGCGCAGCTGCTCTGACTGCTCTTCTGTGGTGCCCTGGATGTTCACCCGGTTCATCGCCGCGACGGTCAGGTCGACGGCCAGCTTGATTGCGTTATCGGCCCAGGCCAGGCGCTGGTTTCCCTGCATCTGCTCGGCAAACTCGCCGAGCCGGCGCTGGAGCTCTTCGGGATCCCCGAACAGGTCTCCGAATCCACTTGATTCCATACTCCCATCCTACCCCGCGCGTTGAGCTAGCACCGCAATCGTCCCGCCGCGCCGGGCCAGGCCCGCGCCCAGCTCGAGCAGGGCGGCCAGCGGGACCGTCGGCAGAGCGGCCACGGAGATGGCCAGATCAGGCGAGCGCAGGGGAGCGTTGCGCTTGAGCAGGTTGTAGACGTACGACGGGTGCTGGTTGATCCGGCTGAGCAGCGACTGCCACATCCCGAACGGGTTGTGCTCGGCCAGCACGTGGTGAACCTGCCGCACCGTGAACCCGTGATGGCCTAGGAGCGTCTCCAGCCCGCCGGGGGTGAAGTGGACCCGGTGACGGGGCACGTCGAGGTGGTACCAGCGCTCGCCGCCCAGCCGGGCCTGCAGGCTGTCGAGGTTGGGCACGCCGACCAGTAGCCCGCCACCTGGGCGCAGCCACGAGGCAGCGCGGTCCAGCGCCGGCCCGGGCTCCTCCAGGTGCTCCAGGACGTGCCACACCGTGACCGCGTCAAACCCACCGGTCTCCAGCTCGGCCTCCTCGACGCTGGCTCGGGTCACCGGGGCGCCGGCCTGGACGGCGGCGTCGGCCCCCCGGCGGGAGGGCTCGATCCCGGCGGCCTGATAGCCGGCGGCCTGGGCCGCAACCACGAAGCGCCCTCGCCCCGCGCCCACGTCGAGCAGCCGCGCCGGAGGCGGGACCCACGAGCGGAGGAAGGACAGGCGTTGACGGTCAAATCCGGCCAGCAATGGGCGGGCGGCAGCGTGCAGGCGCGGCGGGCCCGGGGAATACGCCCCGGTGCCATACAGGTCGGGCGGAACGGCTCCGCCGGTCACCGCCGAACCGCAGCGCTGGCAGCGGCTCAACGGGATCGGCCGCCGGTCCAGCCCCGGGTCGGCCGGGCGGACCGAGCGCCACGCGCGCAGCGGCCCGCCGCAGGCGGGGCAGGCTCCCGGGCTTGTCACCGGCATGACCGTACACTCCGGGCGGTGGCAAGCTCAGAGCCGAACGTCAAGCTCCAGGGACGCATCGAAGTCGTGATCCGGGTGCTGGCGCCGTTCCTCGATCTAGTGATCGCGGCCGGCGACCGGACGTCGCGGCTCCTGGACCGCGGCGGACCCGAGCGTGACCTCGGGCCGCTGGCCGCCGATCGCCAGCTTCCGGCCTACCGGCCCTCGGCTCCCGAGCCACCGCGGCACTAGTATTCGCCGGCGCTTATGGCTCCGCATGAACAGCACGCGCGGGAGCTGCGGCTTCGCCTTCCCTACGCGGTGATCGCGGGGGTGGGCGGCATCGCTCTGTTTGCCGCGGCCGCGCTCACGGCCGTGGGCCCGCAGCCCAAGGTGAGCGAGTTGACGCTGGAGCTGATCGTGACCAACAAGCGCGTCGCGCTGGAGGTGGCGGGCGCCGTGATCAACGGACTCGGGCTGGTGGCGCTCGGCCTCACGCTCAACTTCGTGGGTCGGGCGGCTCAGGAGCGCCGCCCGCAAATGACCCAGGCCCCGCGGCTCACCGCGTTGGCCGGCGGCGCGATCGGGGCCGTGGGCGGGATCGCGTACGGCATCGCCATCGCGATCAAGGCCCACCAGTTCGTTACCTCCGCCGGCGCCCTGTCGTATGTTCAGGCCAACAGCCTGGTCGGCGGAGGCACGCTGGCGGTGCTCCAGTACCTGGGGCTGGTGGGCTCTCTGCTGCTGGCCATCGCCTTCGTGCTGGTGTCGTTGAACGCCATGCGGGTCGGTCTCCTCACCCGGTTTCTGGGCTACCTGGGAATGGTGGCCGCGGCGGCCTCGCTGCTCCTGATCGGCAGCGCCCCGGCGCTCCTGATCGAGGTGTTCTGGCTGCTGGCCATCGCCTACCTGCTGTCCGGTCGCTGGACCAGCGGTGAGCCCGAATCGTGGGGCAAGGGCGAAGCGGTGCCCTGGCCGAGCTCGGCCGAGATGCGCGAACAGCGCCAGCGGGCGGGCGGCGCCCGCGGCAACGCGCGGGCCAAGCCTCAGAGCCGCACTCCCGCCAAGCCGGCCAGCTCGGACAACAAGCCGGCGACCACGGTGATCCGAACCCGGGCCAGCACCCCCAAGCGCAAGCGCAAGCGGCGCAAGTAACCCGTCCGCCGTGCCCCCCGGGCGCGCGCGGCTGCCGTTGATCGTGCTCTAAGCACCGCTCGTCGCGCGCCATCCCCCATTGGGCGATCTCGGTTGCGTGTGCCCGGCCTGAGGTCGAACCTGCCTACCGATAGGTCAACCACAAGCGAGGAGGCAGTTATGGAGGCTGCTAGCACCCCCGGCCGGGAAGCGGATGTGAGACCCGCACCCGCGCCGGATCCCACGGGGGGCAGGTCGGCGGGATTCTGGACGCCCGCCGATCCGGGACCACTCGGTCTGACCGGCTTTGCCACGACCACGTTCGTGCTCAGCATCTACAACGCAAACCTGGTCGGAACCGGCGGTGGCGCGCCGATCATCGTGCTCGGACTGGCGCTGGCGTATGGCGGCATCGCTCAGCTGCTAGCCGGGATGTGGGAGTTCCGCACCGGCAACACGTTCGGGGCGGTGGCGTTCAGCTCATTCGGCGCGTTCTGGATCTCGTTCTTCGTCCTGCTGCTGACGGCCGGTAACAAATTCGGAGGGGGATTCGCCAACGCGGACGTCGCGCACAACGCCATCTCCGTGTACCTGTACGCGTGGGCGATCTTCACCACCTACATGTTCGTAGCCTCGCTGCGGACCACGGGTGTGATCGCGCTGGTGTTCATCCTGCTGGCCGTGACGTTCTGGCTACTGGCCATCGGCAATGCCAGTCTGGTCGGGACGACCAACGCCACCAACAGCACGATCAAGGTCGGGGGGTACGTGGGTCTGGCTACCGCGGCCGCGGCGTGGTATGGATCGTTTGCCGCGGTCATAAACTCCACGTTCGCTCGGACGATCCTCCCGATGTTCCCGCTGCACCTGGTCCCCCGACACACGCCCTGAGGTGAGTTGATTCAGGGTATTAAGGTACTAGCGACATAGCAGCAATCAGCGTCGGCTCGGCGCCCCTCAGGGCGCCGGGCCCCGCGGTCCCGATACGGGCCGGAAGGAGAGGTTTAATGGCAGATTCCACTCAGGCCGCCGACGAGCAAGACGAGTACTCCGAGGACAAGATTGCGGTCCACTGGCGCGAGGAGGAGTACGTCCCGCCGCCGGAGCGCTACCGGGAGCAGGCCAACGCAGGGGACGAGTCGATCCTCGAGCGCTTCAAGCCAGAGAACTTCCCCGACTGCTTCGTCGAGTACGCGGAGATGCTCGACTGGGACCAGAGATGGGATCAGATCGTCGACACCAGCAACCCGCCGTTCTTCAAGTGGTGGGCGGGCGGCCGGCTCAACGCGTGCGTGAACTGCGTGGACCGTCATCTGGAATCCCGGGCGGACGAGGACGCGATTGTCTGGGTACCCGAGCTGGAGGAAGACGAGACCCTCCGGATCACCTACGGCGAGCTGCATCGCCGGGTCAACGAGTTCGCCGCGTTGCTGCGGGACTTCTGCGCCGTCAAGCCGCAGGACCGGGTCACGTTCCACCTGCCGATGGTCGTGGACCTGCCCGTAGCCATGCTGGCCTGCGCCCGGCTGGGCGTAATCCACTCCCAGGTGTTCGGCGGTTTCAGCGGCGTGGCCTGCGGCCAGCGCATGGGCGACGCGCAGAGCACGATCCTCGTGACGATCGACGCCTACTACCGCAACGGTGAGTTGATCGACCACAAGGTCAAGGCCGACGAAGCCGTGGAGGCGGCCCGGAAGGAGGGCATCGAGGTCGAAAAGATCCTGGTGTTCCGCCGTATCCCCGGCGAGTACCACTCGCAGTCAGAGATGGTCGATGGGCGCGACTACTTTGTCGACGAGGTGCTCGAGGATTACCAGGGCCAGGAGGTGGAGCCCGAGTCAATGAACGCCGAGGACACGCTGTTCCTCATGTACACCAGCGGCACCACCGGCCGGCCCAAGGGCGCCCAGCACTCCATCGGCGGCTACCTGAGCTACGTCACCGGGACGTCCAAGTACTACCAGGACATCCACCCCGAGGACACCTACTGGTGCTTCGCGGACATCGGGTGGATCACCGGGCACTCGTACATCGTCTACGGGCCGTTGGCGTTGGGGACGACCACGGTCATGTACGAAGGCGTTCCTACCTATCCGGACGCCGGCCGGCCCTGGCGGATCGCCGAGCAGCTGGGCGTGGACATCTTCCACACCGCGCCGACCACGATTCGCATGCTCCGCAAGGTGGGCGCGGATGAGCCGGGCAAGTACGACTACGACTTCAAGACCATGACCACGGTGGGTGAACCGATCGAGCCCGACGTGTGGCGCTGGTACTGGAAGGTGGTCGGCAAGGGCGAGGCGGCGATCACCGACACCTGGTGGATGACCGAGACCGGCGGCTTTCTGGGCAGCACCCTGCCGTTCCTTCAGCCGATGAAGCCCGGCAGCTGCGGGCCGGCGTGTCTGGGGATTCAGCTGGTGATATTCGACGAGAACGGCCAGGAGATCCCCCAGGGTTCGGGCAAGGCGGGCTACATCTGCGTGCGCAACCCGTGGCCGGGCCGCATGCAGACCGTGTGGGGTCAGGACGAGCGGTTCATCGACACCTATTACAAGCGGTTCAACCAGGACCCGAACAGCCAGGACTGGCGTGATTGGCCGTTCTTGTGCGGCGACGGTGCTGTGCAGGCCGAGGACGGCTACTTCCGCATCCTGGGCCGGATCGACGACGTGATCAACGTGGCTGGGCACCGGCTGGGCACCAAGGAGCTCGAGTCGGCCGCCATCGAGGTCGAGGAGGTGGCCGAGGCCGCGGCCGTTCCGGTGGTCGACGAGACCCGCGGGAAGGTGGTCGAGATGTACGTGGCGGTCAAGCCCGGGTACGAGGGCAGTCAAGACGTCGCCCAGAAGGTGGCGGCTCAGATCGAGAAGGACATCGGCAAGATCGCCCGGCCCAAGAACGTGTGGATCGTGCCTGACATGCCCAAGACCCGCTCGGGCAAGATCATGCGCCGCGTGATCGCCGGCATCTCCAACTTCACCGAGGTGGGCGACATCTCGACCCTGGCCAACCCGGACGTGGTGGAGAAGATCAAAGACCAGGTGTACAGCGCCAAGAAGGAACGCGGCGAGGACGTGCAGCAGCTGTCCAAGCAGCAGCAGGAGGAGATCGCGAAGTACGGGGAAGGGTCGGAGTAGTCGGTCGGTTGCGACCATGCGGGACGTTCCGGAAGCGCCAACGCACGCGAGCACTTCCGGAACGTCCCGCAGGTCACTCCCTGACCAGCCGAAAGCCGTACTGCGCGTTCACACCGTGATCACGTCTCGGGACGCTCAGCCGCCACGTTGCGGCGCCCTCACTAAGCCGCCAGACGACGGCCCAGGTCAGCCACGTGGCGGCGCGCCACCGGGATCGTGAGCGAGCCCGGAAACACCAGCTCCGCCGTGCTGCCGAACGCCGGCCGGAGCTCGATCGCCTGGTGCAGGTTGGCCAGGTACTGGCGGTGCACCCGGACGAAACCGAACTGCTCCCACCGGTGCTCCAGGTCGGTGAGCGTGTTGCGGAGCAGGTAGCGGCCATCCCCGGTCACGATCCGGACGAAGTCGCCGTAGGACTGCAGGTACAGGATCGAGCCGCGCTGGATCAGCCGGGTCGACCCTGACCTCACGTTGGCCGCGGCCAACACGTCGGGCTCGGCGCTGGACGGCCGGCCTGCGGCGCCGCCGTTCGCCTCGGCCGCCAGCGCAGATGACACGCGCTGGAGGGCTTCCTCCAACCGGGCTCGGCCCACCGGCTTGAGGATGTAATCGAGGGCGTGCAATTCGAACGCCTCCACCGCGGCGTCCTCGTGGGCGGTGACGAACACCAGCTGGGGCGGCGAGGCGAACCGGCGAAGCACCCGGGACAGCTCCACGCCGTCCAGATCAGGCATCCGCACGTCGAGGAAGATCGCGTCGAATGGCTCGGCGGACGCCTTGACCAGCGCGTCCCTGCCGTCCCCGGCGCACTGGACCTGCTTGACGATCGGCGAGGCTCGGAGCAGACGGGCCAGGTCCTGAAGCTGGGAGCGCTCGTCGTCGACGGCCAGGATCCTGAGCTCGCGGGCGCTCATGCTACGAGCTTCGGCCGCGAATCCGAGGGCGTACCGCGGAGATGGGGCACGGCCATGACCACGGTGGTCCCGCGGCCCGGATCGGACTCGATCTGGAGCGCGTAACCCTCGCCGAAGCTGGCCCGCAGCCGGCTGTCCACGTTGGACAGCCCGATCCCGCCGCCGGCCCCGGCCAGCACGGCGGGGACCCGCTCGGGCTCGATGCCGGCTCCGTCGTCTCTCACCCGCAGCTCGACGTCGTCGCCAACCATCCGGGCGGCAATGGTCACCCGGCCGGAGCCGGCGCGGCGCTCCACTCCGTGGCGCACCGCGTTCTCAGCCAGCGGTTGAATCGACATCGCCGGAACCACCGCGTCCTTGACCTCATCCGGCACGTCGATCGTCACGTCCAGCGACCGGAACCGCGCCTGCTCCAGCCGGAGGTAGCGGGCCACGTGCTCGAGCTCCTCGGCCAGCGTGACGTAGGAGCGGCCGTCCCGGAACAGATACCGGGTGAACTGGGCGAAATCGATCAACAGCTCCCGGGCCTCCTCGGGCCGGGTGTGGATCTCGCCGGCCACGGCGGCCAGCGCGTTGTAGATGAAATGCGGCGAGATCTGGGCCCGGAGGGCCCGCAGCTCCGCCTGGGCCAGCCGCTGCTCGTGCTCGGCGATCAGCGAGAGCTCCACCTGCGCGCAGACCAGGCTGGCCGCCTCCTGGACCACCCGTAGCTCGTTGTGGCTGGGCCAGCCGCCGCTGCGGTAAAACGCGATCAGGGTGCCCACCCGGCGACCCTGGACCACCAGCGGCGCCAGCGCCGCCGAGCGCAGGGGGCAGCCCGGGTCCGACGAGACGAGCCGCGGCTCGATGTGCATCCGGTCATCGGGGGTGCGCTCGAGCAGCCGAGGCAGCAGGTCGCCCGGACGCACCTGCTCGCGACCTTCGCCCTCAATGGCCAGCACGGCCCGGCCGTCGGCCAGCGCGATCGCGGCCGCGCGAGTCAGCGCCCGCAGGTACGGGACCGCTTGTTCGGCGGTCCGGGGGTTCAGCCCCCGGCGCAGGTAGGGGAGGGTCGACGCGGCGGCGTGCAGCGCGGTCTGCGTCCCCAGCGCCTCAGCGGACTCGTCCGAAGGCGCCGGGCGCATCGCCTTCCAGGCGGTGAGCAGGATCGCCGCGAGCCCGATTCCCAGCAACACTCCAAGAAGCAGATCCATCGAAGATCCACGTACAGAGTACCCCTCTGGTGGACGCCTCACTCCCGAGTGGCGCACCGCGCGGCAAGACGCGATGATGCGCGCATGATCTCCCCCACCATCTCTTCCTACGAGGACGCGCGCGCCCAGCACCGCTGGCAGGTTCCCGAGCGCTACAACATCGCCGCCGACGTGTGCGACCGGCACCCTCGGGACAAGCTGGCCATGATCCACGAGGACTTCGGGGGCACGGTCCGGCGGGTGCCCTGGGGCGAGCTCCAGGACGACTCCAACCGGCTGGCCAACGTGCTGGTAGCCCGCGGCGTCGACCCCGGCGACCGCGTGGCCATGCTGCTACCGCCGACCCCGGAGACCGCGGCCGCCTTCTTCGCGGTGTGGAAGGCCGGCGCCATCCTGCTCTCGATGTCCGTGCTCTACGGCGACGAGGGGATCCGCCATCGCCTGGCCGACTCCGAGCCGAAGGTCCTGATCACCAACGCCGCCAACGCCGACCGGATCGAGCGGTCGCTGGTGGAGCAGCTGCTGATCCTGGACGAGGACGTGCTCAGCCAGGGCGCAACCGCGTTCACCTGCGCCGACACGGCGGCCGACGACCCGGCACAGCTCTACTACTCCTCAGGCACCACCGGGCTGGCCAAGGGCATCCTCCACGCCCATCGCTACCTGCCGGCCCACGAGGAGTTCATCTACTGCCATGACGTGCGCGACGGCGAGCTGTTCCACGGCATGGGCGAATGGGCCTGGGCGGCCGGGATCTGCCCGCTCCTGGGGCCGTGGCGGCTCGGTGCGGTGCAGGCCGTCTACCAGCGGGAGGGCGGCTTCGATCCCCACAAGCAGCTGGACTTCCTATCCCGCCACGAGGTCACCAACGTGTTCGCCACGCCGACCGCGATCCGCTCGATGATGTCGATCGCCGACGCCGGCCAGCGCTACCCGCAGCAGTTTCGGATCGTGTGCTCGGCCGGTGAGCCGCTGAACCCCGAAGCCATCCGCTGGTTCCGTGATCAGTACGGGATCACTGTGCTCGACTTCTATGGCCTGACCGAGTCGTATCCGCTGGTGGCCAACTACCCGTTCATGGAAGTCCGCGACGGCTCGATGGGCAAGCCGATGCCCGGCTGGGAGGTGGCGATCCTGGACGAGTCCGAACGGCCGCTGCCGCCCGGGGAGCGGGGTGAGATATGCCTCAAGGCCCGGTCGAACCCGCACTACCCGCTGGGCTACTGGAACCGGCCTGAGGACTCGCGGGAGGTGTTCGGGGGCGAGTGGTTTCACACCCGGGACGCCGCCCGCGCCGACGAGGACGGCTACTTCTGGTACGAGGGGCGGGCCGACGACGTGATCATCTCGGCCGGCTACCGGATCGGGCCGTTCGAGGTCGAGTCGGCCTGCCTGGAGCATCCGGCAGTGGCCGAGGCTGCGGTCGTGGCCTCACCCGACGAGCGCCGCGGCCACGTGGTCAAGGCGTTCGTGGTCGCCGCGGCCGGGCACGACCCGACGCCGGCCCTGGCGGCGGAGATCCAGGCGTTCGTCCGCGACCGTCATTCGGCCTACGCCTACCCGCGCAAGGTCGAGTTCGTGACCGAGCTCCCCAAGACCCTCACCGGGAAGATCAGGCGCGCGGAGTTGCGCCGGCGCGAGTTCGATGCGGCGAGCTGACTGACACCGCTTGACGCTGGCCTGAGCCTGGGGTACCGTCGCCGGCTGAGGTCGCTCGCCCGGGGGAGAGCGGCGGATCACCGAAAAAGGAAGCCGCATGGGGCGCAGAGGGGGAGGGCTGGCGACGATCATCTGCCTGGCGGTGGGTGGGCTCGCGCCTGGCGCCGGGGCGGCGACCGTGCCTCCAGGCGGCAGCGGCACCAGTTTTCACCCGCGGGTGGCGGGTCGGCTGGGCCTGATCCCCGTGTTTGGTCGCAACGGTCGAGCCGCGCACGTGGACGGGGCCAGCGGCCCGCTGACCCCGGTCGTCTACCACGGCGGCACGGTGACCGGCCCGATCACCGTGCACACCATCTTCTGGGCGCCGGCCGGATATGTGTTTCAGGGCTCGCCGGGAGCCGGCATACCCGGCTACGAGCCGATGATCCAGCAGTTCCTCACCGACGTGGCACACGACAGCGGTGCGGCCGGCACCTGCCTGTCGGCTGAGTGCAACGCGTTCACCGTGCTCCCGCAGTACGGCCAGGGAACAAGCCCGGGCGCGATCAGCTCGGGGGCCTACCAGGTTGGCTACGTCCCCGCCCAGGATTCATTCGACCGGGCGGACCCCTACCCGGCCAAGACTGACCAGTGCGCCTCGCCCTCGGGCACCGCCACCTGCGTGACCGACGCCCAGGTCACGGCTGAGATCGATCACGTCATCCAGACCACTCCCGGGGCGGCCCGAGGGCTGAACAACCTGTGGTACGTGTTTCTCCCGCCCGGGGTGGACGAGTGCATCGCTCACAACGTGTGTGGAACCAACGCGTTTGCCGCCTACCACACGGCCGCCAATCCCAGCGGGCACGGGGTGACGATGTATGCCGTGTCGGTGGATCCGATCATCGAAGCGCCGATCGGCCAGGGGGCAGACCCGCAGGGCTTCCCCGACGCCGAGGCGGCGCTGAACGGGGCGGGCCACGAGATCGTCGAGGCCATGACCGATCCCACCGGAAACGGCTGGATGGATCCGAATGGGTTCGAGGTCGGAGACAAGTGCGAGGTCGGGCCCCAGGTCGGCTCGCCGCTGGGCTTCGCGCCCAATGGGTCGCCGTATAACCAGGTGATCAACGGCCACCAGTACCTGATCCAGGACATGTGGGCCAACCGCGACTCGGGCGGCAACCCGGGCTGTGTGCAGGCCGACACCACGGTCACCCCCCAGCTACCGCTGCCCCAGGTCAGCCTGCGGCAGTTCAACTCCCAGGTAAGCGGAAACGTGAACCTGTCCCCCGGGGGCGGAATCGGCGTGCGCGTCCGATTGCTCCGCACGGGGCCGGACGGAACGCCGATCGTGGTGGCTGACACCTCGGCCACCACCGCGGCCGACGGAAGCTGGTCGGTGTCGCTGGGCCAGCACGCGGCCGGGGATGACCGGGACGAGATCGATATCGACTACTCGGGTCCGTCCGCCCCTCAGCCCACTCACCAGGTGATCTTGACCGGAAACGGCGGTAACCCCGTGGCCGAGGCGGGCTGGACGGGCTGGATGTGGCTCGATGCCGGGACCGCGGCATCCAACAGCGGCGGCGCCTCCACCCTCACTCTCGCCCCGTGCGGCCAGACCGGGGTCCTGTCCTACACCTTCGACGGGGTTCCCGGGTCCCAGTCCCCCACCGACTTCTGCTCCCAGCAGACCGACGCGGCCACCGTGAGCACGCCGGCGATCGGGGCCAAGGACGCGCTCACCGCTACCTCAAACGACAACCGCGCCTTCGCCGCCCCGGGCTCAGCCACCCCCAACCTGCTGGGCGGGCTGGTCAGCCTCACCGTC